>WWDN01000033.1:0-5009 GCA_035615875.1 Thermodiscus sp. | reverse complement strand
TTCCCTGGGGCTTTGAATCCGTGGTTGAGGGAGGAGAGGTTCCAAGTGTCTCGGTAAGGTTCATGGAGAGGCTCGTCGAGAAGGCGGAGGCCTTGGGCTTGCTGAGGCACCCGCATATAGTTAGGCTTGTCGGCTACCATAGGCATATACCGTTGCTCGTCTACGAGTACGCCCCGTATGGTAGCCTTGAGTGGCAGTTGGAGAGGGGTTGGGATCCGAGCCTGGGGGTTGCGTTGCTTGTCGGGTTGCAGGTGGGCGATGCCCTCCGCTACATACACTCTCGGGGGCTGGTTCATGGGGATATCAAGCCTGGCAACGTATTCATAGGCGGGGAGCGGTGGGCTAAGGTCGGGGACTTCTCGGGCCTAGTCCGCCTATTATCTAAGAGTAGTAGGAGCGCTATGCCGAGGCAGTACACGCTGGGCTTCCGGGCACCCGAGCAGGTGTTCAGTGACCTGAGGGAGAGGGCTAAGGCGGCTGGGCTTGAGAACAGGATAGACGTCTACCAGCTCGGAAACCTCATACTCTACCTCGCAACCGGAGACACTGTCGACGGGGAGGAGTACACGGAGGCCGACGAGAAGCTCGCGGAGATACGGGATCCGAGGCTCCAGGGACTGCTTAGGCTGATGCTAGCCAAGGACCCCCTCGAAAGGCCAGGCATAGAGCAAGTACTACCTAGGCTGGCCGAGATCTACAGGACGATAGCAATAAAATAACTATGTTATTTCTTCTTTAGTATGCTTATATAGAATCCCGTTACTCCGTGATGTAGCGGAGAGAACCATAGGCCGTGGCTGGTCCTTAATGGTTTCCTGGCCCATTTTGGCGGTGCGAGTACCTCGAATCCTAGTTCCTCCGCTATCCTCTGGGCCTGGGCTTCGGCCTCCGTATAGGTCAGCGTGCATACACTGTAAGCTAGCAGGCCGTTCTTCCGTAGGAGTTTGGAGGCCGCCTTGGCCAGCTGGTACTGGTAGAGGGCTAGGTTCCTTGAGTCCCTGTGGCTCCTCTCGTCCATGACCTTTGGTATGACGCCCAGGTTGCTGCAGGGGGGGTCTAGTAGCGCCTTGTCGAAGGATTCCTGGAGGGATGGATGGTCCACGTGGAGGTACCGGGAGTCGGCGCCGAGGACCCTCACCCAGTCGATGCCTAGGGTTTCCAGGGTCTTCCTGAGCCTCTCGACCTTACTCCTCCTATCCACAGCAACAATCACCGAGTCTCTGCCCGCCAGCTGGGCTACGTGGGAGACCTTGCCGCCTGGCGCTGCTGTGAGGTCTATCACCTTCTCCCCCGGCCTTGGGTCTAGGAGCCTCGCCACGTACATGCTGGGGAGGCTCTGGCCGTAGACTAGGCCTTCCCGGGCTCCGGGTAGCTCTGCGACCCTTACGCTCTTGTACATGGGTTCCGTGAGCTTAACGAATACCCCTAGTCTAGCCCCCCTGTGGGCCTTCTTCTTGAGCTCGTGTAGGGTCTTCGAATCTATCATGGCGACTCCGCTTCCCAGGGGTATGTTGTTGGGGGAGTAGACGGTTACCCTGTCACCCCGGGCTATCCCGCTGGCTTTCAGGACTCCTGGCACGTAGAGGTCGCTTCCCATAAGCACGTTCTCGGAGGCCCTCTTATCGGCTACTACCCTCTTATCGTATATCGTGAAGGGCAGGGGTCCCTCTACCTGGGCCCATAGGGCCTCTGGTATCTCCTCGTCGCGTCTGAGTTGGGCTCCGTGGAGGCGGGCGGCCTCCAGGTATTCCTCGGTCGTCGTTTTCAGGGTGTTGACTCTTATGTAGAGTCTCTCGGCTGGGGCTGTGAGCCTCTTTATGAGCCTGCAGGTCTCTCCTAGTATGGGTGGTATCTGTTCTAGTAGGTTGTGGTCGTAGCTGAGTGGGGTGCCGCAGGTTGCGTTGCCTGTTAGCAGTGTGGCCCGCCTCCTCCTAGGGCGTCGCTGGGTCTGAGTAGATGTTGTCTACTATCACCTTTACGAGCCTGTTGTCTGTTACGAGGTAGTTGTAGGATAGGTTGCGCATCCTCACTAGTCCCCGGGCATGGGATAGCACCGAGGCCCTGACCGCCTTGAGCCCGCCGCACTTCTCCAGGGTTCTCGTTAGGTGGTTCAGTGCTCTCTCGTAGTCCGCGTATTTTACTGGCTTGGGCTTGGCCTTGTCGCACAGTGGTGTTATTGTTGCCTTCACGTTGGGTTTGGGGGTTAGGGAGCTGGTGTAGTGTTTGTAGAGCTGGTCTATTTGTGCTGGTAGGAAGTAGACCCTGCCGTAGGGCGTGTATATGTACGCCACATAGCCCCTGTTGCCGAGCCACCTGAGCCAGGCCTCGATCCTCCCAGTGTTTCTGGCCTGTAGTGCCTGGGCTATGAGGTCCACGGTCATGGGCCTCTCGTAGAGTACGTCTAGGACCTTCCTCCTCCTGCTGATCTCGACCAGGTACCTGACTGTGCTGGCCTCCACCGGGACATACACGCCCGCCCTGCCGGCCTCCACTATACCGTCGATCAAGCTATCCACGTCGACGGTGTCTGGGGTGACGATGAAAGCGACATACTTCTGCCCCCCTCCACGCTTGGGCCGGAGGAGCCTGCCGAGCCTCTGCACGAACCTCAAGGGGCTGGCAGTATTGCTCCACAGGACCAGCAAGTCGACCTCCGGCAGGTCAATTCCCTCCTCCCCCGCGCTGGAGGCGATAACCACCCTCGTATCACTCCTACGAGCCATTTCAAGAGCCCTACGTGGCTCCACGCGTCTACGACCGAGTATGAGCGAGGTCCTATAGCCGGGTAGGCTCCTGTGTATGAGGTCGGCGACCACCACCCTGTCCACGAAGACAATGGCCTTATTGAACCCCTCGTGGTCCTCCAGGATCCTAGTGAGGACGCCTAGCTTGTGGAGGTCCCTGACTCCCGGGTCGAATGCAAGGTCCGCCAGGCCCCCCAGCAGCCTCCTCAACCTGGCGCTGCGGGACAGGGTTTCCCTCAGGGCGGCGGCTCCATCCCTGGCATACCATCTTATAGCGTTTCCCAGGAGGGCTCGTTCGGCGCCGTGCAACTCCTCCCACAGCGCTTCCATTGACTCGTAGAGCCTCCTCTCCACGCTGTTGAAGGGGGCCTCGTATATCTCGGCTGCCCACTGGGGCATGTACTTTGCTATCGATGGGTGCGTCCAGTCCCAGCACCTGACCTCCCCGATGTAGGATTCTACCTCGCTCTTCCTGGAGCGTGGTACGAGCGCGGTCAGGCCGAGCCTGTACTTGAAGTCGTAGTTGCGGACGACCACCTTGTAGGGGTCCTGTCCCGTCGTGTGGTGGCACTCGTCTACTACGAGGGCGTCGAAGCCCTCCCGGGTGAACCTGCTCCACTCGGATACGATAACCTCGGGCGTGGCCACGACTACCCTGGCTTCCCAGGCCCTCGACCTGAGCACTACTGGGAGGCTCCCGTGGAGCGGCCTAGCGTCTAGCCCTACCTTGGCCCGGAGGAAGCGGGCTGTCTGCTCGACTAGGAATCGTGTTGGCTCCAGCAGGAGCACCTTCCTGGCGAGGCCCCTCTGCACTAGCTCCTTGATCCATAGCCCTGCTACTAGGGTTTTCCCCGTGCCCGTGGGCATGCATACGACTGCCCGCTTCTTGGCGAGGGCCCACTTGTATGCCTCGACCTGGTAGTCCCTCGGCTTGAGCATCTCTTCCTCCTTCGCCCAAGTCCCTTGGGAGGGTTGTTGAGGCGGGGGCTATAGGTGGTTTACGGCTTCCTTCATCACCGCCGCGTATAGGTGTATGGTGTCCCTGTACTTGGTCTGGGGGATTCCCGTGTAGATCACGTGCATCCTAAGCTTGAGCCCGCGCCCGCGGACCCTCTCGACCATGAACCTGGCGAGGGCCCTGGCTAGAGGGTCTAGGTCTGGGTAGCCCTTGCCCAGGGGGACCCTCTTCTTCAGGACCCTGGAGCCTAGGGCAAACCCGATCACCTGGCTGAAGCGGAGGCTCACGAACTTGCTCGATAGCTTGAGCGTCTTCTCCAGTATGTCGAGCCAGAATTCCTCCGTGGCCATCTTGTTCGCGGCCTCGAAGTCCCCGGTCTCGCTTGCACCCGTCTCAAGCATCCACGCGTTCTCCAGCTGGACCGATACTATGAGCCTGTCCTCCCCCACTATCTCGCGGAGCTCCCTTACCTCGTCCCAGAGCCCGATCATCCTCCGGGTGTAGGGTACCTCCACGCTTATCATCATGCTGGGTGACGCGGCGTCCGCCAGCTTCTTGAGGAGTTCTCCGGCGTACTCCACGTCTCTATGGTCCATGAAGGCGCGCCACCCTAGGTGTAGGTTGAAGATCTCGGCCCCCGCCAGCTTGGCCTTCTCCACCGCGGCTAGCAGGGCTTTCCAGGACCGCTCCATCACCTGCCTATCCCGGCTCACGACGTTGTAGTAGGGGGCGTGGGCTGTTATGGTCGTGAATGCCTCCTTGGCGAAGGCGGCGTACTGGCGGAAGTAGTCCTCTCCCCTTCCACGCTTCGAGAAGTCGTAGGGGGGTATCTCTGTGAGCTTCATGCCTAGGGTGGCCGCGAGGGGGAGCTTCGAGAGCCCGTTGTATGTGCCCCAGTCGAAGAGTATCACTTCAACGTCACCCCAGATACTCAATATAATTGGGTTATCAAGGGTACTTATATTTACCCGGGGCCCCGCATCCCCCTCCGCGTTAATTACCCCGCAGGCGCAACACATTGCCTAACCGGGTGGCGGCAGGGCCTTGAAGTTCTACGTATCGGTGGATGCGGAGGGCATGCCCTGGGTCCCCAGCAGGTACATGATGTCCCCGGGCGACAGCCTGTACGGGGAGCTCCGCGAGATAATGACCCATATCACCAACGTTGTAGTAGACGAGCTATACAGGCAGGGGGCCGTGGAGGTCGTTGTAGCGGACAGCCACGGGGCCATGGTCAACATAGACCCCTTCAAGCTAGACAAGCGGGCGAGCCTACTGAGAGGCTACCCCAGGCCAATGTCAATGAT
>WWDN01000032.1:0-3339 GCA_035615875.1 Thermodiscus sp. | reverse complement strand
CCGCAGGCCTCCAAGAGGTATGAGGGCTTCGTGAAAGCACTAGGAGGATGCTACGTGGAGGCGCCAGTTCTAGGGGGACCCTCAGCTGTCAGGTCCGGGAAGGCGCTATTCGTAGCAGCTGGGGAGAGAATCTGCCTCAACACTGCAAGGCCTGTACTCGAAGACCTGGCAGGCGAGCTAATAATACTAGGGGAGGATACTGCTAAGGCGGCAGGCCTGAAGCTAGCCTTCAACTCTCTACTAATCGGAACGGTCGAACTCCTCGCCGAGTCCACGATACTGGCCGAGTCCTACGGAGTAGATCCCGAAACCTTCAAAGACGTGCTCTCGAGAACTGTCTTCGCGGCCGCAGCCGAGAAATACATTCCCAGGATGAGGAGGGACCCCGGCGAGCCCGCCTCGTTCACCCTACGAATGGCGATGAAGGACCTCGAGTACGCCCTCCGCGCGGGATACCCCTTCGACATACCCCAGCCAGCAACTGCCGGAACCCACGCTATGTATAGGACTGCGAGCAGGATAGGCTACGCCAACTCGGACTACACACGAATATATCACGCGATAAAAGGGAAGAGAGACTAGGCTGGCATAAAGACTGGATTATCGATGGTAGCCACGTCCCTGACCTCCTCGATTTTTTTCCTCAGGTATTTGGGGAATGTGAACATTGCGACATGTACTGCTCCCTCGTAGAACTTGTTCTCCCCCTTAACATTCTCGGCTAGGTAGGCGTCGATCTCCTCCGGTGTTAGGTTTGCAGGGTCCTTATCATCGGATGCCAGGACGAATCCCCAGGTGGAGTCGAAGCTTTTAACATAGGCCTGGTATGGTAGGGCATACTTGAATACCGACCTAATAGTGTTGAGTATCACAGCGTGGGTATAGGTTGTTAGGGTCGGGCTCGTCGCTTGCGTGACGAATACTCCTCCCGGATTTAAGAGGTTCTTCAGTTTCTCATAGTACTCCTTGGTGTAGAGCTTATAGGCGGGGCCAGCCTCTAGCGGGTCGGCTAGGTCGGCTATTATAACGTCGAACTTCTCGGACGCTTCCTCAACGTATTTCAATCCGTCCATAATGAGTAGTTCCAGCCTAGGGTCGTCGAAGGCGCCTTGATGCCACTCAGGTAGATACTCCTTAGCCACCCGTATTACTTCGTCGTCGATATCAACCATTACAACCCTCTTCACGCTCTTGAACCGTAGAACTTCCCTGGCGGTAGCCCCCTCACCCCCGCCTAAGATTAGGACTTTCTCCGGCGATCCGTGCAGTATCATAGCCGGGTGTACTAGGGCCTCGTGGTATACGAACTCATCATATATGGAGGACTGCGTCTTACCGTCAAGTATCAAGGCTTTCCCTACATCGTAGAGCTCTGCAACCATGATATCCTGGTACTTGGACCTACCCTGGTAGAGCACTCTCTTAACGCCATACATGTGCGCGCTAGTAGGGGTCCCCCACTCGATGAACCAGTGCCAGTTAAACGCCTCTCCCGACACGCTAGCCACCACCTGAGAGATACTAGCCTCTAGCATAAATGGGACACCCTTCCAAAAGTAAGGGGCGGGCATAGTCGTGGCGATACGCCTAGTGGCTACGGACATAGACGGCACTATAACACTCCACAGGGGAAACCTCCTCTTAAGCCAGGAAGCAATAGAAGCCATCAGGAAGCTAGAAGAGAATGGGATAACTGTCTCCCTAGTCTCCGGCAATAGTGTGCCAGTAACAGCCGGTTTAGCCCGGTACATAGGCGCTAGGGGTCCCTCGATCGCTGAGAACGGCTGCGTCATATTCTACAAAGGCGAGCGATATCATATATGCAGAGGAAGGCCGGGCCAGGATCTAATAGACGAGTTACTAAGACTAGGCTTCAGGGAGAGCTGGCAGAACATCTACAGGCATCACGACCTAGCCTTCTACCCGCCAGCCTCGAGAGAAGCCCGTGAAAAGGGAATTCTACTAGCCCGCGAGAAGGGCTACAAAGCCTTCGACTCGGGCTACGCTATACACATACTACCCAGCCAGGGAGGAAAGGACCAAGGACTCCGCAAGGTCATGGAAATGCTCGGACTAGAGCCGGGAGAAGTTCTAGCCGTCGGAGACGGTGGGAACGACCTTCCCCTCCTAGAAGAGGCGGGCTATTCAGCGTGCCCGGCAGACGCTGACGAAGCCGTGAAGAGAGTAGCCAACTACATAGCCTCGAAGCCTGGGGGCTCGGGCTTCGCTGAGATCGCAGAGCTAGTCCTAGCCGGGAGAATCCCCTAGACAGGGCCCAGCCTCCACGAGTAGGCGCGGAGCACCCGGCTCCGATACCGGTACTTTCTCCGGACTAGGCTCCAGGCCAGCCTCAGCTTACTGGATCTAGGAGCTAGTCGTCCTAGCGATAATAGCTTGTCAACGCTAGCTCTCAGGCATCTGCCACTGCAAAGCTGACCTGCGAGGTCCCCAAGAGTGTAATTCGAGACTAGGTGGATAACCATACCGTCGAGGCCGCCATGACCCGCCATCGAGAGAACATCAGCTACGTCAACAACGTGGACAATGGGTACTAGCCTAGAGACTGGGATAACCCTTAACTTAGCGGCAGTCCTAAGGAGCTTAACCTCGCTATGAACTTCTCCAGGCCCGTAGACAAGGCCTGGCCTAGCTATAACCCACTTACCACCACTGGATGAAACTACGCGTTCGCCAGCAGCTTTGGTTTCAGCATGTATAGTCTCAAAAGCGGCTTCGGGCCCGGGCGGGATATCGTATTCGGTGATAACCTCGCCAGGAGGCGCCTTTGCGGCGTCTGACGCCACCGCTATACTGCTAACGTACACAATCCTAGCGCCTACACGTGTAGCAGCCCGGACTACTCGCTCTGCGAGGCCGACATGCGCCTCCCACTGCACCCTCCAAGAGCCCGAGGCCTTACCTGCCAAGTGATAGACCACGGCGGGAGAAAGATTTTCGATATCCTCCTCGCCGATGAAGTCTCGCTGGGAGGAGGCGAGTCGTACCCCGGCCTTCTCCAGCCTCCTAGCCAGGCGCCCCCTCTTCTTGATGCTCCTCCTTCTGGCTAGAACCACTACGTCGAGGCCCAGTTGTCGTAGCCTGTGAGCCAAGTGCTCCCCGATAAAGCCTAGGCCCCCTACGAGGACCCAGGGAGCCTCGGCCACTATTTATCCCTCCTAGGAGCGTCTGCTGTACTAAAGGGCGGGATGACGAGTAGCAAACCGTGGCTAGGCTCGCCGATGGCCTCTGGCTCTCGCTCGACCGCCCTCGCTACTCCAATCAATGTAGTCTCTTATGAGGCCCGGGCTAACCCTCACTTTCCTCATCACTGGGAATGAT
>WWDN01000031.1:0-7218 GCA_035615875.1 Thermodiscus sp. | reverse complement strand
GGCTATAGCGGCGCCTGGAAGCGTGGTCAACCTAGTCACCAGCAAGGGGCCGACCGGCATATCCCTGTTCAAAGACCGCGGCGGCTCCTGGTGGGACATAGAGTACCCACGCGCCTCGGCCTTCATAGACGTGGACACTCCAAGAGACCTAGAGGAGGCCGAAGAGGAATGCACATAAGGAGCCACGGCGGGAAGCCGCCGCGGGGAGTCCTAGACTTCAGCACGCCCCTCAACCCCCTAGGCCCGCCCCCGGCGATAGCAGAAGCGATATCCAGGCTGGCGCTCGACTCGGGCCTCAAGTACCCGGACTACAGCTACAAGGAGTTCAGGGAGGCGGTGGCCAACTACTACGAGATAGACCCTGGGCTTGTCGTACCGCTCAACGGAGCAGCGGAGGCCCTCCAACTAGCATTAACAGCCTTCAAGCCCAAGACACTGGTGAGCATAGAGCCTACATTCGGCGACCACGGCTTCACGGCCACCAGGCTGGGCATTCCATGGATAACAGTCCCGCTAGGACGCCGACGTGGAGAGTACGTCTTCGACCCCTCCCTCGTGTGCAGTATCCCGGGCGGCCTGAGGAGAGGGTCCCTCCTGCTGTTATCAAACCCGGATAACCCCACGGGGTCACTCGCAAGCCCTAAGGCCATAGCTGAGATCGCCGAGTGCATGGAGGGGGGCGTGGTTCTGCTGGATGAGGCGTTCATGGATCTAGCCCCGATCGACGGGTACTCCCTGCTGGGCAGGGCGCCCGATAACATAGTGGTTGTGAGGAGCCTAACCAAGTCCCTGGCAGTCCCAGGCCTGAGGATTGGATTCGCATACACCCGGGACAATAGGCTGGCCGGGTTCCTGGAGGCCGCGAGGCAGCCTTGGAACGTAAACACCCTGGCATCGAGGATAACGGTGGAGGCGCTAACGATCCACCGGGAGGAGACGAGGGGCCACATCGAGAGGGCCCGTGGCTTGATAAGGCGGGAGGCGGCCTGGCTGGGGGAGGCGCTAGCGTCCCTAGGCGTAGTAGCGTACAGGAGTATGGCGCCCTTCATACTGGCCTACCATCCACAGGCCAGGCATCCAGGGCTCCAGGCCGAGCTCAACAGGCGGGGCGTGCATGTTAGGGATGCGAGCTCCTTCACGTACCTGACACCGTACCATTCCAGGGTCTCGGTGAGGCTGAGGCGCGAGAACCAGGTGCTTCTAGAGGCCTTCAAGGACGTTCTAGGCGGTTGAGCGGTCTTGGAGGGAGTGGCGGGTGCCGGGTGATAGAAGCTCCCGTGGACCCTGTCGGCGTCTAGCCGGCTTTAGGGACCTATTGGCGTTTATGACCGGGATCCCCCTGGGCGGGGGCGATATCGAGAGGGCAGCGTGTGCCTTCCCGCTGATACCGTTTGTGGGGGCCTTGGAGGGTCTCCTGGCGTCGCTGGCCCTAGCCGTGTTGGCGGTTTTCGGCGTGGAGGGCGTCTTGGCTGGAGCCTTCTATCTTGTAGTGCATCTCCTGGTGACTGGGGGTATACACCTGGACGGCTTCTCGGATTACCTGGACGTCCTGGGCTCCAGGCTCTCCGGCGAGGGGGCTGTGAGGGTTTTGAAGGATCCCAGGAAGGGGTCCCACGCCATAGTATGGATCGCGGCCACCTTCATACTCTCAGCGGCCTCCGCAGGGGAAATCGCCTCCCTGGCCAGCGCTCCGGGCCCGTGCCCAGTGCTGTGCCTAGCAGTGTTCACAGCGGTCTACACGGCTTCGACGGAGGCCATGTACATGGTCTTAGCGGTGGGGCCCAGGGAGCCCTATATGGGGCTGGGCGGCCTCTTCAAGGACTACATGGACAGGGCGGACCATGCGGTCAACATTGCCGCCTACACTATAACAGGCCTCCTCCTAGCCCTAGCAGCACTACACAGCACCTCCTCCGCGACGATACTATTGGTAGTGCTAGCCGCGCCATTCCCCATCTCGATACTAGCCGCTAGAGACGCCTCGCATAGGCTGGGATTCGTCAACGGCGACGTAGCCGGGTTCGCCTACGAGGCCACTAGGACAATCCTCCTAGCCCTGGCAGCCATAGCCCTACACGCGGGTGCAGGTCTTGGCGCCCTGTAGCCAGCCAGCAACGCACTACTCGGCTATAGCCCTGGCAGCCGCCCTACTCCTCGACCTGGCATACCCCCGGCACTCCGGGATACTCTACCTGATACACCCGGTGAGGCTCGCCTACCTCGCGGCCAGGAGGCTAGCTAAGCCCTACTCAGGCATAGCCGCCGGCGTAATGGCCTGGCTCGTAGTGACGCTATCAATCCTAGCGCCAGCAGCCCTAGCACTATGCCTCGCCAGCCACTACCCCGTGCTATGGCTCGCACTCTCCATAGCAATCCTCAAGTTCTCCGCCTCCCTCAAGCTCCTCCTAGACACTGTCCGGCGCGTAGCCTCAAGCCTAGCCGAGGGCCGCATAGACGAGGCGCGCTCGACCGTGGGGGAGATAGTGAGGAGGCCCACCCGGCGGCTCGGCGCCCCGCTGGTGGCGTCGGCGGCCATCGAGTCCCTGGCCGAGAACCTAGTCGACGGGTACACCTCGCCCATCTCATACTACCCTCTACTCGGCCCCTTGGGCCCGCTGCTCCAGAGGGTGGCCAATACGCTCGATGGGGCTATAGGCTACAGGACTCCCGAGTACGAGAGGGTGGGCAAGGCCTCGGCCCACATCGATACACTACTCAACTACATCCCCGCCAGGCTCACAGCACTACTCATAGCACTCGCATCCCCGCTGGCTGGCGGGAGCCTGCGCGGCGCACTACGCGCCTGGGCCAAGTGGAGGGGGTCCACGGAGAGCCTCAACGCGGGCCACACCATAGCCGCCATGGCCGGTGCACTAGGGGTTAGACTTGAGAAGCCCGGCCACCACATAATCAACCCCGAAGCCAGGCACCCGACACCCTCAGACGTAGACAGGGCAGTAAAAATAGCTGTCATAACTGCTACAGCCTATACGCTCATAATACTAGCGCTGGTCCTGTGCTGTTCCACGTAGACACTTCTTTATAGCGGATCGCCATCCTCCCTCCCATGGTGGTTGCCTCTTGCCTGGGCCTCCTCCCGTGAAGGACCGGCCTGGCCGTGGTAGCGTCATCGATATCGATGCTGCTGGCAGGGCTGTGGAGACCGTGAAGAGGGCCCTGGAATATGTGGTTGCTGGGCCTCCCATAGTACACCGCGGCCCGCGTGGCGAGGTGAGCGTCGACGTGCCCCTGATGTACCAGAACTTCGCCCTCGACAGGGTCCACTTCGACCCAGTCCTGCGCATGCCCTCGCCGAAGGGCCGGCCCGGCAGGGCCTGGAACGTGGAGTTGTCTTTGGACGAGGTACGGGGTGTTATGGAGAGGGTGCTTGGCGAGGTCTGGGTTGTCGAGGCCGCCGAGTTCCGGGAGCCGGAGGACGCTTGGGCCGTTCCCCTGGCTTGGAGGCATGTTATCATTGCTCATGTGAGGGTGTCGCGTGATGGAGGAGAGATTGTGCCTGACTATGGCTTGACTGAAGAAGTGAGGAGGCGTGTCCTCTAGCACTCGTGCTGGCCGTGTTCGCGGTTTTGTTGGTTGGGCCGGGTCCCTGGTTGCTGGTGAGGGGCTTTTATCGCTCTTAGCGGTCTTGTACCTGGCGTTGTTTGTCGTTGATAGGGGTCTCCCTTCTAGGACCCTGGAGTATCTCAGCCTTGATACGTTGTCTGTGATAGTGGCGTTGATGATGGTTTCACGGGGCTTGGAGCTTTCAGGCGTCTTCAATAGACTCGCTGTGGCGCTCGTGGAGTCGGCCGGCTACTCCCGTCTCCGGGTACATGTGTTTATGATCGCGTTATCGGCGCTCGCCTCGGCGGTCATTATGAACGACGCGGCTCTCTTCATCTTCATCCCATTCGCGTTATCGCTGTCAAGCTACCTGGGCGGGGCCGACTTCCTGCTTGCCGCAGTCACCATCGCGGCCAACGTCGGCTCCTCGCTGACACCGATCGGCAACCCGCAGAACATCATAATATGGCACAGCTACAACCTGGGCTTCATGGAGTTCACAAGGGCGATGGCCCCTTTCTCCGCGCTCTCGCTCCTCCTCCTAGTAGCCTACTCGGCGATACACCATCGACGCTCCAGGGCCAGCCCTGTTGGGGGAAGGGGCATGTTGCCCCGTGTGAGGCTCGATAAACCCCTATTCACCGCCTCGCTCCTCCTACTGGTAGCCGATATCATTCTCGCCCAGCTCGGCCTTCAGGCGTATGGACTGGCGCTCACACTCGCCGTGTACTTGGTTGTCAACAGGATGGTCGTCTACGGGCTCGACTACAGGCTGATACTGATATTCATGCTCATGTTCATCGACTTCAGGGAGGTATCCCACCTGCTGCGGTGCTGGAGCCAGTCACCGCTGGCGGGAGGTAGCGTGGAGATCATAGTGTTGTCGGCGGTGTTAAGCCAGCTAATCAGCAACGTGCCCGCGACTATCACACTCATAGACCACATACCAAGGAGCCAGTGGAGGTACCTGGCGATAGGAGTCAACCTGGGCGGCGTCGGCCTCGTAATAGGCTCCATGGCCAACATCATAACGCTACGCCTGGGAAGACTAGACCAGGCAACATTCCACAAGTACACCCTGCCCTACTTCGCCATACTCCTAGCGGCAACCATAATACTACTAGCATAGGCACCCCAGAAGTGGAGCCTGGGAAAACCCGCGGTGGAGCCCAAATTGTTTCGGATAGGCAAGGGCGAGCCCGTGATTAAACCCAGCGGCGGGGGCATGGGGAGGGTCCCCGAGAGGGTTCTCCTAGTATTCACGCCCAGGCTGTTCAGGAAGGCCAAGGGGATGCTAGAAGGCTACACAGCCTGGAGGCGCCCGGGGATACTGTATCGGATGGGAGAGGGCCTCTATAAGGGGGTAAGAGTGCTTCTAGCCCTCCCCTACTGGGGCGCGCCGGCAGCGGCTGCGGGGCTGGAAGTCCTAATTGCTGGTGGAGGGAGGCTCTTCGTCATGGCCGGGCTGGCGGGTGCTATACACCCCAGGCTAAGGATAGGGGATATGCAGGTGCCAGCGTGGGGGTTTAGGGAGGAGGGGACGAGCTATCACTACGAGCCTCCGGGTGTAGTTGCTAGGCCCGACGAGATGCTGGCTGAGAGGCTCTACCGGGTTGTTGAGAGGATTGGAAGGGGGAGGATTAGGGTTGAGAGGGGAGGTATATGGAGTACTGACGCGCTATTCAGGGAGACTAGGGACAAGGTCGAGGACTATTCGAAGCAGGGGGTTCTGAGCGTGGACATGGAGGCTACGGCTTTGATGACAGTGGCTCGATACCGGGGCGCTCGGCTGGCTGTGGTGGTAGCGGTGTCAGACGAGCTCTACGGTAGCAGGTGGAACCCGGGGTTCGACACGAGGAGACTGGCGAGGACTGAGAAGGTGATGATAGAAGCCTCCCTACAAACACTAGCAGAGGAGCAGTGAGCGTCCCTCGATACATAGAGGGTCCCTCAGAATATATAGTGTGTGCCTATGCCACAATACGCGGTGTCCCGTGTTGACAGGCTTCGTCAGGATCTGGCACGGCGTTACTCCGAGAGGCGTTGCCGACGAGTATGAAAAGTTCCTCATCGACCGGGCAGTACCAGATTACAAGAGCGTACCCGGCCTGAGAAAGGTGATCTTCTCCAGGAGGGATGAAGAGGACTTTACACACTTCCTTCTAATAACTATATGGGAGTCGATCGAGGCTATGGAACGCTTTACTGGCGGAGACCCGTGGAAAGCCAAATACTACCCAGAGGACGACCATTACCTCCTGGAGAAGGAAGAACACGTACAAATATACAAAATATTCCACGAATCCTGAAACCCTCCCAGGACCCTAAAACCTAACTACCTTAACGTTAGCATACTGTAAACCCAAGGAAGCAGATATGTAGAGTCAAGGAGCACTGGCACACTACTACCAGTCCCACTCTTCCTGCTCACCCTCACTCTCCTCCTCGAACTCCTCGACTGTAGTCGAAGCCCACTTCCCCACCCTAGAGGCGAGGAGGAATAGATCGAGGGCCCTCTCAATCACACGATGCGAGCACCCCTTCAACCCCGGCCAGAACACCCTCTGCAAGGCAAGACAATATACACCAGATACCAGGCAAAATAAAGAGGACCCGGAAGAGGTAAAAGCCCCTCCGCATCCCCGGCAAACCTAATACATTGAATAATGATTATATATTGGGATCGCCCTCCACAACGACTCGACCGCCTCAAACCCCGGGATAGATTTGATAAATGCCATCCTAGACGCCTGGTGGAGGGTCCCTCATGAATGCATCTGGGCTCCACATAGTGGACCTAGCTTCCCGCCTAATAGAGTCTTGTGGAGGTAGGGGTTGTTGTAGGGAGTGTCTCCGAGATTTCATCCATCGGGACTATGGGTATCTTGGATCCTACGTGGAGGAACACCTAGACGGGAGGATAGACATACTAGTCGGCCTGCTGGATGAGATGTTCTCCCTGCATCCAGGGCTATGCAAGTCCAAGATCGAGCTTAAGGGATACCCTATATAGCGTGGATGGAAGAAGTGCTCTCCAACCTCTCCCTCCTACTCCAGCGGCCCATCAACGCAGTCCTAATCCTATTCTATACTGGGTTCGACTCGGCCTCTCCGCCTATGGCGAGTACACATACGTGGGCCTGGAATGGTTCGCCGATCCCAGCCTCATGGGCGAGCTGAGGGACCCCGGGCTCCAAGAAGTGGTAGGATACCTCCACCGTAGGGGCTGGGGGTTCATAGCG
The DNA here is from genome assembly GCA_035615875.1 of Thermodiscus sp. Lineage (GTDB taxonomy): Archaea > Thermoproteota > Thermoprotei_A > Sulfolobales > Acidilobaceae > Thermodiscus. The sequence continues at coordinate 412 of WWDN01000031.1, read as the reverse complement.
GCTAACCTAGCCCACGAGCTAGCCCACATTTACACCCCCACGATCAAAGGGGACCCTCTGTTGGCGAGGCTACTTGAAGAGGGGCGGGCGTGCCTCGTCTCATGGCTGGTAAACCCTTATGCTGGCATGGAGGGGGTGCTCCCACTGGTGGGTCACAGCTTATCGGAATACGAGAGGTGTCGCGGCGAGTTGCTCCAACTACTAGCGAGGTATATGCGCGGGGAGGCGGTGGTGGGCGAGCGCGAGCTCTTCTCACCCACATCCCATGACCCAGTGTGCGGCCTGCCGATGACAGGGTACTATCTAGGCTTCCTGGCCGTCCATAAGCTACTATTGGGTAGAGGAGTCAACTACGTCCTATCCATGGATGATGCGGGGAGGGTTCTAGAGGACCTGCTGGAAGCTATAGCCT
>WWDN01000030.1:0-9096 GCA_035615875.1 Thermodiscus sp. | reverse complement strand
TTACCTCACTATAGAAATACACCCTGTAACCATACATGGGGTAATTGCTACTCTGCGGGTTCACGGAGCCGATCGTCACCTCGGCTATGATGTCCCAGTCCGCGTACGCGTCAGGGTCGCCTGTGTTGGCTTCTCTAGCGGTCTTGCCGAAGGTTATGATCACGTAGAAGTCTCCTGACGACGCTGTTGGGTCTGCCTGTGTCTGGTCGGGGTCTAGCTGTATGTTCCAGCTCCTAGAGCCTCCCGTGTCGGAGGTTAGCGTCCACTGGCCGGTATCGGTGTCGTATGAGATCGTGAAGGTCACGTAGGTCTCTGGGCTTGTTGTTGATGGAGGTGTTCCGACTGCGGTGTTGCTAGTGCTGTCTGCGAATAGTTTGACCGTTATTGTTGCCTCTTCCAGGGGGTTGTTTCCTGAGACGGTGATCTTCATGTAGACGGGGGTCTGGGGGGTTATCTCGGTCGTGGTAGTGGTGTAGCTTGAGTCGCTGTAGAGTTGGAAGCTTATGGTGGGTTGTGAGGCTGCTACGGTTACCTTGCCGGTTACTGATGCTTGGCCTTCTACGTCTGCTGCTAGCGCGCTTACTGGTGCTAGTGATAGTGCTAGGAGTGCTACTAGTACTAGGGGGAGTATCCCCCTCCTCATGGCTACTCCCCCCATTACCCTGTGGGGGTCTGTTATGATACCCCGGTTACTATATATACTTGTTATCTGGAGTTAATTAAGTTTTCAGGTTTATGCTTATGTTTTATGTATACTTGTTATGTATTATATCGTGTCTTGAGACTAGGATATAATATACAATAACTATTGCTATAACTCTAACCACTGGCCTGGGACAGGGCTGGATCTGGGTGTGTTGCTGTGAGGGTTAAGGTGAGGGAGGTCAGGGAGTGGAGCCTTGAGGGTGCCTATGGGCTTCAGGCTTTGACCGAGTATGTTGTTGGCCAGTTGTTGGAAGGCCGTATCCAGGCTGGCATAGTCCATGGCAGGTGGGGTGCGAGTGGGTGGGTTGTAGGCCTCTACCAGCCCGCCCTTGGAGGCATGGGGGTTGTTGCTAGGAGGGTTACCGGCGGGAGCAAGGTATACTCCCAGCCCCAGGATTATTATTTGGCGTTGGTTGTCCCTAGCACTAGTTTGCGCGCCCTCGTGGACCTAGCCGGGGATTATTCCGAGTGTCTTGGGAGCGGCTTCCTCGGGGTTACCAGGTTTGGCCCCAGGGTTTTGAGTGCTGGCGTTGTAGAGTACCTTGGCGATATAGATGTTTCGGGGGCGTTTGAGTGCCTACGGGTGTTCTCTCGGAGGTCCCGGGTTAAGAGGGGTAGCGTTGACCCTGCTAGGGTTGACGCCATTGCCAGGGCTTATGGGAGTGCTAGGTGGATACACTATGATGGCGTCTCCCAGCTCAGTAGGGTTGGGGTAGTTGAGAGGGATGGGTTCCACGTCAAGGTCGGGGTGCACCTGGTCGAGGACAGGTATATCTCGACGGCTAGGATCGAGGGGGAGTTCTACGCTGCACCGCCTGCCGAGCCCTTCTCAACCATAGCCGCTATACAGGGCATGCCGGTGGGGGACCAGGTCTTGCTGGCCCTCGAAGCCAGGTTCGGCTCGGTGGTCGAGCTCTACGGCGTGACGGCCTCCGACGTGGTGGAGTCTGCTAGGAGGGCCCTCGGCCTATACGACGAAGAGGGCTCGGGGTGATACGAGCACCACGTCGCCCTCCTTGACTCTCGTTTCGAGGCCTTGGAGGAACTCTATCCTCCTCCCGTTCACCGCGACTTCTGCTGGGGGCTTTATTCCTCCCTTCTCGTCTAGGAGCCTCTCCCTGATCTCTCCTGGCAGTTTCTCTAGTACCTCGGCGATTGTGGCGGTTTCCCCTGGTAGCTCTATCTCTATCTCGTGCCTCTTCGTGTACTGGTAGAATTCCTGTACCAGCCTGACCTTCACCCTAACCATTGCACCACGCACCTCTGCTATAGTCCGCTCCCTCCCCGTGGAGGGTTGGGGGAGAAAAGGTGGTGGTCTATACGGTCCCCCTGTGGGGGCCCGGGGGGCTAGAGTATGTAGAGGAATTCTTGTAGTCCCAGCCTCTTGAGGGTCTCGGGTTTTGGCTTGCCCTCTTCCCATCCCCTCAGCTCGTAGTATAGTGGCAGGTATTTCTCCAGTGCTTCCTTGGCGGTCTTCCCCTTGGCGGGCCCGTCTGGTAGTGGTTCCTCGACTAGCCTCTTGGGTAGGTAGTCCTTGTAGCCGTGTCCCTCCCTGACGGCGTAGAGCCTCTCTACATTGTATATCCTCTCGCCGGTCTCAAGGAGCTCGTCCGCTGTCAGGTCCCAGCCTGTAACGGCGTTGAGGAGCTCCACGTAGTCGGTGTGGTCTGTAGCGAAGGTGTTGAACTTACACACGGTTATACTGTCTATCACCGAGAAGTAGTCCTGCTGGTACTTGACAAGCTCCACCTTCCTCCTATCCACGACTAGCGGGTCGAACTTCTCGGGCACGCCCAGCACGTCGAAGCTGACGGCATAGGCCCTGAGGTGGCACCCGCCCCTGTTGCTGGTGGCGTAGCTCAGGGCCATGCTGTTTATAGCCCTGGGGTCGTAGGCCGGTAGCTCTAGCCCCCTAACGTGTATCGCCGCGTCGGGGTAGCCGAAGTACTCGGCCAGCCTCTTCGCGCCCTCCGCCGTGTAGTCGCCTATGCCGTGCCTGTAGGCGGTCCTCCATACCAGTTGGATGAAGGCCTCGGCGTTGCCCCATGTCGGCTCGACGTCTTGTAGCAGCTCGTTGAGCTCCTTGGCCTTCTCCTCGGGTAGCTCGCCCTTCTTGGCCCTCTCGTATAGCTCCATTAGGGTTGCCACGGTGTTCCCTAGGCTTATGGTGTCGAATCCGAGGTCGTTTGCGAGGTAGTTCAGCTTGATTAGGGCCTCCATGTCTCCTATGGTGGTGTTAGCGCCCATCGCCCATATGGACTCGTACTCGGGGCCCTCCGAGACGGGGGTCCTGTAGGGGCCCGAGTCGACCTTGGCTACCCTGGCGCACCTTATCACACAGCCCCAGCAGCCCTTGTTGGAGACTAGGTATTTCTCGGCCAGGTACTCTCCGCTTATCTCGAAGGCCTTCTCGAACGTCCCGCGGGTCCAGTTCTTGGTGGGGAACCCGCCGTGGGCGTTTATTATGTTGACTAGAACCGCCGTGCCGAACTTGCCTAGCGCCTCGCTTATCGAGTGCTTCATTATCTTGTCTATGAGCTTCTTTGACTCCTCCGTGAACTTCTTCTTGTCGACGATCTCTATCTTCCTGGAGCCTTTGACGAATATCGCCTTGAGCTTCTTCGCCCCCAGCACCGCTGCCAGCCCAGTCCTACCGGCGGCCCTGTACTTGTCGTTCATTATCGCGGCTATCTTGGAGAGGTTCTCTCCCGCAGGCCCTATGGCTAGCACGCTCCCTATGTGCTCGCTCGGGGTCTTCATCTCCTTCCTGATCATCATCTCCGTGTATACGACTCCCTTGCCCCATAGCTTCTTGGCCAGGTGGAACTCCACTTCCCCGTCGACGATGCTGAGCCACACGGGCTCGTCGCTGGCCCCCTCGACTATGATCCCGTCGTACCCGGCGAACCTGAGCCATGGGCCGAACTGGCCCCCGCTGTTGGAGTCGCCCAGTATACCGGTTAGGGGGCTCTTACCGACTACATGATACCTACCACTCTCGAAGGCTCCAGTACCCACTACGGGGCCTGTTAGTATGTAGATCTTGTTCTCCGGCGATAGGGGGTCTATGCCTGGGGGGATCTCCTTGAGGGCCAGGTAGGCTCCGAGGCCCCTTCCACCCAGGTATTTGCGGAGGATGTCCTCGGGGATCTTCTCCTCCCGGGCCTTCCACTCTGAGAGGTCTACGCGTAGTACCTTGAACTCCATGTGGGGTGCACCTGGGGGTCGCGCGCCCCCACTGTATTGTTAGGGTTAACTGGGTTAAGAATTTTTATCTACAATTACCGAAATACATTAAGTAAATCCAGGGCCCCTCTAGCGGGACTCCACGGCGACCCTGCCATAGCCGACGAAGAGCAGCTTGTCCGGGTTCAACGCGTCTATCACCTCGCCCCTGTTGGAGGCGACTATGAGGGTTATACCGGCCCTCCTGGCGAGCTGGCCGACCTTCCTCGCGACCCTCTGGGCCGTGAGGCTGTCTAGGTGGGCTGTGAACTCGTCTATCACCATCACATTGGGCCTCTCTGCGAAGAGGCTGGCGAGCCTGGCCCTCTCCTTCTGCCCCGTGGACAGCTCGCTGTACCGGGCCCTGTAGAAGACCGCGTCGCTCAAGCCAACCATGTTCAACACCTCGACAGCGGCGGCGGGGTCGCCTAGCTTTGAGGCCACGTGCTCTAGGAGCGTCTCATCACCATAAACGGGTTCGCGCTCGCCCGGGAGCATCACCGCCACCCTAGCCTCTGGGGGTCCCTCCACCCTTCCACTGGTGGGCTTGTAGGCCTCGTTCTCCTCCGCCAGGCCCGGGATTAGGCCTCCTAGTATCATCCTGAGGAGCGTCGTCTTCCCGGCGCCGCTGGCCCCTACTACCACCACGACCTCGCCGGGCTGTATCTCCACGTTGGCGTCCTTCAACACGTACTTCTCGACCGTCCTCTTCTCGACCCCGAAGGCCAGTAGGACTTCCCTCAGGCCGGGTGGGAGCCTGTTGACGTCTAGCACGCTCGTGTAGACCTTGGAGACGTCTACGAGCTTTATCGGGGCCTTGAGGGGCTCGACCCTCCCGTATCTGGGCCTGTAGAGCCTGCCGCCGTGTTTCCTCGCCACGGGGTCCCTCTCTAGGAACGCCTTTATCCTCTCCTCGGCCTCCTTGGAGAGGGGGCGCATTAGTACTGGCCTCCCGCTGCCGGTGTCCCACATGTAGTAGAAGCCTGCCTTCTCGAAGAAGGGGTTGTATTTGGCCATCATGGCTATGGTCTCGACCACGTGCTTCCTCTTCTTCATCTCGGGCACCCTCCTCTTCCTGATCCACTCCACCGCCGCCTCGACCGCGAGGACTCCCAGGCCGTCGCCCCTGTAGTCGGGGTGCACGACTACCCTCGCTATCCTCGCGGCCGCCGTGTTGGCCCTCCTGAGGGCTATCCTGCTTATCTCCTCCCCTATCATGGCCCTAGCAATGCTTCCACCGTAGAGCTCCTTGAGCTCCCTGTAACGGGCTATTAGCTTCCTCCTCTCGGTCAGGGGCCAGAAGGTGGGGTGGAACCAGTCCTTGGGGAAGACCTTCTCCCTTATGAGCTTCTCCACGCCCCCGTCTGGGAGGCGCCTGTTCATTAATGGTATGGGGGTGTCTATCCTCACGTACCCCACTATCCTGGGCTCGTACTCCCTCCTGGTGGCCAGCTCTAGTACTAGGAACCTGCTGGCCGGTATGCTGCCCCTTATCTCCTGGAGCTTCATGGGGACCCCGTCCACGGGGCATATCGGCTGTATGTTTGACTGCATGTATCTCCCGCAGACCGGGCACCGCCATATGGCGACTACCTCCTCCTTGCTGGCGTAGTGGTGTTGTTCCAGGTTGACTATCTCCACGTAGTCCTCCTCGGCCTCCGCCTCCCTCGCGACCACCCTGTACTCGTAGACCCTCTTGGCGTTCAGGGAGTCCCTCCTCTCCAGGCTGTACTCCCTCCTCCAAGGAGGCCACACCTGTACAGTGTCGCCGCCCCACACGCGGTAGAGGCTGTAGTCCCTCGGGCCCAGTACCAGGGCGTCCTTGAACCTCTTCGGCTCGTCGTGTAGGACCAGCTCGACCTCCTCTCCCGGGCCGAACCACTGGGCTATGGACCCGGTCATCCAGAGGAGCAGCTCTCCCTCCCCGAACTCCACTGGTAGTACTCCGAACCACTTGTAGCCCCTGCGGGTCATCAGCTTGAAGGGGTCCCTTGAGACGCGCGTCCTGAAGCGGCGGCCCCTACCGGTATAGGATTCTGTCAAGCCAGCGTACACCGGGTATAGCCCTTGTAGGCCCGCCTAGAATAATAGGGGTATCCGTGGCGCCGCGCCTAGTATCTTATCGTGAAGGAGTCATACTCGCCCCTGTACTCCTGGAACTCGACGTGCAGCTCCACGACCCTGGCCGCGGGAGGCCCGTGTAGGGCCCAGCAGACCACCCTCTCCACGGCGTCGCGGGGCCCCTCGATCACCGCCTCGACACTAGACCCGTCTGGCAGGTTCCTGACCCAGCCGGTGACGCTCTCTCTAAGGGCCTTCTCCCTCATGTTGGCCCTGAAGAATACGCCTTGAACCCGGCCCCTTACTACTAGGTGCGCCCTCACCAGCTCGGCCACCGCCCCTCCACCCTTGGTTTTACTTGGCCCTAGGGGAGGGTAAAATCTGGGAGGGACCCCCCTTGGATTGTGAAGGGTTGTTTAAAGTCTATAACGCCGCCTTCCCTAGAAGGGGCTCCCAGGGTGTAGGTGGAGTGGTGGCTAGCCATGGGGTCTAGGCTGGAGGGCGAGGCTGTCGAGAAGGCTAGGGAGTTCTGCCGCGACGAGTACAAGGACTACCTGATATACAGGCGGTTGGCCGAGTATGAGAGGGACCCTCGGCTCAGGGAGATACTGGTGAGGCTCTCGGAGGAGGAGTACGAGCACTACCTCTTCTGGAGCAGGCTCATCGGGGAGGACTGCAAGTCCTCGGTCTCCCCCTGGACTATAAGGCTCCTCAGGCTATCCAGGAGGCTCCTGGGGCTGACCTTCACCCTCAAGTTCCTGGAGCTCCACGAGAAGGACGTTATAGAGGAGTACAAGAGGTATCTCGACAACCTCTCGGGGGAGGACCGGGAGATCCTTGAGAGGATAATCGAGGACGAGGAGACGCATGAGAGCAAGCTCATGTCTAGTATAAACGAGGCCATCGTGAGGTACCTCAGCTTCGTCGCCCTCGGCCTGGCGGATGCGATAGTGGAGATAACCGGTGTGCACGCGGGCTTTCTGGGGGCGACGAAGGAGACGCTCGTAGCTGGTATAGCCGGGTTGATTGTAGGGGTCTCGGCGGCCTTCTCGATGGCCGGGGCCGCGTATCTACAGGCTAAGGCAGAGGCCGTAGAGGATGTCTTGGAGAGGACTCCTGGTAGGAGCGCCTTGGTCACCGGGCTGAGCTATATATTCTCGGTGGTCATGCTGGCCCTCCCCTACTTCCTCACCAAGCACATGGCTTACGCCTTCGCCGTGTCCGTGGTCATGGCGGTGGGGATAGTGGCTGGGTTCACCTTCTATAACAGCGTGTTGAACGAGTCCAGCTTTAGGAGGGAGCTTGCCGAGAACCTGGCCATACTCTTCGGCACGGCAATAGTGGCGTATCTCTTCGGAGACGTGATAGGCCGGGTATTCGGCCTAGAACACATACTCTAGCCCCCAGAGGGACCCTCCCCCTTGACCCGGCTCAAGTACAGGAGGATAGGGGTCCTCGTCAACCCCTTCGCCGGCGCGGGCGGGAGGCTCGGGTGGAAGGGCACCGACTGGCCCCTCCCCCTACGAGTCCTAGAACTGGGGGTCCCCCTGGTCGCCCCGGGCAGGGCCAGGGAGTTCGCCTCGCACCTGGCAAGGCTAGCCGGGGACGTAGCCATCTACGCTCCGCCGGGCTGGATGGGCTGGCATAGCCTCGGCGGCTGGAGGGGTCCCTCCAAGACCGTCGATTGTGTTGGCGAAGGCAAGTGGCCTACCACGCCGGAGGACATGTCTCGCTGCGCCAGGGCTCTCGTGGGTGAGGGGGTCGAGCTACTCGTCTTCGTGGGGGGCGATGGGACCGCCCGGCTGATACACGATTCCATTGATGGGAGGGTCCCTGTCCTGGGGGTCCCCGCCGGCGTCAAGGTGTATAGTGCTGTCTTCGCCTATACTCCCCGGGAGGCGGCGGGCATTGTCTACAGGTTCCTCTCTGGCGAGGCGGTTGTGGTTGAGAGGGAGGTGTTGGATGTCGACGAGGAGGCTTTCCGCCGCGGCGTGCTATCTGTTAGGCTCTACGGCTACCTGAGGGTCCCCCAGGCCCCTGGGCTCGTCGCCTCCGGCAAGTCCGTGGGACACGGCCTTGGCGAGGAGGATGAAATGAGGGATATAGCCGAGTACTTCGCAAGCGAGGTCTACAGGGAGTGCACCCTCTACGTGCTCGGCCCGGGCAGAACCGTTGCCAGGATCGCCGAGGCGGTTGGCGTGAGGGGTAAGACCCTGCTGGGCGTGGACCTGGTCCACAACGGGAGGATCGTTGCCAGGGACGCCGACGAGGAGACGATATACAGGCTGCTGGCGGGGCACAGGGGAGGGAAGGCCGTTGTAGTGTCCCCTATCGGGGGCCAGGGCTTCATACTAGGCCGGGGGAACCAGCAGATAAGCCCGAGGATAGTCAGGCTGGTGGGCCGCGGCAATATAATCGTCGTAGCCACCCCCTCCAAGCTAAGCAAGCTAAAGGTCCTCAGGGTCGACACGGGGGATCCCGGCGTGGACGAGATGCTCAGGGGCTACATTAGGGTGCTGACCGGCTACGCTAGGTATAGGGTTGTAAGGGTAGAGTAGGGTTGGAGGGCGAGAAAGGGCTAACCCGTAGGCTCGCCGAGACCCTGGGCCTCGGAGACTGCTACTACTACGACGCCTGCCCAGGCCCCGGGGGCCTACTATACAATATAGACGGGTACGCCGAGGAGCACAGTAGGTACCCGTTCCTGACACTAGCCGACTGGGGGTATAGGAGCGTCGCATCGGCTGTAAGCGATATAGTAGCGTCTGGAGGGGAGCCCCTGGCGATCCTCTACAGCCTCGGCACGAGGAGCAGAGGGGAGGCCCTGGAGGTGGCCTCCGGCGTGGCCGACGCCGCCCGAGATATTGGATTGGTGGTGTTGAAGTCCGACCTAAACAGGGCGTCCAAGCCCTGGATAGACGTTGCCGCCATAGGCCGGAGCACGAGGCCGGTATCCCGGAGGGGTGCCAGGCCTGGAGACGTTGTAGTGCAGGCAGGGTACCTGGGCTATGGGCTCTTCGAACACCTCGTCTACACTGGGAGGGTCCCTCTAGACCCTGCTCTGAGAGTGGCTGGGTTTGGGAGGCGCCTCCCGCCCCTCGGGGC
>WWDN01000029.1:0-10110 GCA_035615875.1 Thermodiscus sp. | reverse complement strand
TGGGGCTAACTTCATAGCGGTGAGAGGCCCAGAAGTACTAAGCAAATGGGTAGGAGAAAGCGAGAAGATGATACGGGAGATCTTCAGGAAGGCTAGACAATATGCTCCTGCAGTCGTGTTCTTCGACGAAATAGACGCAATAGCCTCAGTTAGAGGAGTCGAGATAGGCTCGCGGGTCGGCGAGAGGATAGTCAGCCAGCTGCTGACCGAGATAGACGGTATATCCGAGCTCTCGGACGTGGTGGTCATCGCCGCTACCAACAGGCCCGACATAATAGACCCAGCCCTACTAAGGCCCGGTAGGCTTGAGAAGCTGATCTACGTGCCACCACCGGACGTAGAGGGGAGGCTTGAGATACTCAGGATACACACTAGGAACGTGCCCCTGGCCGTGGACGTCGACCTCATGGAGATCGCCAGGAGAACCGAGGGCTATACGGGGGCGGACCTAGCCGCACTAGTAAGAGAAGCAGCGATGCTGGCCCTGAGAGAGAACCTCTCAGCGGAGTACGTTGCTATGAGGCACCTGGAGGAGGCCCTACTCAAAGTCAAACCCAGCGTCACTGAACAAATGATCGAGTATTACAGGAGGTGGCTCGAATCGGCGAGGCAGATGAAGGTCTCGCAGAAGACTGTCTCTGCACCGACACTAACATACTAGACCTAAAGATACTATTTAGGCCCTACACGGGAACCCATAGCATGGTGAAGCGTATTGAGCATATGGAGTCCTCAACCACTAATCAACACTGTCTACGAAACGCTACTGGCGCTCTCGAAGAACGGTGAAATCCCGGTATCAGAGACGGATGTAATCGCCGAGTTGAAAAGGCGGGGAGAAGACATCTCGCGGAGAGACCTAGCGAAAATCCTCATGACGCTGGAGATACTCGGTTACATCTCGACCCAGCTAAGCAAGAAAGAGCTGATAGTGAAGGTAAACGCTAAGAGGTGAGCCCCCGTGGGCGTGAACCTGAAAGACCTCATACCCCAGGAGGCACGCCAGGAGATAGACCTGAGGGGGTTGAAGGGTAAGGTAATAGCTCTAGACGCCTATAACGCCCTCTACCAGTTCCTAGCCGCTATAAGACAACCAGACGGGACCCCGCTCATGGATAGACAGGGTAGAGTAACCAGCCACCTATCAGGCCTATTCTACAGAACTATCAACTTGGCCGAGGCCGGTATCAAGCCAGTATATGTCTTCGACGGGAAGCCCCCCGAGCTGAAGAAGGCCGAGGTCGAGAAGAGGTTCGCCAGGAAGGCGGAAGCCGAGAAAAAGTACATCGCGGCCAGGAGGGCCGGTATGGTAGAGGAAGCCAGGAAGTACGCTATGCAAGCGGCGAGGCTGACCCGGGAGATGGTGGATGACGCGAAGAAGCTCCTAACCGCAATGGGGATACCATGGGTGCAGGCGCCTGAGGAAGGTGAGGCCCAAGCAGCATACATGGCTTCCAGGGGCGATGCCTGGGGGGCTGGTAGCCAGGACTATGATTCGCTCCTCTTCGGGGCGCCCCGGCTGGTTAGGAACCTTACGATAACTGGTAGGAGGAAACTACCCGGTAAGGACGTATACGTGGTCGTCAAGCCCGAGGTTATAGACCTCGACGTTCTCCTCGGCAAACTAGGGATAACTAGGGAGCAACTCATACTCATCGGGATAATCCTGGGCACCGACTATAACCCGGGGGGAGTGCCCGGGATGGGGCCCAAGACGGCGCTACAATACGTTAGAACATACAAGAGCGTGGATAAGGCCTTAGAGGCTATACAAGCTAGGCTACCAGGTTACGACGTGAGAAGGATATACGAGTACTTCTTGAACCCAACCGTGTCGAGCGAGTACGAGATAGTGTTCAGGGAGCCGGACAGGGACTCCATCTATAAGATACTAGTCGTGGAGCACGACTTCAACCCGGAGAGAGTTGAGAAGGCCTATGAGAGGCTTAGGAAAGCGTATAGGGAGAACTTGAGGACTCGACACGTAGGCCTTGACGCCTGGTTCGGCTAGCCCAGCTTGTCTAGGAGATCCCTTACATTGGGCTTCTTCAGGCCTAGCCACTCCGGCTTGAGAGGGGCCGACCCAGCGTTCTCCGCGTATTCTATGTAGATTTGCTTCCCGAGGAGTCTTTCCGCTAGCTTAACGATATACTTGCCCTTCACGGATTCTATAAGCTTCTTAGCCTCACTCGGGAGTTTTATCACTACCATGTTGCTTCCATCGGGTAGATAGGCTTCCTGTATCCCAAGCACTCTATAGGGGCTTATCAGGGTCTCTATGAGCTTTCTCTTATCGGTGTTGTACTCTATCACTATCACCCTCTTGATCTCGTCGGCTCCAAGCGCTCTTCTAAGATCTGCGCCCAGACTGGAGGGTATCCCAGGACTCGATTCTACCAGGACATACAGTATATCATCAATCTGATACGACTTCACATACTTAATCCTGTGGGAGCGGAACCTGCGTTCAACACCCAACAACGCCCTCATGACCCTGACATCGAGATCATTATATACACCCTCATCAACAAGAGACTGGCATCTAGGACATAGTATCCCGCTCTTCACGCAAATCCTATCCAGAGGAATCTCGACTGGCACCACAACACACCCATTTTCGAAGCCTGTAGCATTTTAGCGCTTAAGTAAGCATGTGGAGCACGGATACTATTAAATAGCCCAGACCGGAACAAGCCGATCCCATGGGGGGATAGGATCAATGCCGATAACCGATCCGGAGCTGGTAGCGATAGTGGAGAAACGAGTACTCAATAAAATGGTATGCAGGAAATGCGGGGCACTAAACCCGCCTGGAGCGACAAAATGCAGGCGTTGCAAGAGTAAGAACTTGCGGCCGAAGAAAAAGAAGTAGCCAACCGTAAATATCCCTTGAGCTTGCCAAGCCCACATACCTATCTCCATTCTCCAGGACGGATCCAGATGTCACATACAAGAGAATCTATCTCCTGGAAGCCTACATGGCCTCCCAGGCCGCTTGACAGGCTAAGAGTATGGTTGTGGGTGTGCTGGGGGTCCCGCGCGGTGTTGGTGCCGCCGCCGGGATTTGAACCCGGGTCACGGGCTCGAAAGGCCCGCATACTGGGCCGGGCTATACTACGGCGGCTCCCCTGCTTCATGGATGTAGTTGACTCGTGAAGGGGTTATAAGATTACCTGGGTCGTCCGAGGTGTCTCCTCCGGCACTAGTCTTTTAAGACTAGTCTCCTTACCGGGGGTCTCTGGGGATAGGTATGGGTGGAAAGCACGGCAAGTACGTCTACGTGAAGAGAAGCGATGGGTGGTTTGTCAAGGTTAGGGTTTTCAAGAATAGGGCGGAGGACGACCCGGAGAGATACCTCGTGGTAGGTCCTAAGGTGCGCGAGGCCCCCTTCACCTATGCAGTGGTAGAGGAGGAGGAACTGCCGGAGGAAGTTAGGGAGAGGCTGTACGAGGTATAATTGTTTAGCGAGTGGTGGAGTTGAAAAAGCCCAGGGTCTCCGTCGTAATACCGACGTATAATGAGGCTGATAACATTGAACTGCTACTCGACCGTCTCACTAGTGTCCTCCGGGCTGAAGGCTTTGAGGACTACGAGATAATAGCCGTCGACGACAATTCCTCTGACGGCACGTGTGACATAGTTAGGAGGAAGTCCAGGGAAGACCCCAGGATAAAATGCATACTTAGAGTCAACGAGAAGGGGCTCTCCTCTGCTGTCGTCGAGGGTTTCAGGAACGCCAACGGAGAGATCCTAGTAGTGATGGACGCCGATTTACAACATCCTCCCGAGACGGTGCCGAGACTGGTAGAGGCTGTGGCGGGGGGAGCCGATATAGCGGTGGCCTCAAGATACGGGAGGGGAGGCGGTGTGGCTGGCTGGAGTAGGCTACGCCTCCTCATGAGCAGGATCGCAACTATCGGCGTTAAGATTCTCGTTCGGGAAGCTAAGAGGACTACTGATCCCCTCTCGGGCTTCTTCGCGGTTAGAAGGAATGCCCTGAGGCTAGATGACTTGAAGCCCAAGGGGTTCAAGATCCTTCTGGAGATACTGGCTAGACATCCGTGCTTGAAGGTCGTCGATATACCCTACGTGTTCCAGAGGAGGCATGGCGGCGAGAGCAAGCTTGGCTTCTTTGTAGTCACCGATTTCATATCACAGTCCTGGGAGATATCTCCCATGCCCAAGTTCCTTATAGTAGGAGCTAGCGGCATTCTCGTTAACCTGGTCGTTATGTGGACTATACTTGCCCTCACGGGCCATGTGGATATTGCCAGTATAGGGGGGATTGAGGCTAGCATCATATCCAATTTCGTGCTCCACGAGTTAGTCACGTTCCGACACTATTTTCGGAGGGATTGCCGGGGCAGGGGCGTGGTCACGAGGTTGATTCTCTATCATAGAGCCTCGCTGGCCTCTGTAGCGACCACGTACCTCGTGATGAGGCTCCTCGTTACCCTCTTAAACGCGAACCCGCTACTGGGACAGTTTCTAGGTATACTTTTGGGGTTCGCAGTAAACTATATGCTCTCCGTTGAAACCGTATGGGAGTGTGGTATACATGGAGGATGTAAAAGAAATGTACAATGAACTCGTGAAACGTATACGTGAATGCACGAAATGCCCGCTGCACACCACCAGGAGAAACCCTGTGCCGGGCGAGGGACCCCTGGAAGCCGAGGTCATGCTAATAGGAGAGGCACCGGGGAGAAGAGAGGACGAGCTGGGCCGCCCCTTCGTGGGCATGGCGGGTAAGCTACTAGACGAGCTTCTTAACGAGGTTGGAATGCCAAGGAGGTCCGTATACATAACTAACGTCATAAAATGCCGTCCACCGGGCAACAGGGATCCAAGGCCCGAGGAAATCCAGGCGTGCCTGCCATACTTGATCAGGCAGATACAGTTGATCAGGCCGAGGATAATAGTTGCACTGGGGAGGATCTCGGCTAAAACCCTCCACGACCTAGCCCGCCTGCAATGGAAGGGTATATCTAAAGAACACGGGAAGGTCAAGGACGCGGTCATAGCCGGGGTTAAAGTGAAGATGCTGGCAACCTATCACCCAGCCGCTGCCCTCTATAATCCGAGGCTCAGGGACTATATCAGGGAGGACCTGAGGAAAGCATCCCTGCTCCGAGAGGCCAGCGAGCCTGGTTACTCTAGGAGGACGCTTGAAGACTTCTTCTAGTGGCATCAAGTCTCCTGCAGTATCCTTGCAACGCTCTTTATGCTCGACAAGTAACCCAGCATATAGGCTCCGAGGCCCACAACGGTTATGATTATTATCGACTCGATTACCGACAAGGACGACGTCCCTCCCACTCCAACCGCGCTAGAGGTTCTATTCGAGGACGCCATGGCTAGCGATAGCATATCCCAGGAGAGGGCGCTCACGACTGCCTCGTCGAGCAACTGTATAGCCGGGTCCGTGTAGTTGTAGGATAGCATCACCCGCGAGTAGTCTAGATACGCTGGGGCCAGGCCTGGGGCCAGGCCCCTCATCAAGAGCCTTCCCGTCACTATCGAGTAAATCCTTGTCAACTCCCTGTAGTATTCATCTAGTACCCACGAGGGTCCCTTGTAGGCCTGTATGGAGGATTGGAACATGACGTTTAGGCTCTGGGACAGCAGTTCCCTGAAGAAGCCTATAGCCGCCATGTAATTGCCCTCATCCAGGTATCTGGCCCCGGTCTCCTCCAGCCTAGACAATATATCTATGTATACCAGTATACTCCTACTCCTGCCATAATACTTGACAGCATACTCTGCCAGGGCAGAAGCGTATCTCCCGCTGGTCGTCGCGTAGTCACGTAGGATCCAGGCCAGCCTCTCTAGGTCGTCTTCACTAATCCAGGGCGCCACGGAGCGCGTCGCGTTAGCGCTTCGAATCCATTCCTCAATGCTTGTTATCCTAGCTGAGGCATGGGCCAGCTCTGGGATGGCGCTTGTGAAGAACAAGTCGGGCGTGTCCGAGTAGTTGTGGTATGCCAGTATACTGCTCTTCGCCGCTGCCAGCCTGGTATACGCTGTTGAGACGAACTCCGCATAGTATAGGGATCCATTCCTAGGCATGGAGTCGAGCTTGCTCTCAAGCATCGATAGTTCTCTATCCACGCTTTCGGCGACAGCGTCTAGCCTCTCCTTGGCTTCCTCGTAGGTGTTGTTCTGCGTCAAAGCCATGTAGTATATGTTATACGCCTTGTTTAGCGCTGTGAAGGCGAGGCTCGCTGCAGCATAGGGATGGGAGTCTAGGACATTCATACTCTTATTAATGTAGTCGTAAACCCTTTTCAAGGTGTTGTAGGTCACTCCAAGCCTACTAGCATTCATAGCCAGCTTCAGCGACTCGTTTATCATCGCATTAGTCGCATGCCTCATAGTCCGGTTGAAGCTTCCCGGGAGCATAAACGGTGTATCGGCTATAGGCGGTTCTGTGACGTTATATATCAGGGAGACCAGGTTCACCAGGCTAGTATATGTCTCGCCTTTACACTCCCGCTCTAGAGTCTCCGTGTAGTTTATGAGGGGATAGTAGAACTGCATGCCCCTCTCAGAGGCCGCACTGCACTTGTACTCGATGGCTCCCACGCTGGAGGCTAGGCCGTCCGGCGATATAGCCCCCGTTACCACGATACCGTTGTAACCTGCTAGGGAGGGGGCCCCCGAGAGCAGAGTATAGGTTACTAGCGATATCATCATACTCCCGCTGGGCCCGTCTATTCCACTGTTGGTCTGGAATGTTATGTTGAAGTCGTAGAAGCGCCAGTCGACGCCAGCCAATAGGGCGGCTAGCTTGACTGCCTGATAAGTGCTTTCCAAGGTAACTCTTCCGATCCCTCCTCCAGCCCCAACGTAGATCGTCCCATTACCGGGATAGCTTATTGATAATTCCGCTGGTATTAGGACGCTCTTCTCCTTATTCTCGATAACGGCCACTAGGTCGAATTTAGCCTTGAGAACCGTTCGGCTGGCGGGGTCCCCCAGGTTCCCTGGGTCCGAGGCCAGCGCGGTCAGGACTGGCAGGAGGAGTACTATGAGCAGCGCTATCGCTGTAAGCCTTTTTGCCACAGTATATCCCCGTGTAGCCTGCCGTGAAGTCATAAGTCGAGCCTATGCTTAATAGTCTTATAGAGTTCCAGTCTAACGGGTGACTCGGGGAGGAGCTGTGGCTAAGAAGAAGGAGAAGACTGGGGGGCAACAGGAGAGTAAGGGTCAGAAGGAGCTCAAGATAATCAGCGTCCAGGTGGTAACGCCGGAGGCTGTCATGAAGAACCCGAGGCAGATCGGCCTACTATACATTATAGACAAGCTCGGCCCAACGCATGAGAAGACCCTACAACACATAGTATACCTCATCCAGGAGGAGCTCGACATAGGACTGGGCTACGACTTCAGGAAGGTGGGCGACACGCCTTACAGCCCCCAGCTCAAATCAGACCTTGTAGCACTCCTGTACGTTGGATTCATAGAGACCGAGCCGGGACTATACAGGAAGCTTAGGACAACGAGTTCCGGTAAAGACGCCCTTGAGAAGGCACAACCGCCCGCGGGCCTCGTGGAAGCGATACAGTCCAACTTCGAGAAACTGAGGAACAAGGCATCCATACTCGACAGCGAGCTGGACCTTGAGATCAGGAAGAGGATGAGGGGGCTCGGGGCTAGGCGGAGGAGGTACTTCTAGCCTAACCCGAGAGGGGAGAGTTGAATCTTCCTCCAACAATATCCCGTAGCATAGGGAGGAGGAAGCTCTTCTTAGTGTACGGTGAGGCCGCCACCGGCAAGACCCACATAGCCTACGAGATCTACAAGTATGCGGCTAGCCAGGGCTTAAACCCGGTGTTTATAGCCACCGAACCCGGTACAGCCACCTTTCTATCGGCTGTCGGCGGAGAGTTTATACGAGTCCTTAGCCTGGATGAGCTGGCGCGTCAAACCACCTACCATGCAGCTATGGAGCGTTACATCGTGGTGGATAGTATAAACTGGCATTACAGGGAGACTCCGGGGCCTGATGGGGGGAGGATGCTGGCTTACATCTCAGCGCTTCTACGCGAGGCTGGCGGATTCGTTACCGCACAGGTTTCTGGAGAGGATGGGGAACCCAGCGGAGCCCCCTATATCACGCCCTGGGCCAGCGCCGTGGGCGTGACTAGAAGAGGAGACGGTATATTCCTGGTAGAGTTACTGAAGCCGGTGAAACGGTTGTTGGGGTTCCGGATAAGGGGGACTAGCCTGGAATGGCTGTGAGGAAGAGGCTGGAGGAACTCGCACCGACCCTCTTGGTGTATTTAGAGGTCACTTCAGCCCTCCTCATAGCCGCAGCCATATACTACTTCGTGTCTAACCATGGCCTCGGCTCCTTCCTCTTCTACCTGACAGTGTTTCTCCCGGCTATGACCGCTAATGGATCCGCGGTGTTGGCCCCTAGGGTAAAGGCGTTTGTCTCAGGCGGTAAGGCGGGGCTGCATCCCATTGACGGCGGGCTAGTGTGGAGGGGTAAGCGATTGCTGGGGGATGGGAAGACGTGGGAGGGCTTACTCATCGGCGCTTTAGCCGGGATCCTCGTCGCGGTCGTCCTATCCGTCATCTACTACCTAGAATACTCCGCCAAAATTGCCATGGTCTTGTTCGGTTCCGGCGTTTATTCGAGTATAGCCGCCCTCGTTGGAGACATAGTTGGTAGCTTTGTGAAGAGGAGGCTGGGCCTAGAACGCGGGGCGCCGGCTCCTCTAATGGACCAGGCCGACTTCTACGTTTTCGCGTCTATAGCCGTGTATCTAGCTGGAGTAGAGTTGTCCTTGGAGCCACTGGTATGGTTCTTCTTCATCGTATACGGGATGCACGTCCTTACAAACTGTATTGCTTATAGGATGGGACTAAAGCGGGAATGTCCCTAGAAGTCTGGAGGGCCTCCGGCTAGTCCGGGATCATCCCCGCTTGCTTCTTCATCAAATACCTGTACTTGATGAATCTGTCGTCGGGCGAGAACCTGGGTGGGTGGGGGACTCTGACCGGTCCACCGCACACGGGACACTTGTCTCTCCTCAAAGTGTATCTGCCGCAGAGGGTGCAGCGCCTGAGTAGCCACTTCAACTCGAACCCACCGGGGGTCCCTTGGGCTATTCTTTTAGCCTTTCAAAGGCGAATTCTACGTCGAGCTTCGAAGCCTCCTTCTCGGCCTTCTTTAGGCTGGTCTGGAGAGCCTTCTCTAGCACCTTGTAGTCGTGGCTTTGTAGGTCCATCCTGTAGCGAGGGGCTCCAATAGTATAGATCCTCACTTTAACCTCTTCTCCTTCAACTCTAGCGGAATCCCGGGCTTTGATGAGCACCTTCTTTATCCTCTCAACACCGTCTGGAGCCAGCGACCTCAAGGTGAATACCCCGGATATCTTGACCTGCTTGATCCTTATGTGGGTCCTGGCGGCCTCCAGTAGGGGGGTAATCCACTCCTCGGGTATCCCTGCCTCAGCCAGTACCTCCTCGCCGTATATCACGGCTCTTTCGAGCCCAGTCATTACATCGCCGTAAGCGTCTTCCAGCTTCCAGATTACTTCTTTATAGGCGTCATCAAGGCTCTTGCCAAGCTCCTTTGCTACGAGCTCTATTATCGATACGGCTTTCAGCTTCCTCTTGTATTCTATCATCTTCCTTCTGCGCTCGCCCTCCATCACCCTCTTTAGGCTGACGTCGACCTGGCCCCTGGCCTTATAGACGCGTATCACTTTAACTACTACCTTCCTCCCCGGCTGGACTACCCTGTCTATCTTCCTCACAGCCCTGGTAGCGACCTCGCTCCATGGGAGAAACGCCCTCATGCCCCCGTACTCGTCCAGCGATAGATATGCTCCGAAGTCGTATACCTCCTCGACCGTGCCTACTACAAGCTCTCCGACCCCGGGCAGTGGGCGTCTCGGCTTCAGAGTCGTAACCATCCTATACTCCACCCCGTAGAGGATCGGTATAGCTTGGAGGAATTAAGGGTGTGGCTAGCCGAGGATTCTCTCGATCTTCCCAAGTATCTTGGCCTTGCCACCGGTTGGCTGGACTAGTAGTGCTCCACAGGACAGGCATCTAGCTGGGAAAGTCGCATGGCTGAATACCACTTGCCTCTGC
>WWDN01000028.1:0-3175 GCA_035615875.1 Thermodiscus sp. | reverse complement strand
GAGGATGCCGGCGTCTACAAGCACCTCAGGGGGATAGACTTCATAGGGTTCATCGCCGAGGTATACGCTGAGGATAAGAGCCTCGTAGGGGACATGGTGGACTATGCGGTCAAGATCTCGGGCCTAGGCCCCAGACTATACGATCCCATGAACACCTATAGCAAGGGGATGAAGAGGAGGCTCCTCCTGGCTACAACGCTGATGACTAGACCCAAGCTAGCGATACTAGACGAGCCCACCAGCGGCCTAGACGTGTACCACAGCGTGGTTATGAGGAATACCATAAAGGACTATGTCAGGGAGTCGAAGGCCGCCATACTATTATCGAGCCATAACATGCTTGAGGTAGAATACCTCTGCGACCGGGTAGCCTTCATAAACAAGGGGCGCATAATTGCCTCCGGGAGACCGGGGGAGCTCAAGAGGGCATACGAGGCGGAGAACCTCGAAGAGGCCTTCATCAAGGCAGTCGAGGCGGAGGAGGCTGGGCTAGAATGAGCAAGGTCTGGGTGCTTGTAAGGAAGGAGATAAGGGAACTGTTAAGGGAGAGAATAGTCCTATTCGGCCTCCTCCTAGGCCCCCTACTCATGTACGCGGTGATGGGAGGCGTAGCCTCAGCCTCGTTCTCCCAGGTAAGCCAACAGGCCGCCTACAAGCCCAGGATAGCGATCGTTACGAGTGACACCTGGAAGCCCGGCAACATAACCAGGGCCCTGGCAGAAGCCCTCGGCTCCCCCATATACACGGTCGTAGACCCGGAGACCCTGCTTGGGAAAGGATATGACGCGGTCCTAGTGATACCGTCCGGATTCGACGAGGACCTGCTTAGGGGTGTACGGGCTACTGCCACCCTAATCTACAAGCCCCGGACCCTGAGCTACGCTGAGCTCAGCAAGCCAGACCAGATAACGGGTATAGTGGACTCTATAGTGAAGTCTATCGTGGCCGAGAGCCTGAAGAAGTACATGCCCAGTATAACCCCGGAGTTCCTATCCAGCCCCGTGCAATTCAACACGCAATTCTACTACAAGGGGGAAACCGTTTCATCACAGCAATTGATGGGGCTCGTGATGGGAGTCAGCATCGCGCTCCCCCTGGCAGTGCTCATGACAGCAATCGCATCGACCCAGGTGGCCGCCATAAGCTTCGGCTTGGAGAAGGAGGCTAAGACCCTTGAGAAGCTCTTCACCCTGCCAGTATCGAGGCGCTCCCTACTCCTGGGCAAGCTTATAGCGGTCACGGTCCTGGCCATTGGGGGTGTTGCCAGCTATATGCTGGGCCTGTACATCTACATGAAGATGATCATGAACGTGGCCGCTACTGGAGGGGGAGAGGCGCCTACTAGCATAGTGTTGCCGGGCCGCATCCTAGGCTTACTCGCGCTCGGCCTCGCCCTAACACTCTACACTAACATAGTGATAGGCTTCATAATCGGCTCACAGGCCGGAGACGTGAGGAGCAGCCAGATGGCGGCCAGCTACATAAGCTTCATCCTAGCCATACCCCTATTCCCCATGTTCATGGGCCTAGACCTCACACAGCTCCCCGCAACGGTCAAAGCCGCCATCTCGATAGACCCATACGCGCTACTAGCCATGTTCGTATCAGCAGGGATCACGGAGAAACACACCATAATAGCGCTATCGGGCCTCGGGCTAGTCATCCACGGCATAGCCTGGACCCTAATAGCGGCTAGGTTGCTGAGCCCGGAGACCATGATAGTAGGTCACCCACTCCTCAAGAGGATCTCCAAGTACATGGCCGAGAGGCGTAGGAGAAGCCCCTCCACAATCTAAACGCTCGGCAGCCACACACCCGACTCCCGGGGATCATATTCACTCATACAGGCTAACCCCACACTCGGAGGCGCCAGGCCATTCCTTAACCATGCCGTGATCCACATCGAATCTAACCCTAGCCCCTACCTTGACACCCCTCACCCCGGCTAGGACTGCCTTCACCTCGACTCCCTCCAAGTCTATATAGACGAGGGTGTGGTGCTTCCTAGCCGCCACATAAGTCACGACACCGCCGAGGGATCCCTCGCCCAGGCTCACAGCCTCCGGGGGAAACGTCACCGGGACCCCTCGGCGGGGCGAGAGGGGAGGGCTACAAGCTACATTGTGTCCCAGGAACACGGCTGTCTCAATACTCCCCGGGTCATAGTAGATGGACTGGGGGTCCCTCTCCTCAAGAACCCTGCCATTCACGAGTATAGCCAGTGAATCCGCCACCTCCAGGGCCTCGTCCTGGTCGTGGGTCACCTGTATGACGGTGATGGACTCGCCATACGCGAGCCCGCGTACAAGCCTCCTAAAAGACTCCCTAAGAGGCAAGTCCAAGTGGGCGAACGGCTCGTCCAACAGTAACACCCTGGGCTTGGCCGCCAGTACTGTAGCCAGGCTGGCCCTCTGTAACTGGCCCCCGCTCAAGGTGCCGGGCTTCCTGTCTAGCAGACCCGTTATGCCCAGTCGCCTAGCAACCTCCTCGGCGAGCTTCCCGGCTTCGCCTCTCGGAGCCCCCCGTGCCTCAGCGGCCAGCACTAGGTTCTCCCTGACCGTCAGGTGTGGTAGTAGTATAGGCCTCTGGCTCAGCATCACTGTGTTCCTAGCCCAGGGAGGGTCCCTCACGACGCTTGCGCCGTCAAACAAAATGTCTCCGCTATCGGGATCCTCTAACCCGGCCAGGATCCTGAGGAGGGTTGACTTGCCGCTGCCACTCGGCCCCGCTATGACGGTGACCTCGCCTGGCGCCGCCCTTAGGCTCACGTCCCTCAGGGCCACTACTCCTTCATACCTCTTCCATACATCCCTGGCCTCGACCAATGGACCTCTGGAGCCCTTCACAACCTTCAACCACTCTCTACCCTGTAGTCCCGGCGCTCCCTTAAATCCAGACTAATAGGAGAGGGACCCCCTCCCATCACTACATTAACGTCTCCCAGCATACACGGTGTCCCGGGGGGCTGGTACGGGATGCACTGGTTCTGGGGCAGGGGCCTCCTAGTGGAGCTGAAGGGGGATAGAGCAGAGCATACTAGCTTCGAGATACCCCGAGAGGCTTACAGGCTGTTGCTGGGTGGGAGGGGCCTCGGAGTGCTCGCATGGAGCCTCCACGTGGGCAAGACCCCTCCCGACCCCCTATCCCCCGAGAACCCGCTAGTTATATCCCCGGG
>WWDN01000027.1:0-9044 GCA_035615875.1 Thermodiscus sp. | reverse complement strand
AGATGTGTATAAGAGACAGGTATTGACGGAGGCCGTAGCCGACTTCACATGGGGGCTCATACTAGCGGTCACCAGGAGGATAGTCGAGGCCGACGACTTCGTTAGGAGCGGCGAGTGGTACAAGACAGGGACGGGATGGCACCCGCTCATGATGCTCGGCTTCGAGGTCAACGGCAAGACGCTGGGCATAATAGGCATGGGACGCATCGGGAGGGCTGTGGCCGAGAGGGCCAAAGGCTTCAACATGAAGATCCTATACTACGATTCGAGGCGCCTGCCACGTGAGGAAGAGGAGAGGCTCAACGCCAGATACGCCACCCTTGAAGAGCTACTCAGGGAGTCGGACATCGTCTCGCTACACGTGCCGTTGACGAAGGAGACCTACCACTTGATAGGCGAGCGGGAGCTCAAGATGATGAAGAAGACAGCATACCTAATCAACACGGCCCGGGGGAAGGTTGTCGACAACATGGCTCTAGCCAGGGCCCTTGAGGAGGGATGGATAGCCGGCGCAGGTATAGACGTGTTCGAGGAGGAGCCACTACCCCCGGATCACCCCCTCACGAAGCTTAAGAACGTTGTACTGGCTCCCCACGCCGCGAGTGCTACTACAGAGACGAGGACGAGGATGGCCATGCTCGTGGCCGATAACTTGATCGCCTTCCTCAAGGGAGAGGTGCCTCCTACGCTCGTGAACAAGGAGGTAGTCAATGTGAGGGAGCCCGGCTTCAACAAGTAACCCCCACGCCAGTCTAGACGGTTGGGTGACCTGTCATGGCCGAGGACAGGTTTAGAGAGTACGAGGAGGCGTTGGCGCGTGTTAGCGAGTTGAAGATAAGCGATTTGAGGAAGCTCTGGATAGAGTATGATAAGCAGAATGATATACTCTACTTCGTATTCAGCGACGAGGAGCCCGATGAGAGCATAATGATCGAGGACGACATTATAGTTAGCCTCAAAGGCAATAGACTCGTGAGTATCTCGGTCTACAACTTCTCGAAGCGGGTCAACCTCTAGGACCCCAAAAATAATAATTTTTCCCTGTAGGCGTATGATCTCTATAATCATAGATATTAACCCTTCTCCGCAGGGGTATAGGTGGAAAAGGGTGAAGGTGATTGACTAAAATAAGCCCTAAACCAGTACTCCTACTGGCAATACTCGTGCTACTACCAATAGCACAGGCATTGATAGCCTCGACTACGGTAAACGAGACTGTCAGCCTCGGAGCAGGCCACTCGACCATAACCTACCAGCTACAGGCGACGACGGAGAAGCCGACCAACGCGACCGGGTCCTTCACGCTAACCCTACAGGGCGACAGCAGTAGTGGAACCATGTCCCTAGCCGGGGACTCCAACATAGACTACGTGAACGAGAACATGAGCGACCTTTACATAGGCCTCGACCTGCAGGGCTTCTATAGCAGCGAGAGGTTCTCCACGTCATTCGACCTAGACTTCTATGCCAACCTGAGCAACGCTATGAACATGACTCCATCGCCATCACTGATAGCGCCTCTATCTGCGGACATACCCTACCTGCAGGCAGCGATGCCAGCCCACATACTCCAGAATCCCATGAACCCAATGGGCGGGCAACCAGGCATGCCGGGCATGCCGAGTATTGAGGTATCAGTCAATGCCACGGGGACAACTGTGGGGGTTTTCAATGGAACTCACGGCGTATTCCAGACTAGTGTCGATGGCGTTTTCAACCTAGTGAACGGTGCTTTGATCCTGGTTGGCATGCCAGGCGACTTGAAGGGCAATTTCACGCTCTACCAGATGCAGGTAGTCACTAACACCTCGTCTACCACGGATACGATGATGAATGTGACCTTCAACAGCGGTAACACCACTATAGACCAGCAGGCGGCATACAACCTCTACAACATACTCTCCATGATGGAGTCTATGCTCGAAGCCAACAACCAGACCTCCACCAGCATAGACGTGACATACTCCGGGGGCACCAGCGTAGGCGTCCATATACACTCGGAGACGAGCACAACGGCATCACCTACAGCGCCGATAGCAGGGAACTACACGATACAACCCAACATCACGGCCAACACGATACCACTCTTCTACGAGAACGCGTCGGGATCATTCACATACCACCTACTCCTAACGGGCAGCTCGTCCACCAAGACCCTGCACGCAGAGGAGACCCTCCAGGCCAGTGTAGAGGGGATAAACCCGGACGCGCTACCCTTCTACCCGACGAGCATCAACGTAAACGGGCAGATCACAGACACCGGGTTATTCGCCAACATCAATATCGAGGGAGACGGCGACCCGAGCGTCGCCTATGATATAGCAGCCACACTAATCTACCCATTCATAGACGAGGAGCTGTGCAGCAAGACCAGCCTCACAGCCGACTTCTCCACGGATGGCAGCATACACTTCTACAATATGGAGACCGGCGAGGACCTAGGGACACAGCTACACGTAACGTGCCAGAACATCGAAGACCTAGAATACATAACGGTTGGAGAACCGGGGTTATCGGTTCGGAAGGGTGCTAGTGGAGAAACCATAGTAGAGGGTTCTGGAGAGACAGTGAACCTCAGCTACCCAATATTCCAGGAGTCCAAGGTCGTCGAGGTCCACGGGAAGGGATTCAATGTGAAGACAGGTAGAGTGGTCCTCGCAACGAGCAAGGTGTTCGTCGTCAAGACCGGGAGCCACGAGGTCGTATTCAAGGCCCATGGGAACACGGTGATAGATGGCGCCCTAAAGCTGAAGGTCCTCGACGAGATCGAGGCTTCGCAGCTAGCCGCCGCCCATGGCTATACAGCCGCCGGGGTGGGCGTTAGCGTGGAGGGTATTGAGAAGGGTAAGGCCGATATAACCCTGCCGGTAGAATCGTCGAACGTTGCTATACTAGAGTTGCACGACGATGGCACGGTAACCCTGATAACAGAGGTTAATGTAAACCCTGACGGAACGGTGACGTTTAGGGCCTCAAGCTTCTCCACGTTCATCCCAGTAGCCGTTGGAGGCAGCGGGGGCGGTGGAACAACCACTACGTCAACGACAAGCCAGACACAGACTAGCACAGGCACACAAACGACAACGACAACAAGCAGCCCAGGTACGACGACGAGCACAAGCCAGACTACAACGACGGCAAAAGAGGAGATCGGACCTACACTAGCTCCAGGGACCACGACAACCACGAAACCCTCGCCAACAGAGTCAAAGACGACTACCACTACATCAAGCGCAACCAGCACGGGAACACAGGAGGAGAGCCAGGGACAAGCCAGCAGTGAAACCACACAGGGAGGCGGAGGAGAACAGGGAGGAAGCAACACGACGCTAATGGCCGCCGCCATAGTAGTTATAATCGTGGTTGGAGCCGCTGCAGCTCTAGCCCTGAAAAGATAAATGACAAGGTCTAGGTCGAGGGACCCCCATACCCCTACTCATCCGTTTTTAGCCTATTAATAATCCCAGCGGAGTCCATTGCCTACGGGAAGGGTGTAGAATTGGCTAGGAGAGTCAAGATCGTGCTATTCGACATGGACGGGGTCCTGGTTAGGATCCATAGCAGCTGGGAGTACCTCCACAGGCGCTTCGGCGTCTTGGAGGAGGCCAAGAGAGTCATGCAGGAGTTCCTGGAGGGAAAAATAGACTATATCGAGTGGATGAGGCGAGACACCGAGCTATGGGTTAAGAAGAAGGGCAAAATCCATATCCGTGAACTCATAGAGGAGTTCAACAATGTCGAAATCGACCCCGAGGCCCCGGTTGTGGGGAGCGGCCTCCACAAGAGGGGTATACTAGTCGGCATCGTCTCCGGAGGGATCGACCTGCTGGCCAGGAGGGTTGCCCGCGTTATTGGTGCCGACGTGTGGATGGCCAACAAGCTGGAGTTCGATAAGAGGGGCTACTTGAAGCCGGGCGGCGTGCCCATTGTTGGCGTGAATAAGTCGAGGGCTGTCAAGAGGATACTGGGGGAGTATGGCATAGAGCCCTGGGAGGCTATGTTCGTAGGAGATAGTAGGTGGGACGAGAGTGCTATGCGGGTCGTGGGCTATCCCGTCGCCTATGGCAACTCATGCAGTTATCTCGATAGTGTGGTGAAGTGTAGGGTGTCCAGGCTGGTCGAGGTCTTAGATCTGGTTGATGAAATAGAGGAGAAAGGCGATTGCCCTGGTTTCAGGGTCTAGGCTTCCTTTATGAACTGTATCAGCGCGTCTGTGTACTCTGTGGTCTTCACGGGCTCTACTCCCGGCATGTGCCTTGCCAGGTCGTATGTCACTATCTTGTTGGCTATCGCCTTCCTTATGGCGTCTTCTACGAGGGGCCTGACCTCGCTCCAGCCCATGAAGTCCGCCACCAGTAGCACTCCACTGAGTATCTCGGCCGTCGGGTTTATGACGTTCTTGCCGGCGTACTTGGGGGCTGTGCCGTGGACTGGTTCTCCGACCGCTATGCCGTCTCCTAGGTTCATCCCGGCAGCCATCCCGATGCCTCCGACGAGGGCGTTTGCCTCGTCGCTTATGTAGTCTCCGTTCAGGTTTGGAGTTACTATTATCTGGTAGTCCCATGGCCTCGTGATTATCTGCTGTAGCATGTTGTCGGCTATCCTGTCGTTCACCAGTATCTTGCCCTCTGGCAGCTCTCCGTTGTACTTCTCCCAGAGCTCGTCCTCGGTCACTATGTAGTCCCTGAACTCGTTTAGCGCGACCTCGTAGGCCCACTGCCTGAAGGCGCCCTCGGTGTACTTCATTATGTTGCCCTTGTGCATTATCGTGACCCTGGTGTAGCCGTGCCTAATGGCCCACTCCATAGCCCTCCTCATGTGCCTCTTGGTCTTGAACTCGCTGATCGGCTTTATCCCGATGCCGGAGTCCTTGGGCAGCTCTACGCCGAACTCCTTCTTGAGGAACTCAAGTATCTTAAGGGCCTCATTCGTGCCGGCGGGCCACTCTATGCCAGCGTAGACGTCCTCGGTGTTCTCCCTGAATACCACGAAGTTAACCTTGTCCGCGTACTTGTGGGGCGCCGGCTGCCCATACCACTTGACCGGCCTCACGTTCGAGTACAGGTCGAGTGCCATCCTTATCGCGACGTTCAGGCTCCTGTACCCGCTTCCTACGGGCGTGGTTAGGGGTCCCTTGAGGCCTAGCCTGGTCATCTTTATGGCTTCCAGCGTGGCCTGGGGGAGGAGTACTCCGCACTCCTTCTGGGCTTTCTCGCCTGCCAGCATCTCCCACCAGACTATCTTCCTCTTGCCCCCATAGGCCTTCTCCACAGCGGCGTCTAGCACCTTCCTTGCACTGGCCATTATCTCGGGGCCTATCCCGTCGCCCTCTATGAACACTACTATCGGGTTGTCGGGCACGACCAGCTTGCCGTTCTCGACCTTGGCGAGTTCTCCCTCGCTTGGAGGCTTCAGCTCGTCTGGTGTGCACGCGTATGTAGCCATGTTTATATTCACCTCGTGTCTAGGGTGGCGTGGAATAGAGTATTTATTGATGGGATGGAGGACGGTTTAGGTCACCTGCTTAAGAGTCCCTTAAGGCTCTTCGTGTAGGGGGGATACGCTATCCCCTTCTCGGTGATTATCGCGGTTATCAGCCTGGGCGGCGTTATGTCGAAGGAGGGGTTGTAAACGTTCACGTCCTGGAGCGTGATGGGGTATTTGCCCATGACCCTTCTCACCTCGTCGGGGTCCCTCTCCTCTATAACTATCTCGCCGGGATCCTCGGTGGCTTGTATCGTGCTAGTCGGGGCTGCGACATAGAAGGGCTTCTCATTATCCCAGGCGGCCAGCGCGACCATATAGGTCCCGATCTTGTTAGCCGTGTGACCCGTGAGTATGATCCTGTCGGCCCCCACGATCGCTAGATCCGCCATTCCCTTCATGAACACGAGCCCGGGCATGCCATCGGTTACCAGAGTGAATGGTATCCCCTCCTTGGTCAGCTCCCACACGTTAAGCCTAGCCCCCTGTAGTACGGGCCTGGTCTCCGTCGTGATGACATGGATCTTCTTACCCTCATACCATGCATACCTGACCACTCCAAGGGCGGTCCCGAAGCCGGCTGTCGCGAGGGCGCCCGTGTTGCAGTGGGTCAGTATCCTGTCACCGTCGTCTATGAGCTTTGACCCGATCCTGCCCATCTCGATGTTGTTCCTCACATCCTCCACGTAGATCCTATAGGCCTCCTCTAAAACAGCCTCCCTCACCTCATCGACGTCTCCCCTGGCGGCTGACTCGGTTACCCTAGCCCATACCCTGTCCAGGGCCCAGAAGAGGTTGTAGGCCGTGGGCCTCGTCGACGCCAGGTAGCTGCGTGCCTCTTCAAGACGAGCCAGTAGCTCCTCCACCGTCTTCGCGTCATTGTATAGGGATGCCAGGGCCATCGCGAAGGCCGCTGAGACGCCTATGGCTGGCGCCCCTCTTATCTCCATGTTCTTTATTGCCTCTCCAACCCTCCTGTAGTCCTTGGTCCTCCTATAGACCTCCTCGAAGGGGAGTAGCCGGGTGTCAAGCCATACGAACTCCCTCGCCTCCACGTCCCAGTAGAGCGGCTTTATCTTCAGGAACTCCTCGTATTTCTCCAGTTCCTCTAGCGGATTCACCCATATCCACCTGAGGGTGTAAGTATAGCTCGCGTTGGTTTAAAAGAGAAGGGTGTTGACTGGTCTGGGCTCCTCGATAGAGAGTGGGGGAGCCGGCGTGGATTCGAAGGAGGGAAAAACACTATATCTTCATGCCGAAGGCCTGCCTGACTAGCTGCCTGACTATCGTGAGCCTCTGTATCTCGTTGGTGCCCTCGTAGATCGTGGTTATTATCGCGTCCCTCAGGTATCTGGCTACTCCGGTCTCCTCGTCTACTCCTACGCCGCCGTGTATCTGTATGGCCTGCCTCGCGATCCACTCGGCGGCTTCGGTGGCGAAGGCCTTTGCCAGGCTGCTGGCTATGACGAATTCTCTCCTGCCCTGGTCTGCTAGTGATGCGGCCCAGTAGGTTAGGAGCCTGGCGGCTTCCAGCTTCATGTACATGTCGGCTAGCTTCTGTATTATCATCTCGAAGGTTATTAGCTGCTGGCCGAAGGCCTCTCTCTGTAGGGCGTAGTTTAGTGCTTGCTCGAAGGTGGCCTGGGCTATGCCTACTGCTTGGGCTGCGATGCCTATTCTCGTGTGGTCGTAGGTGGTTACTATGTACTTGAACGCCTCGTTCTCGTTACCTATCCTGTTCTCGGCGGGCACCTTGACCTCGTCCAGTATGACCTCGTAGGGCTGCTCTCCCCTCATGCCTATCACGTTGAAGCGCTGGCCTATCTTCAACCCTGGAGTGTCCCTCTCGACGACGAAGAGGCTGATGCCATACCACCTCTTACCGGTCTCCTTGAGGGCCTGCTCGACGGGCATAGTCCTAGCGGAGACGACGAAGTAGTCGGCCTTCTCGGCGCCGCTTATGAATATCTTCCTCCCCGAGATTATGTAATGGTCGTTCACCCTCCTAGCCTTCGACTGTATGCCGGCAACGTCGCTACCGGCTCCCGGCTCCGTGTTGGCATGGGCCCCGAAGGCCTCTCCCCTGGCAATGGGTGGTATGTACTTCTTCTTCTGCTCCTCACTGCCGAATAGGAGTATCGGTATGCCGAATAGGTGGTTCACGCCGATCGCCACGGCCAGGCTTGGGATGGCCCTCGCGACCTCCTCGGTGAGTATCGCTACGAGGGTCTGGCCCCCGCCTTGCCCGTCGTACTCCTCCGGTATGCCTACGCCGAAGAAGCCCTGCTGGGCGAACTCGTCGAGGATCTCCTTGGGTATCTCGTTGGTCTTCTCGACCTCTTGCCAGCGAGGCAGTACCTTATTCTCTATGACCTCCCTGACCGCCTTCCTAAAGAGCTCGTGCTCCTCCGTTAGCTCTATCTTGAAGTCCTCCACACTCCTAAAGGGGAAAACCATTCCCTGTTACACCCGCCCTTTATACTACTCTCTGTGTAATGTACGTCGGGGCGGAGACGTTTTCAATATAATAATATGGGAGTATAGGCTCATATAGAGGCTTTCATTTATTAGGGAACCCTCCCAGGCCCCACGGCCAAGCCCGACTCGACCTGGCCGCATATGTATGATAGCTTCGCTAGGGTCGAGCCTGGCGTGAAGGGCGCCGGGACATATATCACCGGGGAGCCCAGCCGCGCGGCCTGCTCATAGAGCCACTGGTTCCTCTTCCCGATAGGCTCCCCGTGTGGGTCGACTAGGACTACTGCAATGCCGCCCTCCTCAAGGACTTCTACGGCCCTCCGCAGGGTTTCCGGCGTCACCTGGGCCTCCTCTCCGGGGGAGAGGATTACGCTCGTGTCGACGCCAAGCCATTCTACGGCGTATTGAGCCGCTGGGCTCCCAAGTACCGCCTTCGCCCCTTGGAGGGACCCTCTGCACTCGTCTAGCCGTGCTAGTCTGGCGGTTACTGCGTGCATATTGGATTCGATTACGTCCTTGCATTGGGGCATCTTGTCGGCTAGAGCGGATGCCAGCGCCTCGATGTATTTCTCGTAGTTGTCCGGGTCGTATATTGGCATGTGCGGGTTCACGACGCCGTTGGGCATCTTCTCCAGCCTTATACCCTGTATCCTGGTTATCTCCAATAGCCTATCACCTTCTACTATCTTCCTGATTTGGAGTTCGAAGGGGGCGTGGGAGGATGAGACGATTAGTAGGGCGCGCTTCACAGCTATCACTTGCCGCGTGCCTAGATTGTAGCTGTGCGGGTCAACTCCCGGAGGCGCTATGGATTGTATTGTCACGTTGCATCCCTCAGTTAGGAGTCGTATGTCATCAGCTATGCCTGGAAACGTGCCTAGCACTATTGGCTCGGGGGTCCCTCTAGCCAGCCCTGCCCATGCTATAGTGGCCGTGACTGCTATCACGAGTACTATAGCAGCTAGCAGCGGCTCCTTGGAGCTGGTACCGTTGCCTTTCAACGTGCACCTACCCCTTGTTAACTCCTCTACAACGCCTGTTATATGTGCACAGGAGCCAAAGTTAAAGTAATCCCCGCCGAT
>WWDN01000026.1:0-3512 GCA_035615875.1 Thermodiscus sp. | reverse complement strand
TCCTATAGATGGTTGGTGGCGGGTTGTGTATGAGATCGTCCCAGTCACTTCAGATCTTGCTGGAGAGGCTGCAGGACTTTATAATAGGGTCTACGAGGCCTATGGCGTTGCCTGTTATGTCGAGAAGGTCGGGCCGGAAGACGTTGAGAGGGCGTTGGAAGAGCAGGAGCGCTACGGCGGGGAGCTAGCTGCTCTCCTCTTATCCAGGCGAGTCGTCGGCTTGGCTAGGATTAGGGTCGCAGAGGATATCGGTATGGGGAGGGCCCTCATAGTGGTCGACTCGGGCCTCCCATATCCCATAGCGGTCGAGGTTTATAGGCTCCTGGCTCGTTGGATCTTTAACTCGCTGGAGGGCCGCTCTAGGACCTCTGAACTCGTGGGGCTAGCCCTTGGAATAGCTTGGAGGCATACGCATCTCCTAGCCTCTAGGGCTCTCGGAATTTCTCCGGGGGAGGTTGATGCGGCCTATATTCTGATGGAGGCTCTAGCCATGCCTGAGCCTCCCCAGGACCTGCCTGAAGGGTTTAGGTTGGAGATGTTCACGAAGCCCCCTGAGGGGGAGATCTTGGAGGGCATCGCTGACGCGGTAAATGATGCGTTCGACGAGTATCTAGACTATGAACCGTGGGATGTTGAAGATGCCGATGACCACTTCAAGGACCTCTACAGGCGGAGGCCTGGGACGATCGTAGCCGTGACACTATCACCGGGAGGAGATGTGGCCGGAGTCGCCGTCGCACATCCCATGGAGACTCTCTGCGGCGAGCCAGCCCTGTACCTGTCATTGCTTGGGGTGAGGAAGGCGTATAGGAGGCTCGGCCTTGGGAGAAGGCTTGTGGATGCGGTGAGGTGGTACGCGTATAGACAGGGGGTGAGGAGGGTGATAGTTGATAGCGAGCCGGAGGTAGATGGGGTATATTATAGGGCTGGGTTCAACCCCGTCGCATGGTGGGCATACACCTTGGTTCCTCGTAGCGTGTTCGGTGTCTAGTATCTAGAAGGGCTCTTTTAGCTTCTAACCTTTGTTTTTATTATTAGTTTTTTCTCCCATTCTCTGAATGTTATCTCGAATGCTTCGAAGAAGCCTTGGCGGCCTAGTATAGCGAGGTCCGAGGCGATATACTCTGTAAAGGCTATTGGGATATGGAGGTCTCCTAGTCCTTCTATTATTACTCTCACTTGCTTCTTGATATAAGCTTTTACGTAGCCTCCTATGCCGGCCAGGTATTCTTGCTCCGAGTCCGTCAAGTCGATACCTATATCTTCAGCGATGCTCGTGTGGAAGAGGCTCATTGTAGCACCGCTATCTACCAACGCATAGACAACTGCTTTCTCCCTACCCTCAACTATCACCGGGATGATAGGATAGAATCTCCCATGGTATGCGATATATGGAAATATTCTCTCGCTCAGACCGTTATAAGGGACGCTCACTATTTAATGCCCCTGCTCGATCACATATCATGCAAATACATTAACACGCCCAATGGTAGCTAGCTTAGACGACAAGCAGATCATGGCTCGGAACCTTCACCACACCATATTCATCCTTCCTGTAACCCATCCGCGCCATTATCTCGCGTAGCTCTTTTAGGGTACTAGCCCAGGCAATCACACGCCCGTCTACTATGGCGGCCCAGTAGCCCGGGGGAACCTTGTCTAGCTCTCCTGGTTTAATTGGCTGTAGAGCCTTTTTTAGATCCGTAGTAGCCAAAATATCCACCGTCTAGACTCTGTATAGTGTCAGGAAGCTAAATATCCTTGTACTCAGTTGACTCAGCAGACTCCTGCCAGTATATTAAATAAATATATTAAAATATATTATAGAATTGATTTGACCTCGTAGCATGATGAGCGTACATCCTAGCCCCTCGTAGCGTGTTCAACGTCTAGTACTTAGAATAGCCCTACCTATGGATAATGAATAGTGGTGTTTATTGGTGGTTTCTCTTTATCTCGTCTCTAAGCTTTTTGATCTCATCCTTTAGCTCCTGTATCTCTTCGTCTCTGCCCCGGTAATAGCGCGGATAGCCGCTATTCACAGGACTATTAATAAATTTTATTATTGCATAGATGACTGCCACGATCAATACTATCCATACCACCATCCATATCAACCCGACGAACCCCCACGGGGCCATGTAACCGAAGCCTCCTCCACAGAACGGGCACATCACGTTAATCCACCATGCAGTTCATAGCGGATAATTCTTATATGGTAGACTCACCTTAGGTGAGTTTACTCGTATGCAACGTTATCGGATATCCGGGTGCAATTCGACAAATCCTCTAGATATGCGGGGTTCAATACGAGTGATACTGCGTGGCTTTAGACCTCTGTGGGTGGTAGTGGATTTTAGGCGTTATTTTTTGATTTCTCGGACTTCTCCTGTATCGACGAAGACTATCTTCTTACACTTCAACTCTTTCACGAGCTCCTCGACGCGCGACTTGTCGACCTTGATGGTATAGAGAACTCTCCTTGTCCGGGCCTTTATCTTGGCTACATCGCCCTTCCTGGCCTGTTTGACCCTGCACTCGATGGCTCTACCGCTTATCTCGACGAACTCCTTCCAGTCCTTGATCTCGACCGGCACCTCGTGCACCCCCTCTAGAGTGCGCTGGAGACCCTGTATTAAAACTCTCGCAGGCGGGGTCTAGTGATTAATTGTATTCTAATACAGGCTTATTTACAGGGAGTTACCCTCCAGTCCCTGTCGAGGCCTGGTGTAGATGGTGAAGCGGCTGATTGCAGTCGTGATAGCGTTACTGGTCCTATCCCCCCTATCCCTGGCTACAGGGGCCGACGGCGTTGACGGCTGGGAGGGTCCCTCCAGCCAGGGCCCTATCCTCTGGACTGACCGCCTGCCAGCCTATGTGTCGAGCACCCTACTAGACGCCTTGTACCCGGCGAGCCTAGAGGGATTGACAAGCATCCCATCCATACTATCGAGACCCCCCGCGAGCTCCCCGGTGGAGTCCCCCGAGACCGTGTTTGGAAGGAACATAAAGGTCAGCGTTGACTATAACGGGTTCCTGGAGAGCGAGCCGAGCATCGCGGTGAACCAGCACAATACTAGCAACGTTGTCGTCGCACTCCACCAGGTGAACGCCTTCTCCCAGGACCAGCTCAGGGTTGGCATAGGCATATACTACTCCACCGATGGAGGCGCCAGCTGGGTTGGTCCACGGCTAGCGCCTCCAGGCGATCGGAGGAATGACCAGGTGTTGAGTGATCCGGCCCTGGCCTCAGGGCCTAGCGGGGCCTTCTACCTGGCGTATCTCTCGGTGGGTGAGAGGCCGCTTCCAGCCCCCTTCAACAACAGCGGGGTCCTAGCTAGCACTATAATGCTCGGCGTCTCCCATGACGGGGGAGCTACGTGGGATTTCAAGCCGGCGGTGGATCCCTTCGACTACATCGACGCCGCCAGGCTTATTGGCGTGAAACACGTCATACCACGGGTCATACTGCTCGACAAGGAGTACATCGCCGCTGGCAAGTCGCCTGTCAC
>WWDN01000025.1:0-3791 GCA_035615875.1 Thermodiscus sp. | reverse complement strand
AGATGTGTATAAGAGACAGACTATACTATGTCAGGGAGCTTGGATCCCTCCTGAAGGCGTCGAGGAAGGCCGGGATCCCCTACTCCAGGGCCTGGGAGAGGATAGCGAGGATAGAACGCGTACTGGGGGCCAGGCTACTGGCCAGGAGGCGTGGAGGATCCAGGGGCGGGGGAGCAGAGCTGACCCCCGAGGGAGCGAGGCTCCTAGAGTACTACGAGTCCATGTATAGGAGGATACATGGAAGGCCCTTCACCCCGGCATCAGCCAGCCGCGTCTACACGGGGCAGGAAGTCGTAGTCTCGGGGAGCCACGACTTCATAGTGTCGAGGGCTGTCGGCGTGCTTAGGGAGTCCGGCCACGGGATCGAGCTCCACTGGACCGGGTCAACCCATGGACTGGCCGCGCTAGTCCTGGGGGAGGCGGACGTCGTGGGGATACACTTGCTCGACCCCCAGACAGGGGCCTACAACACCCATGTCTATGAGAGGCTTGGGCTCTCGGGGGAAGCCGTGCTCCTAAGGGGCTATGATAGGGCTCAGGGGTTCATAACCCGTAAGCCCATGGGGTTCGAGGAGGTCATGGAGGGCCTCGCCTCTGGGAGGCTTGTCCTAGCCAATAGGCAGCCGGGCTCCGGTACCAGGCTCCTCCTAGACTCTGTGCTGGGGGAGTGGGCTTCCCGGAGGGGCTTGTCGCTGGGGGAGTTGAGGGCTAGGATACGGGGTTATGGTTCCAGCTATACTACCCACCTGGAGGTTGCCGAGGCCGTGGCACGTGGCGATGCCGATGTGGGTGTCGGCCTCTTGTACGCTGCCCGCGTCTATGGGTTGGAGTTTGTGTTGTTGGCGTGGGAGAGATATGATTTCCTCGTTGGGAGGGGGTTCTACGGGTCGGAGCGGGGTGAGTGGTTCCTCCGGGGGTTCTTCGAGGCCGTCTCCTCTGTTGGGGAGGGTCTTGAGGGCTATAGGATTCTCCCAGGGATCGGGGGTGTGCTACGGGCTTAGGCTTTTATCCGGCCTGCTATCCGTTATCTGTTAACGGATAACGAGGGGTCGCGTTGGACTCGAAGACCATGCCAGCCATCGCCCTGGTACTCGCACTCCTCGCCCTAGCCCTAGCACTACAGGCAACCCACGGCGAGACGGTAAGAGTAAGGGCCACGACCACCACGAGCCTATACGCCACAGGCCTCCTAGAACACCTGGCGAGGGAGTTCCAATCCACCCACAGGGACGTCACCATACAGTACATCCCGGTGGGTAGCGGGGAGGCGCTCAAGAGAGCTGAGAGGGGGGACGCATGCCTAGTACTAGTCCACGCTCCAAGCCTTGAGAAACGCTATATCGACGAGGGAGTCATAGGCTACCATAGGATATTCGCCTACAACTACTTCGTAATAGTAGGGCCCGGGAGCGATCCAGCAGGGGTGAAGGGCTCCAAGAGCATAGTCGAGGTAATGCATAGGATATACAATGCCGGCGAGGCCGGGCGCATAGTCTTCGTGAGCCGGGGAGACCGCTCGGGGACACACGTCAGGGAACTCCAGCTCTGGAGAGAGGCGGGCCTAGACCCAACCGGGAAGCCATGGTATATCGAGACGGGGCAGGGCATGGGCGAAAC
Source organism: Thermodiscus sp. (assembly GCA_035615875.1). GTDB lineage: Archaea > Thermoproteota > Thermoprotei_A > Sulfolobales > Acidilobaceae > Thermodiscus. The sequence goes on along the minus strand of WWDN01000025.1, from coordinate 2,174 downwards.
CCTAGTCATAGCGGGCAACAAGGAGGCCTACACACTAAGCGATATAGGGACCTACCTGAAGTTCAAGGCTGAAGGCAGGATACCGGGGCTAGAGATACTCTACAGCGGCGATCCCAGCCTAATCAACATATACAGCGCATACCTCGTGACAGGATGCAGTGGCAGGGAGCGGGACGCGGCCAAGGCCTTCATAGACTTCCTGGTGAGCAGCCGGGGGCAGAGGCTCATAGCATCCTACGGCGTGGAGGAGTACGGGCAACCCCTCTTCCACCCCGTGGCAGGCCGCCTGAGCCAGATAGAGGCGGTGTGGAGGGGTATGGCTGAGGGGGGCTAGTCGTGGAGCCGATCTACGCGGTCCTGTCGAGGTCCCTCGCCATATCCGGGGCGGCGACACTACTGGCCTCGGCCTGGAGCATCCCACTAGCCTACTACCTATCACGAACCCCCCGGGTGAACCCCCTGGTCTATGCTATGGAGGCCTTGATAGGGGTTCCAACAGTCCTCGTAGGGCTCCTATTGTACCTGTTGCTGAGCAGGGAGGGACCCCTGGGCTTCCTCAACCTGCTATACACGCCCCAGGCCATCATGGTTGGAGAGGCCCTGCTCATAACCCCCCTAGTCACAGCCCTCACCTACAGGTCCCTCAGGCAGGTCGGAGCGTCCCTCAGGGAGCTAGCGCTGACCCTAGGGGCTAGTGAGGCCAGGGCGACGCTCCTAGTCCTCCGGGAGTCGGCGCCCTCCATAGTCTCCTCGGTAGTGATGGGGTTCTCCCGGGCCATCGGCGAGCTGGGCGTCGCGCTCGTGGTTGGAGGAAACATAATGGGCTATACCAGGACGCTCACCACTTCGATAGCCCTCGCAACATCCATGGGTGAGTACGAGCTGGCCCTGGAGCTCGGGGCTATACTGACACTGCTAACCATCGGCGTGTCACTGGTGCTACGCCTGGTGAACAGGGGATGGAGGCTAGAATAACGCTGGAGGACGTGTGGTTCGGCTACGACAAGGAGCCGGTGCTCAAGGGGGTGAGCCTAGGCCTTGTGGGGGGAAGAGTCTATGGCCTAGCGGGCCCGAACGCTTCGGGCAAAACCACCCTCCTCAAGCTAGTCTCACTACTCCTGAGGCCGGTCAAGGGTAGGGTGCTGGTGGACGGGGTGGATCCTTGGGCTGGAGGCGTCGAGGGGTTTAGGGGTAGGATTGTCTACGTTCACGAGAGGCCTATAGTCCTTAGGGGGCTTGTATATGATAACATAGCTGTTGGACTGGAGCTACAGGGCCTCGGGAAGGAGGCTATCAGGGAGAGGGTCCTGGAGGTAGCGGAGAAGCTGATGCTACGGGGCATCCTATGGGAGAAGATGAGCAAGCTCTCGACGGGCCAGGTCCAGCTGGTGGCTATAGCGAGGGCCCTCGCCGTCGACCCGGTAGTGCTGGCGCTGGATGAGTCCTTCTCCAACCTGGATAGCGGTAAGAGGAGGGTAGTTGCCCGGGCGATCAAGGAACTGGCCAATAAGGGAGGCATAGCGATAGTATCATCCCACGATCCCCTCCTGCTCTCCAAGATCTCAGACGAGGTAATCTACCTAGAGGATGGGGCTGTCAAGTTCCACGTGGACGCGGAATCCTTCCTAGACAAGCTATCACGGGTAGTCTAGCGGGAGTTAGAGGTTCTCAAGCCCATATAACCCCCTTATACTACTGTAGAGGGTCCCGTTTTCTTCGACATGACTTCGAACAGAGGCTTACGGAGGGTGTAAGTTGCTTACGCCCCCCGTAAGTAGTTAGCACTGCCCAAGGGAGCGTGGAGGACGTTCCTGCCGAGGATGACAAGGGTTAGCCGGCGAGCCCTAAAAGAGTTGAGCGGTGCAAGAGGGATCCCGGGGGGATGGAGGGACGGCTAGGATCATCTATGCGTGGAGGGCTCTGTACTGGCTGGTGCTCGACCTATCTCCATTCATCCTAGGACGATACTGTTGCCATGGATGCGGGGACCTGGGCTCTCCCATGATCGTCTACGCGGCGATAATCCTCGGAGTCGTCTTGATAATATACGGTGTTGTATTGAATATTGTCGCTGGTAGAACTCTCAGGCTCTATGGGCACCGGGGGAGGGTCCCTCGCTTCACCCCGCCGGACAGGCTGGTGGATAGAGGAATATACTCGTGCATGCGCCACCC
>WWDN01000024.1:0-3120 GCA_035615875.1 Thermodiscus sp. | reverse complement strand
GGCTCGATAAGATGGGTAGGATATACCATTTCTGCCCCTACTGTAAGAGGAACACCTTCCACATAGTCCTAGGTAAGGTACCGAATGGTACCGCTGACACCGTAGAGGCTGAGGAGGCCCTTTACCTCGGAGACGAGCTCGCTGAAGGGTAAGGCCTCCTGGGTCCCTGGCCTAGCACGCCTCCTAACGGTTACAGTCCCTGACTCCATCTCCCTCTCGCCTATAGTCGCTATGTAGGGTGTCCACAGCCTGCCAGCCCTTCTAACCCTGGCTCCAACACCCTTGGTAGTCTCGTCGACCACTACGCCAGCCCCTACGCTGGCCAGCTCCCTTACAATAGTCCTGGTATAGTCTGCCACGTTTTCTCCTACTGGGATCACGTATACCGTTATAGGGTGGAGCCATACTGGTAGTGCAGGCGTGTGGTCCGCGGCCTCTGCAGTGACCGCCTCATAGTCGACCGCTGCCCTGGCTAGATTGCCTAAGGGGCCTACCAGGGTGTAGCCGCTGGCCTCTATACCTAAGGGAAGGCATGCTGTGCCCTGGTAGAGTACTAGGTCTCCTTCAATGCCTAGATCCAGACAGTCTGCATCGCCGCATAGTCTGACCCTGTACAGGTGTTTCGAAATATCCGGGTTGATCTCCTCTACGATCTCGTTAATACTAGCCTCGGTCTTCACTACAGCCGAGGCCAATGGTGCGCCTATAACCGAGTTAAGGGGGGCGGACGAGCCTTCAATGTAGAGCTGCTTCACCTTGTCTATCCTATGCATTTCGCTTGGATCCACGTAGGGGGCGTTCTTGTAGTGGTCTACAGGTCTCTGAATCGCCTCTATTCTCCGTTTCAGCCTAGCGGCCAGGTCGGTGCCGATCCACGACTCGAACCTGTTTAGATCGAATAACTCCATTTTCTCTTTTGATAACCCTTTGAAGCGTAGCGTTCCCGACGAGAGGCATCCCGGTATTAGGTTCATGTTGATGGCCTCATCCAGGTCTATGCGCCTGCCTTCGTATTTGTACCATATCCTAGTTTCTGCGGGGGTTATCGTACGTGATAGCTCTGCTAGTGGATGGCCTTTTGCGTGGAGCTTGAACTCCTTATACCATCCGAAGGGGGCTCTGTGTAGTTCTCCATCCCACTTATCCCGGAGCTCTCTTTCTATCATGACTAGTATGCGGTGTGCCTTGGCTGGCCGTTCAAGGTTACTGCTTAGATGCGCATAGGGGTATAACACTATAGAAGACGACTTTACCATGTCGCGGGCGTATTTCAAGATCTCTCTAGCGGCTTCTGCGGCGGCCTCCTCGGAATCGCCTCTTTCAACGCTCAGGTATGCTACGGTAGCGTTCTTGCTCGTGTATTCTGATGGGGGATCGGGTGGGTTTTTGATCGCGGGTTTGTGTGTTTTATACCATATTTCCTCGGCGTGGATCAAGAGTATCCTCAAGGCAGTAGCCCCCACCGTCTACATACGATTCTTTGTCCGTCTAAAAAGCACGTAAACGCGTTATCCTGTGTTTGGTTATCCGGGGGGCTGTATCCTCTTTTACCTCGGGTTTCACGCTACTTGGTTATCGTCTTGGAGTTCCGGGCTCCAGCCACAGGGGGAATACGTCCGGTGCACTGGGGGACTAGGGACCCTGGTGCACCGTAACCATATTACCCTTGGCGTATAGGGAAAGGAGTTGAGGGGGACTGGAAAGATATGGCTAAGAAACAAAAGGAAATAAAAGATATAACCGATCTCCCGGGTGTAGGGCCTAACGCTGCCCAGAAACTGATAGAACACGGCTACACCAGCATCGAGGCAATCGCAGTCGCAACACCACACGAGCTCAGCCAGGTGACAGGCATACCGCTACCGACGGCCCAAAAGATAATACAGGCTGCTAGGGAGGCCCTCGACATACGCTTCAAGACCGCCAAGGAGTTGAAGATGGAGAGGCTTAACGTCAGGAAGATAACGACCGGGAGTAAAGCCCTCGACGAGCTATTAGGCGGTGGCGTGGAGACCAGGACGATCACCGAGTTCTTCGGGGAGTTCGGGAGCGGCAAGTGCTTCTCAAAGGATACAATTGTCTACTTCGAGAATGATGGCGAATTGCATGTAATGAGCATAGAAGAAGCCTACAACAAATACCGCAGGGATAACGGCGAGGTACGCATAGACGAGGGTTATGCAGTACCGGTTCATAGTCTCTGGGTCTACTCAGTCGACACCTCTAGCATGAGGCTAGTAAAGACCAAGGCGAAGTTCATCTACAGGGAGAAAGTCAGAAACATAGTCAAGATAACATTCGATAACGGAATGGAGGTAAAGACTACTCTAAATCATCCAGTGCTGGTTCTCGGCGAGGAAGGAAAGCCGCGATGGAGGCCTGCTCGCGAGGTAAATCCTGGCGACAGGATCGTGGCACTAAGGGAGATCCCGGTTGAGCGCACGAATACAGGGCTTGGGGATGCAGGGAGGGAGTCCTCGCTCTTAAAGCCCATGGTGGAGGTCCGGGATCCAGAGAGCTTCGATCTATCCGGGCTGGTCGAAGTATATAGAGTGGCCTCAGCCGAGATAGTGGAGTATAATGACTGGGTGTATGACCTAGTCGTGCCGGGTATACATAACTTCATAGCTCCAAACGGCTTGATACTGCACAACACCCAACTATGCCATCAGCTCGCCGTTAATGTACAGCTGCCGGAGGATCAGGGAGGCCTAGACGCCAAGGCGGTCTACATAGATACGGAGGGCACTTTTAGGTGGGAGAGAATCGAGCAGATGGCCAGGGGAGTAGGTCTAGACCCGGACGAGGTTATGGAGAAGATATACTGGATAAGAGCCATAAACAGTCACCACCAGATGGCCATAGTGGAGCAGTTATTCGACCTACTAAAGAGAGAGCCGATAAAGCTGGTAGTAGTCGACTCCGTAACCGGACACTTCCGAGCCGAATACCCAGGAAGGGAAAACCTAGCAATGAGGCAACAACTCCTAAACAAACACCTCCACCAGCTGGCCAGGCTCGCGGAGATATACAATGTGGCAGTCGTCATAACAAACCAGGTAATGGCCAGGCCAGACGTATTCTACGGAGACCCGACCACAGCCGTGGGAGGCCACGTGC
>WWDN01000023.1:0-25551 GCA_035615875.1 Thermodiscus sp. | reverse complement strand
GGGTAGGAGTGTGTTGGCTAGGAGGAGTATGAGTAGTAGGATTGTGGCTGGCTTGCCTGGCTTGGCCAAACTATACCCCCCGGGTAAAAACGCAATACCCAGGATCAATATATAAGCACAGTTAGAGGCGTCAAGCCCAAGAAGACCGAGATGAAGCGTCTAGGAATAAGGACAAACAACATGGGAACTAGCGTGGCATTCAAGGCTAGATAAAAGACCTATAAGATAAGTAAGATAAGTTTATGAATTATTAGTGCGAGAGTGGTCTTGGCGAGAAGAATAGTGGTGGAGGAGGAGCGGCGTTTCCGGGAGATTGTAGAGTGGCTGGAGGAGATGGGCTTTAGCGTCTGGGTCGAGCCGGATCCAGAGGCGGTAAGGGCTAGGATCCTGGATAGGTGGAGGAGGCTTGGGAGAAGAGCTAGGCTGGGGGAGCTTGTCGGGGCCAGCTTAGAGGAGGAGTTCTCTTGCTAAGGTCAAGGCATCAGTACAGGATCAATTATTGAGAGTTCTGGGTTAGTTTATATTATGTTGGGTTGTGTTGTTTGTTTTGTGGGCCCGATGAAGTGCCGTTGGGCGTCGCCCGCATCGTCGGACGGGGTGAAGAGTCCCCTGGCTGTGAGGGTCCCTCTCCCTTCCCGTGGCGGGGGTGGTGTACTGAAGAGGGGTTGTGTCGTGTTTTACTTGTCTAGGTGTAGCATTATCCTTGAGAGGTCTTCTAGTGCCTCTAGGAGGTCTAGGGCGTGGTATATGGTTTTGTCTGAGTAGACTAGGGCTCCGTGGCGGTCGAGTATCAGCGCGTTGCACCCGGAGTCCCTTATCGTCTCGCCTACCTTGTCGGCTAGTTCCTGGGTTCCAGGCGTGGCGTAGGGGACCCTCGCTATGCATCTCGCGTTTAGCTTGACCTCGGTTAGGTAGTCGGGGTCCGGAGTCTTGCCCCGGTAGTTGAGGGCTAGGAGCGATGGCGGGTGCGCGTGTACCACTGCGACCGCGTCGCCGCTGGCCTCGTAGACTGCTAGGTGCATCCTCCACTCGCTCGTGGGCTTCCCCCGGAGGAGGGACCCTCCTATACTCATCACCGCGACATCCCTTACGCTCATGAGGGTTCTGGGGACTCCAGAGGGGGACAGGTAGACCATCCCGGAGCCTCTATCGTAGATGCTAGCGTTGCCTCCTCGGACCTGGACGAGTCCTCTCTCGTACATGAGCCTCATTACATCGACTATGTCACGCTTCGGGTCCCCGGTCCACGACACGCCCCACAGCACCCTTCTACCCGGGAAGAGGCTTATACCCTCTTTATGTATAGGTAGAGGGTCTTCTGCCAGCCCGGCTCCCCTACAACCCTATAGGGCTTCCAGCCCGGTATCTGGAAGTCTAGGGTCACGACCCTGGCCCCCGGCTTGAGCTCCCTCTCAAGCTTGGGCCTCATAAGCTCGTTGATGCTCGTTAGGAGGTACATGTACACCGCGTCGGCGTCGCTTAGATCCACATGCCTCATATCCTCGTTTAGCACGAGGACCCTGTCGGCGACTCCCTCCAATTTAGCCCTCTCCAGGGCGCCCATGGCGAGGCTCGGGTTCACCTCCACGCACACAGCCCTCTTCACAGGATACCTCTTGGCAGCCTCTATGGCGACCCTGCCGTCGCCGCACCCCAGGTCGTAGAATACGTCGCCCTCCTGGAGCCCGAGCAGCTCCAGTATGGCTGGTATCAGCTCCCTCCTCGTCGCGACGTATGGCACTAGCTGGTCTCCGCCGAACGCCAGTGCTATCGCGTCTACCCACGTCGTCTTGGGCAATCCCCCGAGCCCCCGCTATATATACAGTCGCCGAGGCGCCCTAATTACTACTCCCCGGCTAGTACGGTTTAGAGCGTGGATGGAGGGATGACGGTCGAAGCGTGTGTTGTCGGTTGCGGCGCCGTGGGATGCCTCCTCGCCGGGTTCCTACACGAGGCGCTCGGCGAGCCGCCTGTGGTTGTGGTGCGTAGAGGCGGTCAGAGAGACGTGTTGAATAGGGAGGGTGCCGTCATAACCGGGATGACGGACATGTCCTTCCCGGTGGAAGCCTATACCCCGGGAGAGTTGCCGGGCGGCTACTGCAGGTACTCCATTGTCGCTACGAAGGCCTACCATGCTAGGGAGGCCGTCCTTGAGGCTGTGAGGATCTCCGAGTACACGGCTGTCGCCTCAAACGGCTTCGGGGCGCTGGAGGAGGTTGAGAGGAGGGGTGGGCTCGGTATAGGGGTTATAGTCGAGTATGGGGTTGTGCGCGAGTCCGATAACAGGGTTTCGCTCCGGGGTGTGGGGAGGCTTATCGTAGGCCCCTACAAGTCTCCCCCGGGCCCTGCTCGTGGGCTGGGTGGTTTGCTCGCCCGGGGAGGGGCCAGGGTCGAGATCGTGGATGATATTGAGCCTTATCGGTGGGCTAAGGCGGCTGTCAGCGTTGGGTTGAACGGCGTCGCCTCGGTGCTGGGCGTTGAGAATGGTGTCGTCTTGGTCGATGCTCATGCTAGGGACTTGGCCTTGAGGGCTGCCGAGGAGGTCGCTGGGGTTGCTAGGGCTCTTGGGGTCGAGCTCCCCTTCGACGCTTCGAGGTATCTCTTGGAGGTGGCTGAGGGGACGCGGTTGAATAGGAATAGTATGTTGCAGGATATTGAGAGGGGGCGTAAGACTGAGGTGGAGGAGATCCATGGGTATGTGTTGAGGAGGGCTAGGGAGCTTGGGGTTAGGACTGTTACTATCGAGTATCTATATATGCTTTTGAAGGCTCTTGAGGGTCTCGGGGGCAGGGTTTGCCTGAGGAGAGAAAGAAGATAACTATTAGGAAAATAATTAAAAAGAAGAATAGGGAGAAGATCGTGATGGTCACAGCCTACGACTACCCGACCGCCCTGATAGCAGACAGGGCCGGGGTAGACGCGATACTAGTCGGCGACAGCCTAGCCATGGTAGTGCTGGGCATGGACTCGACCCACGGCGTGACCCTAAACGAGATGCTGCACCACATCAGGGCAGTGGCGAGGGCAAAGCCCAAGGCCTTGGTGGTTGGCGACATGCCCTTCGGAAGCTACGAGCCCAGCACCAGCGTGGCGGTTGAATCGGCCATAGAAATGGTGAGAGCGGGAGCCGAGGCCGTTAAGCTTGAGGGAGGCTCCGAGTATGTCGACAGGATTAAGGGGATTGTACGGGCCGGGATACCGGTCATGGGCCACGTCGGCATGACCCCCCAGAGGTACCTGTCCTTCGGGGGCTACAAGCTGCGGGGCAAGACGCCGGGCGAGGAGAAGGATATACTGGATGATGCCCTGGCCGTGGAGGGGGCTGGCGCCTTCTCGGTGGTCATAGAGTATACGAGGCCGGAGCTGGCTAAGAGGATAACCGAGAAGCTGTCGATCCCCACTATATGCATCGGTGCCGGGAGGCACTGCGACGGGCAGGTCCTGGTCTTCCACGATATAGTCGGGCTGTATCCCCACTCGCCGCCCTTCGCCAAGAAGTACGCCGACGCCTTCCAATACCTCCTAGACGCCTTGAAGAGGTACGCCCACGAGGTCAGGGAGGGGCTCTTCCCCGGGGAGGAATACACGCCCTAGCCCATGACCCTGACCATCAGCTTCGAGGCAGCCGATAACACCTCGACCACCACATCCCTCCTAACACCCCTCAAGCCACGCAACACAATGTAGGGATAGTTGACCTCGACGACCTCAACCGACCCGCCCAGGTAGTTGATGGCCTCGATAACATCATCCCTATCCGGCACCGGGGGCCTAGAATAGCAGGGCCCCATCCTACAGGCGTGGCACGGCATGCCATGGCTTACCATGTTATGGCTGCAGGCCGAGGGATGGACCCTCAGCCCGAGGCTACGGGCATAGCCGGCTAGCTCGCGCTTTATACTGGAAGTGTCGACGGGCACCTGGTCCTTGGCGGACCTGGGCTTCCTAACCAGAAGCCTCCGTATCTTGCCCGTATCGAACCCTGCCGCTTCAAGCCTAGCCAGTATGCCTGTGGTCGCCCTTAAGCTACCCAATACAATGTCCCTGACACCAATCCTAGCGGCGGCCTCCAGTATATCGAACAAGTCCTCCTCGTTTACGCCCGGCATGATAGGCCTGAGGAACAACGCGACGTGGAGGCCCTCCCGTAGAGCGGTCCTGGCGCCCTCAAGCCTCTCCTCGGCCGGCGGGGCCCGGGGCTCTAGCCGCTTAGCCTTTTCTCCGAGCGCTACAACCGTGATTAGCAGGCTCAGGCCTGGGTCAGAGGCCTTCAGGCTCCTGGCCAGCTCCCTGTCTATGACCGCCTTCGTGGACACCTGGCTCGGCAGTCCCAGCCACCGGTGTACCTCGCGTATATATGCTAGAGCCCGCTCGCGGGTCTCGGGCTGGAAGGGCTCGGTCACGCTGCCATAGGCGGCCATCGTAGCCTCTGGGACCACGTAGGGGTTTACTGCCAGGGCGTATGCCAGCTCCATGGGTTCGAGGGGGTATGCTTCTGGTTTCCCGGGGAACCCCATATCCCAGATGTAGCAGTATATGCAGGCGAAGCCGCACCCTATGCCCGTGTGTATGGTCATCCCGCAGTGCCTGGGCCTGCGCCTTGCATGGTGGTCTCTCCTGGCCCTCCTTGCCCGCGGCCTGCCTAGCTCCTCTTCTAGCCTCTCCTTGATCCGGTCTTTCTTCCTGAGTAGCTCTGTTATCCTGGGCTTCACCTTGTACTCGCCCTCGTGGAGGGCCTCTCCCTCCGGGATCTATCATGTGATGTATTGACCGGTATAACATGGCACGTTTAAGAACTGGTTGAGGGGAGCCTCCTTCGACCTGGGCTAGAGGGTGGATCTAGGGCAGCAAGAGATACTAGTTATGCTGGGGCTCATGGCCGCGTTCTACATGGCCTGGAACCTTGGTGCTAACGACGCGGCGAACCCCACGGACACCGCGGTGGGCGCGGGGGCGATATCGCTTAGGAAGGCCCTCCTCCTCTTCAGCCTCTTCGCCATACTCGGCGCCATGCTCCAGGGATACCGGGTTATAAAGACGATAGGCAAGGGAGTCGTCAAGGACCTAGACCCCATAATGGCCCTCTCGGCTAGCCTCGCCGCCGGGCTATGGGTGACTATCGCCACTAGGAAGGGCCTGCCCGTGTCCACGACTCACTCCACGGTCGGCGCCGTGTTGGGGGTGGGCTTTGCACGCGGCCTCCTGGGGAGCTCCTCTAAGATCGATTGGGGTGTCGTGGTGAAGGTTATCCTCAGCTGGATCACCAGCCCCCTGGGCGCTATAGTGGTTGCTATAGTGCTCTACTACGTCTTCCATAGGCTCTACGTTACCCTGGTCTCCAGGGGTTGGAACGTTGACAGGGTCTTCCAGGCGATCCTGCTCTTCAACCTGGCCTTCAGCGCTTACGCCTTCGGGGCGAACGACGTGGGTAACGCCACGGGGGTCTACGTGACCGTGGTCAGCAAGACCCTCGGCTTCCCGGACCAGCGGACGCTCCAGTTCCTAGCCCTCCTCGGCGGTATAGGCATTATGGCTGGCGCCCTGACCTGGGGGTATAGGGTTGTCATGAGGGTCGGCTTCAACATAACCAAGCTCGACTATGTCAGCGGTGGGGCGGCGGAGCTCTCAAACGCGCTCGTGGTCTACGCCTTCACGCTCATGGGGATGCCGGTCTCTACGACCCACGCGAGCGTCTCCTCGATAATAGGGGTTGGGATAGCCAAGGGCAGGGGGCTCTCGGGCATCGACAAGTGGACGGTCCTAGTCATAATACTTGGGTGGCTCGCGACCGTCCCCGCGGCTGCCGGGCTAGCGGCCTCGATATATACCTTGATATCATTCATATTATAGCTGGAATGGGGTGTACTGTAGAGTGTCTGGTACATGGACCTGGATCAGCAGGAGGAGGGAGCAGGAGATCCTCGGCATGGAGCTCAACCACCTGACAAACATACTGCGCGTCGCCGAGAACACCCTGATGATGATAGAGACCGTTAAGTCCGGCGACGTGTCGAGGGTTGCAGAGGCCTATGGGAGCGTGAAGGAGGCTGAGAGGGCGGCCGACAAGGTGAAAGACGATATAATAGCCGACCTGTCCAAGAGCCTCTTCCACCCCATTGACAGGGAGGAGCTACTGCGCCTCGTACTGGTCGCCGACGACATAGCCGACCACCTGAACGCCGCCACCAGGAGGCTACTACTCTACGTCAAGGTCGAGGGCAGCCCCCCGCCCCTGGAGATCGTGGATTCCATGTACGAGATAGCTGTCATAGCCAAGACCCAGGTCGAGAAGATAATAGCGGCGGTGAAGGAGCTCAAGAGGGATCCAGCCAAGGCTGTTGAGCTGGCCAGGGAGGTCGAGAGGCTGGAGGAGGAGGCGGACGAGATAAGGAGTAGCACCGAGGAGCACGTCATAGCCTGGTGCAATGAAGCCGGGAAGCCTGGGAGCTGTGTCACGCTCTATAAGGCGCTCCAGAGCCTTGAGACGAGCACCGATAAGTGCGAGGACACGGCGGACGTCCTGAGGAGTATAGCTATACTCTCCTAGACTCCCTCCATACACAGGATTTATAGTGCGTAGATTAATCCAGCCGCCTCCCTCCTTGAATTGCTATAGGTGGAGTGCGTTGCCCAGCCCAGGCGGGGCGGTTAGAGTAAGGGAGGCGATCGCATACATACTCTCCAGGTCGGGGTGCCTGCACCCGTTTAGGCTGTCTAGGCTCCTCGCGCTGGCCGAGTCCCGCTACATCAAGCTCTACGGGGCGAGGCTAACTGACGCGGTCTACGTGATGGGCCCCGGGGTCTTCTATATTGAGGGGTTGAAGGAGGTGTTTGAGTCCGACGAGTGCTTCGTCAAGCACGAGGGGGACCCTAGTAGGGGCGTCAGGGGGTGTATAGAGTATAAGTGCCAGGCACCTCGGCTCCCCGAGAATGCCAGACGGGTTATAGACACGGTCATCGAGGAGTATGGGCCTCTCGATGATATGGAGTTGAACAGGCTGGTCATCGAGGACGAGGCGCTGAAGGGCGTCATGAAGGGATGACCCCCATGTACGTGGTGTCGATTACTGGCGGGAAGGGTGGGACCGGTAAGAGCTTCGTCGCCACAAACCTAGCATACTACCTGGCCAGCAGGCTGGGAGGCCTTAGGATCGTGTTGGCCGACCTCGACGTGGAGGCCCCGAACGACCACATACTCCTGGGAGTCAACAGGCTGGAGAACATGGAGGACATAGACATATTCTTCCCCAAGATAATATACGAGAAGTGCACGGCCTGCGGCGCCTGCGTGAAGGTATGCGACACCGGCGCGATGATAATGGCCCCCGGCAAACCCCCATTCGTCTTCCCCCGACTATGCAGCGGCTGCAAGGCCTGCTACTATGCATGCCCCTACGACGCCATAAGGAGGGAGGGGAGGAGGACCCTCGCCCACTCCTACGAGACACCCATCTCGATAGGCAGCGCGTCCTTCACCCTGGTAACCGGGGTGTTGAAGGAGGGAGAGGAGCACACGCCTCCAGCGATAATCGCCGCGAAGAAGAGGGCCCTAGGGCTCAAGCCAGACGTCCTGCTAGTGGACACCGGGGCTGGGACCGGGAGCGGGGTCTCCACGGCCATACACGGGAGCGACCTCGTCATAGCCGTGACCGAGCCCACGCCCCTGGGAGTCCACGACCTCAAGTCTATACTGGAGGTGGTGGAGGGTATGGGGTATGAGGCGTTGGTCGTAGTCAACAGGCACGGCATCGGCCCCTCCGAAGCGATACTAGAAGTAGTCCAAAACTACAGTAACGTGAGGGGGCTCTACAGGATCCCCTATTCCAGGAGGGCCGCGGAGGCCTACGCTAGGGGCGTGCCGGTCATACACTACTACCCGGATGACCCGGCCTCCCAGGCGCTGGCCAGGCTAGGGGGAGATGTACTGGCTAGGTTGAGGGACGCAGGGGTGGTGGATGGTGGAGGGTAGGCTCGGGGGCCAAGTAGAGCTCGTCGTCGCTAGCGGCAAGGGAGGCGTGGGCAAATCCACTCTTACAGCGGTACTCGCGGTCGAGCTGTACAGGCACGGCTATAATCTGGTCGCGGTTGACGCCGACGCCGAGGCGCCCAACCTGCACATAGTCCTCGGAGTCGAGTCCTGGGACGAGGAGAGCCCCTATACCGAGGGGAGGATCGCCTACATAAAGGAGGAGCTATGCACCCAGTGCGGGGTGTGTGCAGAGGTCTGCCCCTACGACGCGGTGGAGGTCGTCGAGGGGAGGCATGTAATTAACAAGTGGCTGTGCGAGGGGTGTCTCACCTGCGCGCTTGCCTGCCCCGAGAAGGCGATTAGGTTCATTTTCAAGGTCAAGGCCGGGGTCATAAGGGTCGCCAGGGAGACGCCTTACGGCTTCCCCCTGGTATCGGGGGAGATCGTCCCTGGGAGGCCTAACTCTGGGAAGCTCGTGACCGAGGCCAAGAACAGGGCCAAGTCCATCCTCGGCGGCGACGGGCTCGTGCTTGTTGATGCTGCCGCCGGTATAGGGTGCCAGGTTATATCCAGCCTGACCGGGGCCAAGATAGCTGTGCTGGTGGCTGAGCCTACCCCCGCGAGCTTCAGTGATTTGAAGAGGATACACAAGCTGACGAGGCACTTCATGATAGCGCCTGGCTTAGTCATAAACAAGTACGATATAAACCCCGACTATGTCGACGTCATAAGAGAGTACGCCAGGGAGAACAATATACCCATACTAGGCGAGATCCCCTACGACGACGCGGTGCCGAAGTCCATAGTAGAGGGCAAGCCCCTGCACGAAGCATACCCGGACTCGCCGGCGGCGAAGGCAATGACCAGGATATCACGGACTATAGCAGTCGACGTACTGGGGTCCTGGAGAGACTGGTGGAGGAAGTATAAACCAGCCAGGCCAGAACCCTACATACCCGGCATAAAATAGGCAAATAGACGTCCACGGCAGGACAAACTATAGCGGGGGTTGATCTGGATGGCCGTCAGGATAGGGATCCCCACAGAGGACGACAAGGGCCTCGACTCAAGGGTAGCCGAGAGGTTCGGGAGAGCGCCGAAGTTCACGGTAGTAGATGTGGACGAGGCCACAGGGGAAGTGCTCAACGTAGAGGTACACGACAACCCAGGATACACGGCGGGGAGCGGAGCCGGCGTGAAAGCCGCCCAGAAGCTGGGCGACCTAGGGGTGCGCGTCTACGCGGGCCCGACTCCGGGGCCAAACGCCTACGCCGCGCTCTCATACCTCGGGATCAAGGTCGTCAGTGTAACGGGGGTTAGCGCGAGGGAAGCCCTGAAGATCGCCCTGGAGGAGTTGAAGGGCTAGCGGGGCCTCCAGGCTACCCCACACCCTCTTCCCACCCGTGTATCCAGGCGATTCTTTTTAAACGCGCCCCGGGATAGCTGGGGCCTCGAAGAGTAGACGGTGCCAGGGGCCATGGTGGATATAGGCCTGGTAATAGCGTATTATGGCTCGATAGTAGCCATAATGAACCCCTTCACAGCCCTCAACAACTACATAACGCTGACACAGGCCATGAGGAGGAGAGAGGCCGAGCGCGTCATAAGACAGGCCATGATAGTCGTCGTATTCCTCGGCCTCCTATTCATACTGGCGGGGAAGCTGATCCTGGAATTCTACCATCTAAGCCTGGCGAGCCTGAAGTTCGGTGGAGGCCTACTCCTCCTCTACATCGCGATCGACATGCTATCGGGGCAGCCCAAGACCAGGAGCATAGACAACGGGGAGGTAGCGGTGGTGCCCCTGGCAACCCCCATGACCATAGGCCCGGGCACCATGACCCTACTCATAAACCTCGGCACGACCGGCCACCTGCCGGAGGTCATAGCCAGCTTCCTCCTATCAACCCTGACGGTCGCGGCGACCATGAAGAGCTCCTACTACCTGCGGAGGGTCCTGGGCAGGAACGGGATAAAGGCGATGGCAAGGTTCATGTCCCTCATAATAGCCAGTGTCGCGGCTCAGATGCTCTGGTCTGCGGTGAAGGAGTGGAGCGAGGATCTCGGGATAACGGGGAGCGGTATGTAGGTGTACTAGGGTTTAACCTTCTTGAAGAGTATGGGGGCCTCTGACACGTTGTAAGCCTCTACTCCCTCTCCCACGCTCCCGTAGTCTATCTTGAACCCGAAGCCCTCCGCCACCTTCAGCGTGGCCCTGGGGGTCACCGGGTGCAGTAGTATCGTGGAGGCCCGTATGGCCTCTAGTACCGTGTAGAGCTCTCTCTTGGGCTCTGCCTTCTCCCACGGCTTGGACTCGTTCATGTAGGCGTTGGCCCTCCGTAGTAGCTCCATCACAGCCTCTACCGCCTGGGAGACCTCGTAGCCCTCCATGGCCGCCTCGTACTTCTCCAGGGTCGATTCTATGGCCTCGCTGATCTTCCCGTCAACCCTGGACTCCTCCACAGTCCCACCTAGCTTTCTAATGGCTAGTGTCCCGGCCCGCCTCACGAGGTTGCCGTAATTGTCTGCTAGGTCGGAGTTGTATATTGAGTCGAAGAGGCTTGTGGAGACGTCGATGTCCTTGTGGAGGTTGAACAGCCTGGATATTATGTAGCGTACCCCGTCGCTGCCGTTGTACCTCTCCAACAGGTCCTCTATGGCGACCACGTTGCCGGCGCTCTTGCCCATCTTGAGCCCGCGGTTGACTAGGAAGGCGTGGACGAGCACCTTCTTCGGGGGGTCTATTTCTAGGGCTTTCAGGGTCGAGAACCATATGGCGGTGTGGAACCAGAGTATGTCCTTGCCTATAACGTGGTGCACGTTCGGCCAGAGCCTGTTGAACCGGTCCCTGTCTTCTAGGTAGCCGGCTCCCGTCACGTAGTTTAGGAGTGCGTCGAACCACACGTACGTTGTGTAGTCTTCGTCCCAGGGGAGTGGTATGCCCCACCACACCCTCTCCTTGGGCCTGGCTATGCTCACGTCCCTGAGGCCCTCCTTCTCGATCTTCCCGAGAACCTCCTGGGCGTACTGCCTCGGGTAGACTATGTCGCTCTTGGAGAGGACGCCTACCAGGTACTCCTCGAAGAGGCTCAGCTTGAAGTAGTAGGTCTCCTCCTCAAGCCACTCCAGGGGCTTCTTGTGTATCGGGCAGTGGGGCCTCCCCTCGACTACCTCATACTCCCCCTCGCTGTAGAACTTCTCGCAATCCACACAGTACCATCCGGCATAGCTGGCCTTGTAGATGAGGCCGTCCCTCCAGAGCTTCTCCAGAGCCCACCGGACCAGCCTCTCATGGTCCGGGTCGGTGGTCCTGATGAACCTGTCATAGCTTATATCGAGCATCCTCCAGTAGCGCTTGTACAACTCGGCCATCTCATCCACGAACTCCTTAGGATGCACGCCCCGCCTCTCGGCAGTCCTCTGGAGCTTCAGCCCGTGCTCGTCGGTGCCCGTTAGGAAGAAAGTCTCATCCCCCTTCAGCCTATGATACCTGGCTAGTACGTCGGCGTACACCGTGGTGTAGGCGTGGCCTAGGTGCGGCGCCGCGTTGGGGTAGTAGATCGGCGTGGTTATGTAGAAGTGGCCCATTCCACCAGCACCCCCGGATCCTTATGCCCTATTGACTAGCACCTACTACTTTAAAACTTGATAATTAGCCCCCTCTAGAGTCGAACGCGAGCGGAGGGTTACCGGGCCTTGTACAAGGAGGCGTTCATCGAAGACCTCTACGCGAGGAGGGACGAGCTGCTCGGCCGGGAGGTCACCGTGTGCGGGTGGGTGCACAGGATACGCGACCTGGGCAAGCTGAAGTTCATACTGGTCCGGGACAGGACCGGTCTGCTCCAGGTAGTTGTGAAGAAGGGCGAGACCCCCGAGGAGGTAGTCGAAGCTGCTAGGAGCCTCAAGCTGGAGGCGGTGGTGTGCGCCCGGGGGGTGCTGGTCGAGTCCAGGTCAAAGCTGGGGATAGAGCTGAAGGCGCGGGAGCTGAAGATACTGTCAAGCCCCGTAGAGCCCCTCCCCCTGGAGCCCGATACAAGCACCGAGGCGGGCCTCGCCACCAGGCTGAACTACAGGTGGCTCGACGCGAGGAACCCGAGGGTATCCATGATATTCCAGTACGAGGCCCTCGTGGCAAGGGCCTTCAGGGAGTACTATACTAGCCAGTCATTCGTCGAGATATTCACGCCCAAGATAGTGGCGGCGGGGACCGAGAGCGGGGCCGAGGTATTCCCCGTCGTGTACTTCGGGCGCGAGGCCTTCCTCGCCCAGAGCCCGCAGTTCTACAAGCAGATGGCTGTGATAGGCGGGCTTGAGAGGGTCTTCGAGATCGGGCCCGTGTTCAGGGCGGAGCCACACCATACCACGAGGCACCTCACAGAGTACCACAGCATGGATATAGAGCTCGGCTTCATAGAGGGGCCCGAGGACGTGATGGACTTCGTCGAGGGCTTCTTCAGGCACCTAGTTGGCACTGTGAAGAGGGACCCCAAGGCCAGGGCCATACTGGAAGAGTTCAACGCCGACATAGCCATGCCGAGGGAGATACCGAGGATCACCATGAGGGAAGCCTACAAGATACTGGAGGAGGAGTACGGGAAAAAGCTACCCTACGGGGAGGACCTAGACCCCGAGGGAGAGAGGCTCCTAGGCAGGTACTTCAAGGAGAAGCACGACTCGGACTTCGTATTCGTCACAGAATACCCCTGGGCCTCAAGGCCGTTCTACACGATGAGGAAGCCCGACGAGCCCGAGTGGACCTATGGCTTCGACCTCCTGATGAAGGGCCTGGAAGTCGTGACCGGGAGCCAGAGAGAGCACAGGTACGACGAGCTCCTAAAGAACCTCTCGGACAAGGGCCTGGACCCGGCAAGCTTCCAGTTCTACCTAGACTTCTTCAAGCACGGAGCCCCACCCCACGGCGGCGCCGGCATGGGGCTGGAGCGTATAGTGATGCAGAGCCTGGAGCTTGAGAACATACGGGAGGCCAGGCTCCTGCCCAGGGACCCCGAGAGGATAACGCCATAGGGGGACCCCGGGGATGGCGGAGGAGAGGCTAGACCCCTGGGGCACCATAGAGATAAAGGACTACGACAGGCTGCGCAGGGTCTTCGGCATCAGGCCCTTCTCAGAGGTAATCCCCGTCATGAGGGAGATGGGCCTCCCCCTGAGCCTCCACATGAGGAGGAACATCATATTCGGCCACAGGGACTTCGACAAGGTCATACTAGAGGGTATAAGGAAGGGGGAGAAGATAGCGATACTCACCGGCTTCATGCCGAGCGGGAGGTTCCACTTCGGCCACAAGCTCACGGTAGACCAGCTCATATACTTCCAGAGGGAGCTGAAGGCCAAGGTGTTCGTGGCCCTGGCGGACGCCGAGGCCTACGCCGTCAGGAGGCTGCCGCGCAGGGAGGTCATAAGGCTGGGGATAGAGGAGTACGTGGCCAACATGATAGCCCTCGGCCTAGATCCCGACAAGACCGACTTCTACTTCCAGACCAGCAGGGGGACCCCCTACTACAGGCTCATACAACTCTTCTCGGGGAGGGTGACCATGGCCGAGATGGAGGCCATCTACGGCGACCTCAGCCCCGCCAAGATAGTCTCGGCCCTGACACAGGCCGCCGACATACTACACCCACAGCTCGACGAGTACGGCGGGTACAAGCGCGTAGTCGTGCCGGTCGGTGCAGACCAGGACCCCCACCTCAGGCTCGCAAGGGACCTGGCCGACAGGCTCCGGGGCCTGGTGAGCCTGGAGAGGCCAGCCTCGACGTACCACAAGCTCATCAGGGGCCTGGATGGGGGTAAGATGAGTAGTAGCAGGCCCGACTACACCATATTCCTAACCGACGACCCGGGAGAGGCGGTTAGGAAGCTTAGGAGCGCCCTAACCGGGGGTAGGGCTACTGCCGAGGAGCAGAGGAGGCTCGGCGGGGTCCCCGAGGCCTGCACGGTATACGATTTATACCTATACCATTTAATACCAGACGACGGGGAGCTGCTGAAGGTCTACAGGGACTGTAGGAGCGGGTCCATGCTCTGCGGCGAGTGCAAGAGGATGGGGGCGGAGAAGCTCCGCGAGTTCCTTGAGAGGCACCAGGCCAGGCTAGAGGATGCGAGGGATGCGGCTAGGAGCGTCGTCGAAGCCCCAAGCTTCTAGGGCCAGCGAGGTAGAGGGGTATATCGACGAGGCTAGGACGATACAGGTGGTGTTTAACTCCAAGAGGCCCCAGATCCTCTACATGGCGTACGCCAAGACCCTGGCCATACACATAACCAGCTCCTACAAGAGCCCCTACTTCAAACAGGATATCCAGAGGGCCCTCCAGTGCGTTAGGGTGATGGGGAAGGGGGCGTCGCTCGCGGCCAACACCGTGGGCTTCCTCATACTATCGCTGCTATCAGCGTTTCTCGGCTCGCTCGGATCCTCTTCTCTCTCCGCGACGCTCCTGCTAGTCGTTATCGTGGTTGGATTACTGGCTGGATTCTACGTCTCATGGTATAGGGGGAGGTGTAGGGGCGAGTCTATGATTGTCTACGTTGACGTGCCGAGGGTTGAGGAGATAGTGGGTAGGGCCGCCTCTATACTACAGGCCTGCAGGCACACGGGGAGGTGTAGCGGCTACATCGAGGTGGATGGGGTCAAGATCTTCTACAAGGCGAGGATCGGCAGGTTCACGTCTCCAAGGGTGACCTTCACGAGGAGCCCTGTTGGAGTGAAGAGGCCGGGGTTCAGGCTGGGCAGGCCCTTCCGCGGGGAATAGTTAAATCCCACTAGGCCTACATAGTATAGGGTGTCCATGATGGCCGCAAGTGGAGCTACGCCAGCAGACTACATAAACAGCACGATCTGGATGCTCTTCTGGATCCTCTTCCTATTCTCCCTGGTCAGCCCGCTCCTAAGCATGAGGAGGCTACAGGCGGCCAGGCTGGCAGTCATAAGGAACATGGAGAGGAAGTACGGCTGGCGCGTCATAACAATGATACACAGGGAGGAGAGGATCTCGTTCCTAGGCGTCCCGATAAGGAGGTTCATAGACATAGACGACTCCGAGGCGGTGCTCAGGGCTATAAGGACGACGCCGCCCGACAAGACAATCGCACTAGTACTCCACACGCCCGGCGGGCTAGTGCTGGCGGCCAGCCAGATAGCCAGGGCCCTGAAGAGGCACAAGGGCAAGAAGATAGTGATCGTGCCCCACTACGCCATGAGCGGAGGGACCCTCATAGCTCTCGCCGCCGACGAGATACTCATGGATCCAAACGCCGTCTTAGGCCCCCTAGACCCGCAGCTGGCAGCGGGTCCCTCCGGGCCAGTGGCCCCGGCTCCGAGTATAGTCAAGGTGGCGGAGCTCAAGGGGAAGGAGGCCAGCGACAACACGCTGATAATGGCCGATGTGGCCAAGAAAGCTATAGACGAGATGCAGGAGGTCATAGTAGAGCTCCTCGAAGACAGGATGGGCAGTGAGAAGGCCAGGGAGCTCGCAGAGCTACTCACAAGCGGCAAGTGGACCCACGACTACCCAATAACCTACGAGAAAGCCAAGGAACTGGGCCTCCCGGTGAAGGACGAGGTACCGGTAGAGGTGTACCAGCTCATGGAGCTATACCCCCAGGCGCCCCACAACAGGCCCGGGGTAGAATACATACCGCAGCCCCTGCCCGCGCCCGTAACGCCGCGCCAGGGGAACCATGGGATGGGAGGCCGCTAACGGCAGGAAACCAAGCCCTCTACATACCTCAGGGCCTCCAATAGGAGGGTCCCTGGAGAAACCTTGACCACTGTGAACCCGCTTTTTTCCATGAACTCCTCCCCGCCGGGGCCGAAGCTTGAAGCCACGATGTAGTTGCACTCCTTGTTGAGCTCCCTTATCCTAGGCCTCTTACCACGCTCCTCCCCGTGCTCGTGCTCGCCCGCGAAGGGGTTCTCCACGACCCGGTCGAGGATCCACCTCCTACCATTGTAAATGTAGTGGAAGTAGTACCTGCCATCGCCGAAGTGGCCTGTCTTCACCTTCAACCCGTCGTCCGTCGGGATTGACACGCATACCCTATCCGCCACTGGAGGATCCCTCCACGAAGGTCTAGGGGCTACGTGGCATTTAATCGTGTAATCTAGACACCGGTACGTGGCGCTAGGCCGAGAGGGACCCTCACCCACCCTAGGAGCCTGGAGTGGGTCAAGAGCCCTCTACAGCCTATCCTGCCCTCTTCCTCAGCGCTAGGGCCAGGAGTATCCAGGCTATCATGATAGCCGGGATCACGGGGTTCTCTGGAACCGGCTGGGGCTCGGTATTGTCTACGGCCGTGTGTATTACGGGCGAGATGGGGCTGAGCGAGTAGGTGGTTACACTGTTCTGGCTGGGCGTGAGGCTAGTCACGGTGAGGCCGATGTCGCTAAACCCGCTATCCTCGAAGGTAATACTGTCTAGGATCGGAGAGGGGTCGCCTGCCACCAGGTTCTCCCATCCCTCACCGCCAGTCCATGATAGCTCGCTCAGCGAGGGGGAGTACATCAGGATAGTGGAGTCATAGAGGTATGAAGACCTAAGATTAGAGCAACCCCCGATGTAGACCAGAGAATTGTAGAGAGTCGCTGAGAATATCTTTTCGTTAGCGCTTGAACCCACGGTCCTAGCGGATATGAGGTTCCCGTTCTTGTCTAGCTCGTACACTATGTAGTCGTATCCTCCGCTTCCATAGCTCCTGGTATGACCGACTACGAAGAGCTTGTTGCCGACTACTATCGTCCGGTTAGTGAAGTCGTAGCTGCCCCCACCCATGGTGATGAACCACATGAAGTTACCGTTTTCATCCACCTTGAATAGGAAGCCGTCGCTATAGCCCTGTCCATAGCTGTAGGTGTACCCGGTTATGAAGAGGTAGGTGTCGTTACCCGTTATGCCGTATGCCACGTCGTACCCGCTGAGTCCCCCGAACTTCTTCGACCAGACGACTGAGCCGTCTTGGGGGTCGAGCTTCATTATGAAGCCCTCGTAGTACCCGCCGAAGGAGTAGGTTTTCCCCACCACGTATAGGTAGCTGTTTAGGTACTCGATTCCATAGCCGAAGTCCGAGGAGCCTCCGCCGTATGCCTTCGCCCATATAATGCTCCCATCACTCCCCAGCTTCATCACTAGTATGTCATTGTTGTTTACTCCGACTTTTCCGGCCACGTATATCCCGTTGGCTGTGGCCTTCACGGAGTATGCGCAGTCGTTTGTCGTCTGGCTTATCCTGACTAGCCAGTCCATGGCTCCTATGGTGCTTATCCTTGCGATTATGATCTCGGTTGACCTGTCGCCGCTGAAGCTGTCCGAGCAGCCCACTATGTACATGTAGCCGTCTCGGTAGTCTATGTCGTAGATGTATTCGTTGTAGATTGGAGACGGGTTGAGGGATGTTATCCACTGGAATTCCCCGCTTAGCGGGTCTATCTTGGCGACGAACAGGTCTCTGTAGGAGCCTGATATTAGATAGCCAGCGGCGTATAGGTATTGGTCGTCGTGGGTTACCCCATAGGTTCCGCCGACTAGAGTCTCTATGTCTTTGTACCAGTGGTATGATTGGGCTTGGGTTATTTGTATTGGTGTGGCGAGGGCAAGTAATAGTATAGTGGATATAAATATATACTTATACATATGTATTACCCGTATGCATTTATCTCGGCTTATACGTATTAAGCATGCTGTAATAGGCTGTAATAAATAACTTGAATATCAAGTATTTATATACCTTGTATCGACAGCGACCAGTGCAGGGCCATAGTTGACTCAGCTATAATATTTATAATAAACTATATTACATACATCTAGCCCGGATAGATCCCCCGGGGTATTATAGAGGAAATGCCGGTCGCTCGAATACTCTACAGGGACAGGCTCAGGGCGTCATGGATAATACTACTCCTACTCCTGGTAGCGTCCTCCGGCGGCGGCATACTGGCGTTCTCAAACCTCGGCTACCAGGAATCTATAGACGCCCTAACCCAATACTACAAGCCCCACCTGAGAGTAGACATCGCCTACGGCATGGGACAGGCGAACACGTCGACCTCCAGCTACGCTGACGGGCTAGAGGCGCTCGCCGACGAGCTGGAAGCCAGCGAGCCCGGGCTAGAGCACCTGGAATACCATGGCAGCTACCTGGTGCTCGACCTCGCCATGGCCTACAAGTACGTGGACCAGGGCGGCGAGGGCGAGCCCATGGGCCTCATTGGTAGGGAGTGGTGGGACCAGGGCCAGATCACGTCAATCCCCTACCACGACCAAAACGGTATCCTACGCCATTGCAACGTCTTCGGAAGCCACCTACTAGCCACCGTGTTCAAGAACCCGCACAGCGCCTCGGAGGCCGGCTTCCGGGTCATAGAGGGATTCTATCCAAGCGGAGACGGGCCCGGAGTAGAAGTCGCTGTCTCCAAGGCTATAGCAGTGGCGCTCGGAGTGGGGCCTGGTGATACCCTAGAGCTTTTCCCCGGCTTGGAGCTGAGGGTTACCGGCGTGTTCAGCGGGACCAGTAACGGGGCGTCCTACTACGATCTTGAGGGGACGGTGCACTTCATCCTAGCCGAGGGCGACCTGGACGAGCTAGCCAGCGCCTCGCTCGAAAGCCTAGCCGAGGCCATCAAGACGGGGGGTCCCTCCGGCCTACTAACACTGTATAACGCTGTAGGCCCTGGCGTGCTCCCCGACGATGTCGTAAACACAATCCTAGCCAGGGAGTCCTGCGCGGGTAGCGGTGTCGAGTATATACCCGGGTCAGCGGCGCTGGCATTAGAGCCGCTAGATGAGAGTGTCGAGGTCCTCGGCGGGGCCATACGGGACGCCTATGGAGTGGAGGTGCCAGTGGACGTCCTCAGGGACAGTATAGCTGGTAAGCTACCGCTCAACGGGAACCTGCTGACCGCGATAGCGAACCTCGACAAGGAGTTCTACGCCAGCCTACCCAGGAATACGAGTAAGGCAAACACCATAATAACGGGGGTCATGGCCTCGTTCAGGGACTGGCTCTCCTCCATGGGCGTCAGTATGAGCGGTGGAAAGTGGACTATGCCGGCTGGCGGCCCGCCTCCACCTCCACCGAGCGGGGGCCAGATGGTTCTCCCGCTCGCCGGGTATTACGTCGTGTTCGAGTCGGAGGAGGGCTTGTGGGGTATCTATGAGTCGAGTGTTAGCCAGTGGAATAGCCCGATGGCTGTGCTCTCGCTGGTGCTGGTGACTATAGCGACCTTCCTCTTGGGGCTGAGGGCCTCTAGCGAGGTGTTGAGCGTGGTTTCATCGGACCTCCGAAGGTATATCTCGTTGCTCGCCGCTAGGGGCGCGCCTCCTAGGAGTATGGCTCGGAGCTTCCTCGCCTTCATAGTGGTGGCCTCGCTGGTGGCTGGGTTTGCTGGTAGTGTCGCCACCGTGTACTTGGTTGGTAGGATGGGCGTCGCTGGGACCAGCTTGGCTCGGAGTGTCGGGTTGGGCCTCGTGATAACGCTCCTCGTGGGCCTGTTCTCCTATAGGAGGACTTCTAGGCTTGTCAGGGACGTGGCTCCCATAGAGGCGGTTAGGCCTGTTGCAACGGTATCGGTTGGCGAAGGGGTTAGGCATAGGGTTAGCGCCTTCATAGTGGCCCTCGGAGTTATAAGCATAGTCGTGGGCCTCTACGGCGACATCGAGACCCTGGCCGAGAAGGCCAGCGACATGGGAGGGGCAATAGGGTCGCTGGCCGTTATAGCGATCGTTATAGCATACATGTTCTCGCCCTTCGCCCCAGCAGCTCTAGCCGATGTAGCCTCGAACCTCCTAGGCTCCTACGAGGCCATATTCTCAAAGGCCTCCAGGTGGGCTAGCCGGGCGGCCGGACACCTAGCATGGGCCGCCTCGTCCTCGGCGGGCAGGCTTAGGAGGCGGCTGGTATCCGGGCTCACCGCGCCTACCCTGGCCTTTGGCCTCGCCCTGGGCTTGGCGTTCAGCCTACCGGTCTTGGGGAGTGTTGGCTTGATAGACTACTATGAGTCGCTGTTGGAGGGCAAGGCGTTCTTCTACACCCCGGGGCTTATAGCCGGGTACCGGGCGGCGGAGTCCATACTTGGAGTAGTAGCATTGTACGCCCTGGTGGTGGGGGGCCTCTCGCTGTACGTGTTGTTGCATTCTGCCCTTAGGATCGTGGTGGCGGAGATGGTTGTCGCCAGGGCCAGGGGGGCTGGCAGGGGTGAGGCGCTCCGCCTGGCCTACTCGATGCTACTACCCATATCACTCCACTCCCTGATAGCGGGATTGCTGGTGGGCGGCGTCGTCTACCTGGCTGTAGTGTCTAGCGCTAGGCTGGCGTCGCTGGGAGGGTTCAATGTCCCACTGGCGCCCTCCCAGCCCATGGTTCCTCTAGTCTTCCTCTTGGCTCTCCTCTTGCTAGTCCTGGGCCTGCCCCTCGTCCTCTCCTATAGGAGTGTTTCCTCGGGTGACCTGGCTTCTAGGCTTAGGAGGCTTGGTATGTGATGAAGGCGGTTATTGTAGAGCGTGTGATAAAGGTCTACGAGTCCCGTGGCGAGAGCGTGACCGCCCTCAGGGAGGTTAGCTTTGACGTCGAGCGCGGGGAGGTCGTCGCGATAATGGGGCCTAGTGGCTCGGGGAAGACGACCCTGCTGAACCTGATCGGCGGTATTGATAAGCCCACGGCTGGCAGGGTGGTTGTCGACGGGGTGGAGGTTCATAGGCTTGGTGAGGGCGAGCTGAGGGCTTATAGGCTCTCCAAGGTGGGGTACGTGTTCCAGCAGTACAATTTGATCCCAACCCTGACGGCCTTGGAGAACGTGCTACTACCGATGCAGTTGGCGGGGAGGGGTGATAAGGCTAGGGCGCTGGAGTTGTTGAAGAGGGTTGACCTGGAGGGCAAGGAGTCTAGGCTCCCCGAGGAGTTGAGCGGCGGGGAGCAGCAGAGGCTTGCTATAGCGGTGGCTCTCGCCAATGACCCTCCACTGCTTATAGCTGATGAGCCGACGGGCGAGCTAGACCTGGCTACTGGGCAGAGGGTTGTGGAGCTTATACTCTCGCAGGCCAGGGATCACGGTAAGACCGTTATAATGACTACCCACGATCCCAGGGTTGCGAGGCAGGCTGACAGGGTCATCCTTCTTGAGGATGGCAGGGTTAAGGGCGTCTACGAGCCCCAGAGGCTAGCCACCATGTACTCTAGCGAGGCCGAGGTCCACGTCGAGAGGATGATCGTGGAATACCTCAAGTCCCTGCTCGACAGGGCCCGGAGGGAGCTGGGCGAGCTGGAGGCGCGGGTCGCCAGGGGCGAGGTCGGGCTTGGCGAGGCCCTTGTCGAGTACCAGAGGCTGTCGGCCCTCATCGCGGCGTTGGAGGCTGAGTTGGCGAGGCTGGGGGCTGGGGTCGAGGCCTAGGGAGGGTTCCTCCCGGGGGATTAGGTAGCCTGGTAGATATATCTTTAAGCGATATAAGCCCCGGTGGCCTGGAATAAGTTACCGTGAGGGGTGGACTTGGCCAGCGACTACAGCGCGTGGCGTGTGCTAGCCAGGCTGATGAAGCACTTGGTGGCGAAGCGAGCGCCGCTATTCGCGGCTGCCGTATCCCTCGTAATCCTAATGTCGTACGCCAACGGGATAGTCCCCTTCCTCATCAGGGAGGCCGTGGATAAGGGCCTGGTGGCTGGGAGCCGTGAGGCCGCCGTCTACTACGGTCTCCTGATAATAGGGGCCACGGTCCTGGCGGGGCTTCTCAGCTTTACGAGCAGGTATATGCTGGCGAAGCTGGCCCAGGAGACAGTCTATGATCTCAGGGTTAGGGCCTTCGAGTCTATACAGAGGCAGTCGATGGAGTACTTCGATAACGTGCTCGTGGGCCAGCTCATATCCCGGGTCACCAATGACACGGAGAGGATAACCAGGTTCATATCGTTCCGGCTACGCATGCTGATCTACAGCACGTTCCTGATCGCCGTCTCCCTCTACTACATGGCGGGTATGAGCCGCGAGCTCACGCTGATAGCGCTTGCCGCTATAGTAGTGGTAGTCGCGTTGAACGCCAGGTTCGCCGTCAGGGTCAGGCCCCTCTACGACGATATAAGGCACCAGACTGGCGTGCTAGCCGGTATAGCGACGGCCGCCCTAGCCGGGATAAAGACCGTCAAGTCCCTCGCTATAGAACCCATACTCTACAGGAGGTTCCAGGACGAGAACAAGAAGTTCTACGAGTACAGCCTGAGGGCCACGAGGCTCACAGCCCTGTACGGTAACAGCCCCTTCCTAGTCACCGGGCTAGCCATGAGCGGCATGCTATACTACGGGGGCCACGCCATAATCTCGGGGACCCTAACCGTCGGCTCCCTGATAGCGTTTCTAACATACATGGTTACACTGGCATGGCCCCTCGTTGCCCTCGGATTCGCGGTCGGCGACATACAGAGGGTGGCTGCCGCCTCGAAGAGGATATTCGAGGTCATAGACCGGGAGCCCCGGGTCAAGGACAAGCCAGGCGCCATCGAGCTAGAGGATGTGAGGGGTGACGTACTCTACGAGAGGGTCACATTCAGCTACAGACCCGGCAAGCCCGTGCTGAGGGAGGTAACGCTGCACGTCAGGCCCGGGGAGAATGTCGTGATAGTGGGTCCCCCGGGCTCCGGCAAGTCCACCCTGCTCAAGCTACTCCTCCGGCTCTACGAGCTGGAGTCCGGGAGGATCCTGGTTGACGGCGTGGATATACGTGACGTGAAGCTCTCAAGCCTCAGGAGGCATATAGGGTACGTGGCGCAGGAGCCATTCATATTCAACAGGAGCGTGTGGGAGAACATAGCCTTCGGGAACCCAAACGCCTCTATGGAAGACATAGTCAGGGCGGCCAAGGCGGCCAAGATCCACGACTTCATAGAGAGCCTCCCCAATGGATACCATACGATAGTCGGCGAGAGGGGGGTCACGCTCTCCGGGGGGCAGAGGCAGAGGCTCGCGCTCGCGAGGGCGTTGGTCGGCGATCCCAAGATACTCCTGCTAGACGATCCCGTGTCAAACCTGGACGCCGAGACCGAGAAGGCGATCGTAGAGGACCTAGAGGGGATACTCAGGGGTAAGACCGCGTTGATAGTGACCCAGAGGCCCTCCCTGGTGAGGCTGGCCGACAGGATAGTCGTGCTCAGCGATGGCAGGATAGTGGAGGAGGGGAGCCACGAGGAGTTGATGGCGAGGAGAGGAGTCTACTACAGGATCTACACGGCTATGATGGGTGGAGGGAAATGACGATGGGTGGAGGCAAGCCATCGTCCACGCGACTGCTGAGGCGCTTCCTCGGGGAGACCCTGAAGTATAAGAGGCTCATGGCGGTCGTGATAGCCTCTATAATCGGAGCCTCCATAGCAGGCCTAGCCTCGCCGTACCTACTCGGCATAGCGATAGACCGCTATATAATACCGGGCAGGTACAGTGAGTTACCCCTCATAGCGGCCCTCTACCTCCTAGCACTGCTCGCCCAGTGGCTCTTCTCAACGTTGAGGACCTGGTATGTGCAGGTCTTCGGCCAGAAGATCCTCTATGACTTGAGGAATAAGGCCATGGAGAGGTTGCTGAGGGCTAGGATAAGCGAGTATGGTGGTAGGAGGACTGGGGACCTGGTGTCGAGGGTCATAAACGATACCAGTGTGGTGAACGAGGTTTTCATATCCGGGATACTGGGTAGCCTGGGCGCGCTTGTATCGCTGGTTGGTATAGTGGTGGCCATGCTATTCCTCAACGTCAGGCTCACCCTCGTGGCCCTCTCAACAGTCCCCCTAATGGTCGTGGCGGCGAAGTACTTCGGGGGGAAGATGAGGAGCGCCTACCGCGAGACCAGGGAGAAGATAGCCCGGGTCTCAAGCATAGTGGAGGAGAGCATCTCTGGGATAGAGACGATCAAGTCGATGGGGAGGGAGGAGGCTGTCGGGCGGGAGTTCAAGGAGGCCAGCAGGGAGACTGTCAGGGCTTACCTGAGGGTCGCGGTGTACATGGGCCTCTTCTGGCCCCTCATGAACCTGGCGACCATCCTCTCGGTCGTGGTCGTCCTCGTATACGGCACCTACCTGGCCCTGGCCGGGGCTACTACCATAGGCGTGGTAGCGGCCTTCGTCCAGTACGTGCAGAGGTTTAGGGGGCCTATCAACAACGTCGTCAGCCTGTACGACTCCCTCCAGTCGGCCCTCGCATCGCTTGAGAGGATATACGAGGTCATAGACGGGGTCGAGGCCGAGGAGGATGAGGGCCTGGAGATCGAGAGGATCGAGGGCATGATAGAGTTCGACGACGTATGGTTCGAGTACCAGCCTGGGAGGCCGGTGCTGAAGGGGGTCACATTCAAGGTGGAGCCGGGTGAGACCGTCGCCATAGTTGGCCGCACGGGCGCCGGGAAGACGACGCTCATAAACCTGCTCCTCCGCTTCTACGATCCCTCTAAGGGCAAGATACTGGTGGACGGGCTTGATACGAGGCTCGTGAGGAGGAGTAGTCTGAGGAGTAGGATGGCGTACGTCCCCCAGGAGACCTACCTCTTCCCAGGGACGATACTGGACAACATAAGGATTGTGAAGCCCGACGCCACCAGGGAGGAGGTCGAGAGGGTGTGCAGGGAGCTGGGCATACACGAGTTCATAACCAGGCTACCAGAGGGATACGATACTGATGCGGGGGAGGCCGGCAAGAGGCTCTCCACCGGGGAGAAGCAGTTGATCGCCATAGCGAGGGCGATGCTGAGGGACCCGGACGTGGTCATACTGGACGAGGCCCTCTCCAGCGTAGACCCGGCCACCGAGGAAGTCGTTAGGAGGGCTATCGGGAGGCTCATGGAGGGGAGGACCGGGATACTGGTGGCCCATAGGCTGACCATGGCCCTAGACGCGGACAAGGTCATAGTACTGGACGACGGCTCCATCGTCGAGGCAGGGAGGCCCGAGGAGCTACTCGGTAAGAGGGGATACTTCTACAGGCTCTACACCGCCCAGCTACGGGAGGCCGAGGCGAGGATCGCCCCCAAGACCTCTCCATAAAGGATTATTCGACCCCGTTATATCCTGGGATATGCACGGGTGCCCGGATATACCTGTTGACTGGGGCAAGCTGAGGGCCGAGCAGAGGCTAGTAGTGTATTATGGAGACGAGGAGCTCTTAGACGAGGCCACGGCGACGCTACTATACTATGTCAGGGAGCTTGGATCCCTCCTGAAGGCGTCGAGGAAGGCCGGGATCCCCTACTCCAGGGCCTGGGAGAGGATAGCGAGGATAGAACGCGTACTGGGGACCAGGCTACTGACCAGGAGGCGCGGAGGATCCAGGGGCGGGGGAGCAGAGCTGACCCCCGAGGGGGCGAGGCTCCTAGAGTACTACGAGTCCATGTATAGGAGGATACATGGACGGCTCTTCACCCCGGCATCAGCCAGCCGCGTCTACACGGGGCAGGAAGTCATAGTCTCCGGGAGCCACGACTTCATCGTGTCGAGGGCTGTCGGCGTGCTTAGGGAGTCCGGCCACGGGATTGAGCTCCACTGGACCGGGTCAACCCATGGACTGGCCGCGCTAGTCCTGGGGGAGGCGGACGTCGTGGGGATACACT
>WWDN01000022.1:0-3052 GCA_035615875.1 Thermodiscus sp. | reverse complement strand
GCCGAGGCCGGAGGAGATGCTAATAGACAGGGGCCTTATATTAGAGGAGCCTGGGCCTGGTTACAAGAGGTTCAAGAAAGACGGCAAGCCGATAACGCCGAGAGCACTACTAGGCAGTAAAGGAACGGTAATCTGGTATACCGGGGACGAACACGACGAGGAGGGTCACATAAACGAGGACCCGATGAACAGGCTTGAGATGCACGAGCTACGCATGAAGAAGCTGGAGATAGCGCACGAGGAGATACCTCAAGAGGAGAGGGCCATACTATACGGCGACGGTGAGGACTTCCTACTGGTTGGATGGGGGACCACGAAGGGCGCATCCCTGGAGGCACTCGAACTATTGAGGAGGGAAGGCTACAGAGGCTCATACCTGCATCTAAGGGTCTTTGAGCCCTTCCCCAGGGAGTACGTGAGCGAGATCCTCTCTAGGTACGATCCGGAGAGGGTCATAGCGGTCGAGGCTAACTATGAGAGCATGGCGGCCAAGGTGACTACTATGAATACAGGTTTTATTTTTAAGAAGTATATATTGAAATGGACTGGTAGGCCCATATACGTTAACGAGCTCGGGCTAGCAGTCCTACGCATACTAGAGGGATCCTCCTCGAAGGAGGTGTTAAGCTATGGGGCTTAGAATGGACTACAAGACAGAGGTCTGGATAGACTGGTGCCCCGGGTGCGGGGACTTCGGCATACTCGCAGCCATGCAGAAGGCGTTGAAGGAGCTGGAACTAGAGCCATGGCAGGTCGCTATAGTATCGGGAATAGGGTGTAGCGGTAAGACACCGCACTTCATCTATGCCAACGGCGTCCACACGCTCCACGGCAGAGCCATACCCTTCGCTACAGGCATCAAGCTATCCAACCCGGAGCTAACAGTCATAGTCAACGGGGGAGACGGAGACCTACTAGGCATAGGAGCGGGACACTTCGTCGCACTAGGCAGGAGGAACCTCGACATAACAGTGATCATACACGACAACCAGGTGTACGGTCTCACGAAGGGGCAGGCGAGTCCCACGCTACCAGCCGGCGTAAAGACGAAGGCCCTGCCGAAACCTAACCTACAGGATGCAGTGAACCCGATAGCGCTAGCACTCACAAGCGGGTACACCTTCGTGGCAAGGGCCTTTGCAATGAACATAGACCACCTGAAGGACATTCTAAAGAGGGCGATACAACACAAGGGGGCAGCCGTGGTAGACGTCCTCCAGCCCTGCGTAACCTACAACGACATCTACACGACCCAGTGGTACAGGAAGAGGATATACCACCTGGAACAAGAGGAGGGCTGGGACCCGGTAGTAGTTGAACCCTCTGAGAGGCCTAAGAAGCTAGGCCTAGCCCTGTCAAAGGCATGGGAGTGGGGTGACAGGATACCCGTCGGGGTATTCTACGAGGACAGAACCCGGGACACCATAGAGGACAGATTGGAGATGCGCATACCCAGCTACCGCATTAAACCACCGTCGAAGCAGAGGGTTGAGGTAAATGGGAAACCATTAATAGACTCCGACATGTTCAAGAGGATATTCGCCGGGTACATGGTAAAAGTGGAGAAATAGCCTGGAGTTTAAACTCCAAGCTATTTCTCGATCCTATATGGCTTAACTAGTTTTTCAACGTCGAGTAACCCCCTAACCCTCTCTGGCTCCAGCCCGGCCTCCTCCAACGCCTCCTCTAGGGAAGCCCCCTCCTGGAGCCTCTTAACTATAGCAGCCACTCTATCATAGCCCAGCACAGGTGACAGCACGGTCAACAGCGCGGCGCTCCGATAGGCCAAGCTCCTCATCCTCTCGGGCCTGGGCTCGATGCTGGGTAGGACGAGGTCGCTCATCTTGTCGAGGGCCTCCGATAACAGCTTGGCCTGAACCACTATGTTATACCCCGTGACCGGTATACCCATGCTCAGCTCGAACTCGCCCAGCATAGAGGCGTTGGAGATCGTGGCATCGATGCCGGCGGCCTGTGTAGAGGCCTGCATTATAGCCTCTAGGGTCACAGGATTCCTCTTACCAGGCATAATACTGCTCCCGGGGATGTCCTGTCTAATGTCTATTTCGCTAATCCCGGTGAAGGGCCCGCTGAACATAAGTCTAAGGTCCTGGGAGAGCCTCCACAGCTCCAGGGCTATAACCCTGTAGACGGAACTCAGGAAAACTATATCTGTTAACAGGCGCATAGCCCTGAAGGTATTCGCCGGGGAGACCTGTAGCCCAGAGAGCTTGGCAAGCTCGTCTACGGCGAGATCCCTGTACCCCTCGGGCGAATTGACCCCGGTGCCGACAGCGGTGCCGCCTAGAGGAACCTCTCCCACGTATTCTAACGCATGGCCCAGTAGCCTGTGGTCGTGCTTGAAAGCGTCTAGATAAGCTGAGAGTTCCTGGCCGAGGGTTACCGGGAGAGCGTCTCTTAGATGCGTCCTCCCAGGCTTCACCAACCCGCTATACTCCTCAACATACCTCGACAGTGTATCTATTAGCCTCCCGAGGGACTCCCTGGTCTTAGCCCCTGTCTTTACAGCAGCCAGTCGGATGGCTGTTGGGACGACGTCGTTGCTACTCTGGCTCATGTTCACGTCGTCGAGGGGATGGACTTTTACGCCGTGATTCTCCCATGCTTTCCTGGCTATTACCTCGTTCACGTTTAGGTTGAGCCCGGTCCCACTCCCGGTCTGGAAGACGTCAACGTCGATATCCCCATCGTACTCGCCGTCGGCGAGCCTTAGAGCCTCGGCCTTGATAGCCCTATACTTATCCAGGGGGAGCAGGCCTAGCCTGTAATTGGCCTCGGCCGCGGCAGCCTTTACCAGCCCCATGCCCCATATGATCTCGTGGGGAAAGCCTGTGCCTGTATCAAGGTAGCCCCTCCTAGCCTTCTCGACGTATGACACCATGCGCTAGCCCTGGAAGCATATACGTAGATGTGAAGATATATCTCAGCACATATACGGTGTGTCATTCGCTATAGCCTAGGTCTCGCTGGCTACTTCTCGGTTGAACCCTCCTGGCGCAGCAGGAACTGCACTGCTGGCCACAGTATCTTC
>WWDN01000021.1:0-25093 GCA_035615875.1 Thermodiscus sp. | reverse complement strand
TGGGGCGAGGTATACCAGCTCTTAGCCCCCCTCGGAGACCCGATTAACACGTAGCTTGCAGTACCCATGCTGCCTGGTATAAGCACCGGCTGTCCCACATCGCGGTAGTCCTTCGGGATCTCCGGGTGGCCCGGTGGGAAGGCCCTTGTGGCTCCCTTCCTATGCACGACTAGCCTCTTCCTCTTACCGTCTACATCGTGCTCCTCTATCTTAGCGATGTTATGGGCCACATCATAAACGATCTCAAGGCCCAGCTGGTCAGGATCCCTGCGGAAAACCTGGCGGAAAGACTCCCTAGTCCAATGGGTTATCAGCTGCCTGTTGGTCCAGGCGAAGTTAGCCGCTGCGGCCATGGCCCTCACGTAGTTCTGGGCCTCCGGGGAATTGAAGGGTATACTGGCGAGCTCCCTATCAGGCGGTATAGTACCGTACTTCCTCATAGCCCGCTCCATAACCATCAAGTAGTCGCTTGCAACCTGGTGCCCGAGCCCACGGCTTCCAGTGTGTATCATAACCGTGACTTGACCCTCGAAGAGTCCCAGCGCCTTGGCGAACCTCTCGTCGAACACCTTGTCGACTACCTGGACTTCCAGGAAGTGGTTTCCACTCCCAAGGGTCCCGAGCTGGTTGGCCCCCCTCCTCTTAGCGGCGTTGCTTACCTTGCTGGCGTCGGCTAGACTCCAGCTCCCCCTCTCCTCGATGTGCTCCGGATCCTCGCTCCAGCCATAGCCCTTGCCAATAGCCCACTCGACGCCCTCGTTGAGCACCTTGTCGAGCTCCTGGATGCTCAGCCTCAGCTTACCGGTGCTTCCAAGCCCGCTGGGGACATTGTAGAAGAGCGAATCGATCAGGTCGCGCAGCCGGGGACGCACGTCCTCCTCCGTCAGGTTAGTCCTCAGTAGTCTCACTCCACAGTTGATATCGTATCCGACCCCTCCAGGGCTTATTACTCCATTCTCCTCCGGGTCCATCGCGGCCACTCCACCGATGGGGAACCCGTAGCCCTGGTGGCCGTCGGGCATTACTATCGAGTACTTCTGGATTCCCTGCAGGCAGGCCACGTTTGATGCCTGGACTAGTGTAAGGTCGCTCTTCATCTTTTCGAGCAGGAAATCGTCCGCGTATATTATGGAGGGGACCCTCATACAGTTCTTCGCGTCCTCTGGGATCTTCCAGGTGTATTTGTCTATCCTTCTGAGTGGTATGTTCTGGCTCATGTCTCTCATCCTTAACAATATCTGGGGCGATATCGGTTTAAATAATCCCCGCATAGTGCCTCGTTGAAGAAGGGAGCCTTCGGAAACTTAGGGATATAGGCTTTAAAGGAGGCAACTGGCATGGATGGGGTATCCAGGCATGAAGGAGGGCAGCCTAGTGCTAGTAGAAGCCCTGGAGAACATAGTGAAGAAATACAATAGCCCGGAGAAGCTGGCCAGGGTGATAGAGCACACCCTACTATCGCCATCTGCAGGCATAGAAAAGGGACTCACAGTCATAGGGGAAACAGCCAGCTACGGCTTCAAGTGTGCCATGCTATCACCGTACCATGCAAGGAGGCTTTACAAGGAGGCTAGCAATGCAGGAGTCAAGCTATGCACAGTCATAGGCTTTCCCTCGGGGTTCCAGCCCGTGAAAGCGAAGCTCTACGAGATAGACAGTATAGCGGACGTGGTCGATGAGATCGATATAGTCGCTAACATCCAAGCCATCATCGCTGGCGACAAGCCCGAGGTAGAAGAGGAGCTCACCGAGCTTGTATCACACGCCAGAGAGAGCGGGATAAGCCATGTGAAAGTGATAGTAGAAGCACCACTACTAGACGATAACACCCTGGCCCTAGCGGTAAGAACCGTAGCAGAGGCTAAGGCGGACTACGTGAAGACCAGCACCGGAGTATACTCTAAGGGGGGAGACCCCTTCACGGTCCTCCGGGTATCCAGCCTAGCCAAACAATACAGCCTACAAGTGAAGGCGGCTGGCGGTATAAGGACCGCCATAGACGCGTTACTCGCTCTCGCAAGCGGGGCGAACGTCGTCGGAACCAGCAGCGGGCCCAGAGTTATAGAGACGTACAAGAGGCTGGTAAAGTAGTGAAGGTGGCATTAATAACCAGCAGGACGGCGGCACCGCTGATCGAGGAGATAATAGCCTCGCGTGTAAAGGGCGACCCCAACGTATCAGCCCAGATAATAGTACTACCAATACCGGCCATCGGAATGCTCGACGCCGACAAGCTAAAGAGGCTAATAGACCGGCACAGGAAGGCGGTCAAGGACGCCGACATAATACTGGTGCCCGGCACTATAGAAGGAGACGTAAGCCCTATAGCCGATGAGCTGGGGAAGCCGGTTTACAAGGCTTCACGCGACCCTGGACTCCTCCCACTGGTAATCTCCCACATCGCGGCGGGATCAAGGCTAGACACGCTGAAGCCAGCCGAGGAGGTCCTGGACGTGAAACCGCCAGAGATAGAGCCCGACCGTACAGCCTTCGATGTAGGAGGTGTAAGGGTACCAAGCAGGGGTCCCCCACTGGTCCTAGCCGCGGAGATCCCGCCAGACACGGAGAACTACGTGGAGGTGGCTGAGAGGTACGTCGAAGAGGGAGCCAGTCTACTTATTCTAGGTGCATCATCGAAAACCAACGATCTCGCAGTAAGGATAAGGAGGGTCTCGAATAGGGTAAACGTGCCGGTTTTAAGCGAGGCACCCACACCCCGCATGGCCCGCGAAGCCATAAGAGCTGGGGCATTGGGTATATCGATATCGGCGGCCAAGGGCCGTTCCTTCCTAGACTCCGTGGAAAGGGATAGTGTTGTAATCCTAGGGGAGAGGGACGTCAGGCTCTTAGCCAAGGCGGTGGAGCTTTACAGGAGGAGGGGGTTCGAGAAGCTGATAGTGGACCCCGTGGTTGGGCTCCCGCTGATAGACTACTCCTCCACAAGCAATCGATACAATGCAGCCTACCGCCTTGACGCTCCAATGCTGTTCTCGGCGGCCAACGTGGCAACCGTCCTCGACGCAGATACGCACGGGGTATACGCGTTGCTGGCTGCGATGGCAGTAGAGCTTAGAGCCTCCGTATTCCTAGTGGTGGAGGACTCGTACAAGACGATTCACTCCGTCGCGGAGGCACGCGAAGCCCTGAAACTGAGCTATGCCGCGTGGAGTAGGAGAAGCCAGCCCCACATGCTAGGGTCAAGGCTCCTAGTAGTCAAGCAACTGGAGCCACCGCCTAAGCCGACCATCCCAGTGGAGGGTGCTCGTCTTGTGGATAAGTGGATAGCGCCAGCGATGGACAAGGGGTATTTCAGGATAGAAGTGGATCACGAACGCGGCATGATACTAGTAGAGTACAGGCAGGGCAGGCGTATAGCCAGGTTCGCTTCTAGAAAAGCTAGGATCCTGGCAAGGGCGATAACCAGAGAGATCGATCTAACCCCGGAGCATGCCGCTTATCTAGGGGAGGAACTGGCTAAGGCCGAGTTGGCACTCCGGACGGGTAGAACATACATACAGGACAGTGAAATAATGAGGATGGTGTGGGAGGATTGAGGCAGACGGCCGCCAGTGCCCCCGGGAAGGTCATTCTATTCGGGGAGCATTTCGTGGTGAAGGGGTCTAGGAGCCTGGCGACGGCTATATCCCTCCGCGTAAAGACTATTGTCAGGGAGTATACTGGGGGGAGGATACGATTCCATAGCCCGCTGGCCAATGTTAACTCCTGGATCGACCCCAGCACGCTAGAGTATGGCGACGATAGACTAGCCCCCCTAGCCAGGATGCTATCCTACCTCCGAGACGAGATGGGTTTCCAGATCGTCCCACACGAGGTCTACGTTGAAAGCAGGCTTCCGGTCGGCGCTGGCCTCGGCTCTAGCGCTAGCCTAGCAGCGGCCTATGCTCTAGCCTATACGAGCTTCTTGGGGGACCCCCTGTCACGCGAGGATTTGTTGAGGGCTTCCTATGAGGCTGAGAAGGTCGCCCACGGAAACCCTAGTGGTGTAGACAATACCATCGCAGTCTACGGGGGAGGCCTCATATATAGGAGGGGGTCTGGGTTCGAGCAGGTCGATATAAGGCTTCCTACTGGGTCAAGACTCCTCGTATTGGATACCGGTGTTTCGAGGGATACCCGCCGCGTGGTGGAGCATGTGTTGCGGGTTGCTGATAGGACTTGGCCTGTTAGCCGGTTGATATATGAGGCCGCCGACGGGATTATCGATCTCGCTCTAGAGGCCCTTGAGTCCGGCGATGCGGTGAAGCTTGGCTTGTTGATGAACCTCAACCAGGGGCTGCTTAACTCGGTCGGTGCCTCTAGCGGCGTCATCGAGAGGGTGGTTTTTAGGGTTAGAGAGAATGGAGCCCTCGGGGCCAAGTTGACTGGCGCTGGATGGGGCGGCTCCGTTATCGCCCTGGTCTGGGATTCAAATGTCGACTGCGTTGTCGATTCCGTTAGGGGTCATGTTAGGAGTGTTCATGACGTTGAGATCGGCGTTGAGGGGGCTAGGGTCGAGGAGGCCTAACCGAAAAGTTTATAAAGACTAGCAGTCGATTAGCTAGGGGGATAAAAGGATTGCGCCCCGTAATACCCAGGCATACTCCTTATAAACCCAGCCTAGGAGGTGGTCCGCTTGGAAGAATCATTCGAAAATAATCGTAGGAAAACAAAGTGTCCGCCAGACAAGATAGCCTACGACCCCGCCAGGGGAATAAAGATATGCATAGAGACCGGCGAAGTCATAGAAGAGGACATGATAGGCGACGAGGCAGAGTGGAGAGCCTACACGCCGGAGGAGAGGGCCAGGAGGACTAGAGTAGGAAGCCCCATACAGTTCTCAAAGCCGAACCTAGGAGTAGACGTATACATATCGGCGTCGAGGGGAGGCCGCATACGTGGCCTCTCCAAGAGGCTCGACTATCTTAGGACCAGGGGCTTGAGGGGTAAAGCAGCCCTAACCAGCCTAGAGAAGAACATCAACCAGGCACTCAGGTACATAGACGATATATCGGCCCGGCTAGAGCTGCCGAGACAGATAAAGGAGGAGGCCGCTAGGCTCTACAGGGAGGCGGCGAACAAGGGCTTAACAAGAGGGCGTAGTATCGAGAGCATGGTCGCAGCAGCCCTATACGCTGCATGCCGTAAACACAGGTACCCGTGTACACTCGACGATATAGCGAAGAACCTGAGCATGAGGGAGATTGACGCGAAGAGGGAGGTTGCTAGGAACTACAGGCTCCTAGTGAGGCACCTAGACATCAGGATCCCGGTTATAGACGCTGAGAGGTTCGTCTACAGGATCGCCTCTGCACTAGGCCTGCCAGACCCGGTAGTGGCTGAGGCCATCAAGATAGTGAAGATGGCTAGGAGCAAGGGCTTGACGGCTGGCAAAGACCCCTCTGGGCTAGCGGCCGCTGCAGTATACCTGGCGGCTCTAAAGCAGGGGATCAGGAAGACTCAGAAGGAGGTCGCCCAGGTGGCTGGCGTAACTGAGGTCACCGTGAGAAATAGATATAAGGAAATTGATAAAATGCTTCGTGAGGAGGGTTATGTGATCTAGTTCAACCCAACTATCTTGTCGAGGACCCCTACTGTGAATCCGAGCCCTAACCTCTCCAACGTCTCCTTTTTCGGCACCCCCCTCTCGTCCCATCCCCTGAGCTCGTAGTAGTAGTTCAACAGCTCCTGGTACTTGTCGTAGTCTAGCTTGGCGCCAGCGAGCGGCCCCCTGGTTAGGGGCTTCTTAAACCACTTCACGGGAGGCATATCCATGTCCCTGCTCCAGGAGCCCAGTTCACGTATCCACAGCGCTCTGACAAGGGCATAGATCCTATCAGCCACGGCATACAGCTCGTCCCATCCATAGGATACTCCGGTGGCCGCGGTCAGTATCCTCGGGTAGTACTCCAGGCTCAGGCCAACCTCGACCCACGGGAGCCTACAGGCCACGAAGCTCTCGAACAGTCCTCCACGTATCCGTTGCAATTCTATGACCTTCGCCGCCTTTTCCCTGCTGTACGCGAATCTATCGGTAGCTACCTCCCAGCTTATGACCCATGCATCCTTGTGGTGAGCTCCTATCGGGCTGGTGCCGTACGCGAGGGCCATGCCGGGTGCAGCGTGGCAATCGTAGGCGCTGACTTCGAGTCCCTTCACGTGTATCGCGAAGTCGCAGCCGCCCTTCTCCTTGCAGGCCCCTGCAACCCCCTTGGCGAGGAGTTCGCCTAGGCTACTCCTCCTATGTACTATATCGTCTATGAGGGCCTTGTAGGCTTCGTAGTCTCCCCATTCCAGCTTCTCCTCTATCAACTTGTTCTCGCTCGCCTCTGTGGCCCAGGCGAGGACTGATCCCAGGCTTATGGTGT
This sequence comes from Thermodiscus sp., assembly GCA_035615875.1. Classification (GTDB taxonomy): domain Archaea; phylum Thermoproteota; class Thermoprotei_A; order Sulfolobales; family Acidilobaceae; genus Thermodiscus. The sequence goes on along the minus strand of WWDN01000021.1, from coordinate 18,728 downwards.
CTATACCCGCCAGGTCCGCTAGCCTGTTCAATACTGCGACCTTGGATAGATCATCTATGCCTATGTTTGACCCTAGCATAGCGACGTTTTCATAGTCCAGCTCGCTCGGATAGCCTTCAGCATCCTTCACTACATTACCGCATACCATGTTACAGTACGGGCATCCCCTCTGGTCTATCTTCATCTCCTCCATGGTATAGCCGTTTATACCCTTGTATCCGTCGAATACCCCCTCGCTGAAGTTATAGGTCGGTAACACACTGGCCTCCTGGGCCCAGTCCACGGTCATCATGGTGCCCTGCCGCATCCAGAAGTCGTACGCCCTGGATTTCTTGACGTCTATGAAGGCCTTGGCGCCCTCATTCCTAACCCTCTTAGGGTCGTGGAGCTCCACCTTCTTCGTGCCCTTCACAACGACAGCCTTCAGCTTCTTGGAGCCCATGACAGCCCCCATACCGGGCCTGCCAGCGCTTCTACCCTCCTGACTGATGACCGTGGCATACCTGACGAGGTTCTCGCCCGCTGGGCCGATCTCCAGTATACCGACGTTCTTACCATAGCGCTCCTTAAGCTTCTTCTCGGTGTCCCAGGTGTTTAGCCCCCATAGATCCTCTGCGTCGTCAAACACCACATCGTCGTCCTCGATATAGACGACTGTGGGCTTAGCCGCGGCCCCCTCGAACACAATCGCGTCCCATCCAGCCTGCCTCATATGGACTCCGGCCCAGCTTCCAACGTTTCCATCGCCATAGCCCCCGGTTAACGGGCTCTTAGCGGCTACGATCATCTTACCACTACTTGGCAGGGGCAAGCCCGTAAGCGGGCCCACGGCTAGAATCAACAGGTTATCGGGCGAGAGCGGGTCCACGCCCGGTTTCAAGTACTCCCACAGGATCCTGGCCGCGAGACCCCTGCCGCCGAGATAGTCCATGGCCCATTCGGCCGGGTACTCGACCTTCTTGGCCTCCCTCCTCGACAGGTCTATCCAGAGTAGCCTACCCCACCATCCCTTAGGCAATAGACACCCCTCCGGCACACGATATAATGACTGATGCCATCTATAATGAGTGGCAGTGCGAGTATTAAAGGGTGAAATAATATGGGCTTAGAGGAGGCCTCTGAAAAACCACTAGGGATAAATCTTCTCTCCTAGCCTCTGATAGCTGTTATCATAGATCTCCTCTACTCTAAACACGATAGCCGGGTACCAGGGGTGGTGTCTCTCACCCTCTGGGGCGACGTGTATCAAGTCGTGGAGGAGGTTAGCGTACTCATATAGGGGTCCCTCCTCTATTATCTCTGCCCTAGTCCTCAGCTCGAAAGCCCCACGGTCCGGTGGAATGAGGATCGATATAGTAGCCCTCCCAGTCTCAATGATGTTACGGTAGGTGTGTCCCTTACTCATTAGATGTGACACTAGGATCAGCGGGTTACTCCTCTCGATGTTATAGACGTACTCTAACAGGAATCTCGCAGCCGCGCCCATAGCCCTCCATCCGCCACCGTACATATCCTCTATGATGCCCTTCATCTTCGAGATAGCCTCATCCATATACTCGTCCTTCACTGTAAAGGAGACCATAAACGGCGCCGCGTTAACCCCAGCGGGCCCACAGGTAGCTACAGTGGGTGCTAATAGCAACGAGTTTTTATAGATAAGATCCTCTATCTCGTCCATCCCCTTGGCCTTCAACAGGGCCTCTACGATGCGCCGGCGCTCCAGGAAATACATCTCTATATACTTCTTAGGCGGTACACCCAAGGCCAAAACCCTCACACGACCCGTATAAGGAAGACGTGCCATGTCGAGCTTTAATGCATACGTAAATAGATAACCGTCTCCAGGACCACCCAATACGGAGAGGGTAAGGACTATGAGGGTTATTGTAAAGTACTTTGGATACCTCTCCGAATACGCAGGAGGCCGAGAACAAGTAGTCGATGCCGCCGAGGGATCGAGGATAAGGGATGTAATCAAGCTCCCCCCCGACGTCAGCGTCGAGGATCTAGTGATACTGAGGAATGGGAGGCCAGCGAAGCCCGACGAGGAAGTGCAGGAGGGAGACATTATATCCGTCCTACCACACATAAGCGGTGGCCAGCCCGGCTAGCAAAGACGACTCCACGGCCCCTCTCCAACTATGCCCAGCTCCCTGGCCTTTGCCAGCACCTTCCCCCGGGATTCCGGGGTGACTGGCACCGGTAAGCCCTCAAGGCTCCTGGCGGAGTGAATCCCGGTAACCACGACTCTGTCGAGGAACTCGTGTCTATAGAGGCTCCTGCAGGGTATCATCACGGTCAGGGGATAACTCCCCGTCTGCCTCGCATAGCAGTAACCTGCACTACTACACTCCTCGACCCAAAGACCCCGGAGCAACGTGCCCCGCGGTGCAATCCTCCTAAGCATCTCTCGGTCGAAGAAGCTCCTAACCCAGTGTACAAAGCTCCTAGCATGCTTCTCGCGCCTCCCCCGTATACCATGCTTCGTCCTGGACACGCGTGTCGACGGGAGTGGTAGGAGGCGTCGTATGTTGACTCTCCTCACGAGCAGATTCCTCCGGAGGAGTTCCTCTAGGAAGAGGCGGTTGAGCCTGTAGGTTTCGCTTGTCTCGCCGGGCAGGCCCAGTATGAAGTTTATCCCTGGCAGTAGATGCGGTAGCCCCGAGGGCCCTCTGCGCCCGCCGATCTCGTTGACCAGTTCTATGGCGTATAGGGCCTCCTCAGGGGTCGTGTTTAGATTATTTACCTCGGCGACGCGGGGATCCGCTGTTTCGATGCCCATAGCCGCGACGTCTCCATCAGTGTGATACTCTACTATAATCTTCAACGCCGCCCGACTCTCCTCGGGGTGGCGGGCTATAGTCCCCGGGTTAACGTTATCTATGTGCAACACCTCAAGCCTTGGGGACACTGTTCTTATCCCGTGGAAGACCCTTCTCAGGGCTTCTGGGTTGGGCTTCGGCCACTCCGTCCCCGCCAGCTCCTCTGAGCCATAGACGAGTATGTCGGCCTGCCTCCCCAGCCGGAAGGCACGTACGCCCCACTTGTAGAGGGCCTCGACCTCGTTCACTATACCCCTGGGGTCCCTCTGGATTGGCCTCCCCCGGAGGGGTTCCACGCAGAAGCTACAGCCCCCGCTGACCCACCTGGCACAGCCCCTGTAGGTTTCGATCTCCGCTATGAGGCCCCATCCGAGCCTTGGATGCTGTCGCACTATTCGGGAGCCTAGCCTAGCAGCCTCCTCGTAGAGCCTATAGTCCCTGCGTAGGCGATATGGGTTGGCCTTCTCGGGCCCGTAACGGGCTAGGTCGTAGAAGTACTCCTCCACATCCCCCCTAACCAGTACATCGAAGCCCGAATCCAGGAAATACCTTGGAGGATAGGCGGGTTTGCCGCCCTCGAAGCCCATGCCCCACCTCGCCGCCGGGCCTACTAGGATCTTCAAGGGTCCCTCTATGGACCTCGACCACCGGGCTAGTTCCTCGGGCCTCGCCGGGGTCCCTCCGATATACTTGCCAGGCACCACCACGCCTGCTATGAAAACGACTATGTCGTACTCACGCATCCTCCTAGCTAGCAGGCCTTCATTCCTCCTGAACTGGTCTACAGTTACGTAATCGACCCTGGTAGTCTTGTCCACCAGCCACATACTACCGGCTATGAGCCGCGGGTATACGTCAACGTAGGGAGGGACCCCTAGCCCCCCAGGCTCATCGTTGTACCCGTCTACTATGGCTACCTTCAAACCCCGCATACCCGCCTATCGTAAACGCCGTACCCGGATTAGTCTATACCGGGCCCCATATGGATGTCGATGAGGCCCCTAGGGTTAACACTATATAACCGTGTTGTGGGGACAATCCTCCACGGGTGGGCCCGGGAGGCCCCGTGGCCTCGCGGGGGATTGCCGTGATCGGGCCTCTCCCGGCCTAAATACTCCTAGCTCAGCGTTCTATAGGAGAGACCATGGACTGCGGCCTGTGACCGTGTTGGGAAGGACTGGTATTGGGGTGGCTAGTGGTTTCCTAGAAAAATCGCGTTTTGTTGCCTCCCCTAGTGTTTTCCCGGGTTAGGGGTTTTTTAGGGGCGTTAGGCTTCCTTGGCGATGCAGATGTCGATGCTGCTGACTCTCCTGGTCCTCTGCTGGCCGGTGTTGGGGTCTGTCACTGTTATCTCGTGGCTGCCGATCTCGCAGGCCTCGACTTTGACGTTCTTGGCGAACCTGTTCCTCACTATCTCGACTGCGTCTACGGCCTTGTTGATGTTGCGGCCCCTTGCCTTGACTACCACCTTGTCGACGCCCTGCTCCATGAGGGTCGTCAGGATAGCCAGGACGTAGTTCATTACGGGCTTCCTACCGATCCTTACCTCAGGTGCTCCCTCACATACCATCTGTGTCCACCTCTTTGTCCTTCTGCCCTAGTCTTCTGTGGGCTGTTTCAAGGTGAAGAAAAGCCTCATATAAAAATGTAACTCCGTCGCTAGAGACCAATGCATGGATGAGACCATGGCCCTGGTAGTAATAGAACACATGGAGGAACACCCGACCAGGTGGCTGATAGCAGAGTACGCTGTCGCCAGAGACGAAGCCGTGGAAGCCGGGCTGGACCTGGTCGTGACAGGAGTAAGGGACCCTGCGGCTCAAGCGCTACTAGACGCGGAGGGCATCAAGTGGAGGTGGGAGCACAGCTGGGAGCTGTACGATAACCCTAAGAGCATTGTGCTAGACCTATGGGCCGAGAGAGACTTACAGCCCTGGGAGGCAGCCACTGCAGAAGCCTTCATAGTAGGAGGGATAATGGGAGATCACCCGCCCCGCATGCGGGGCATCCTCCTCTCGGCGATGTTTGACTGGGCATCCAAGAGGAGGCTAGGGGCTAGTCAGATGAGCATTCACACCGCGGTATGGGCAGCCCTCCAGGTTAGAAGGGGGATAGGCGTGGACCGCCTCAACCTCTGCGAGAAGGGAGAGTTCACCCTAGAGACGCCCCTCTACCAGGTGACAATAACACTACCCTTCTCCTATCCATGCAACGGGGAGGGCAAGCCCATTATTCCGGGCAGGATAAGGGCTCTCCTAGCCCGTGGAGTCCTCTGGGACGAGGAGACAATCCACTTCAGAGCTCGCTGATCCCCTCAGGAGCCTCCCGGGGCGACGTTAGTGTAGCCGCCTCCTTCTCTAGCTCTAGCTTGAAGCCCTCGTCGATGTAAGGCGCTATTATATAGATCTTCTTCTCTTGGTACTCCTCCTCGCTAATCATCTCGCTGTCAAAGCTGATGAGGACTATTGGTATGGTTGCGTATGCTTTGCCGCCGGACCTAGAGAGGGGGACCCCCATGTCTCTAAGCCTATCGTAGAGATCCGGGTTGATCGGTAGCTTGATCTCGACCTCCCTGAAGTCCCTCGCGATGACGAAGTCGCTGGTCTCGGGTTGCCACTCCTCTAGAGCCTGTCTGGCCTCCTCCTTGGCTACCTTGTAGAGGTCTCCCTCGACAACGCTGGATTCGACGACTTTACCGTACTCCGCCCTGATGACTATCGTCTCCATCAGGTTATCCACCCGAGCCTCCAGTCGGGAATCCGCGTTTAAGATTCCAGGTAATAACCCTTGATAACAGACTCTGGCAAGGGTGCAGGTATGTGGCTAGGAGCCGAGGGCCCGACGCGTGGCCGGTGAGAGGAGAGACCTACTGGTGCCAAGAGCTAAACATACCCATGGTAGGCCGAGAATGCCCCGACGGCGGCAGAGGCCAGTTTGTAAACGTGACGGATCCGGGCGACGTGAGGCCGGCTTTCAGCTACGACTTAAAGAGGCTTGAAGACGGATACAGGTTCGAGGCCGGATCCTCCAACGGTTTCAACATGCTCAGGGGATATAGCGTAGTGGTCTTCAACAAGGTACCCTTCATGGACCTAATGTACGAGGTAGTGGCTGACGGCAGGATCATAGGCAGGCTCTACTGGGACCCCCAGGTGGAGCATTGGAGGTTCCGCTTCTCATACCCAGGCATAGCACGTGTATGGCATCTCGAACCGCTACCTAGGATTAAGGTAAACGGCTCGGCAAAAACCCTGAAGAGGAAGTGGATCTACGAGAACACCCCAGGCCTGCCACCAGGGACACAGGTCGCATTTGAAGACGCTGAAGGCGAGCCCCTAGGCATTGGCTATGTCCACCCTGAGAGCGGCAAGGTCAAGGTCCATACTATATTCTGGAGGCGCCCTGAGCCGTACGCGTCCAAGAGGAGGTCTACGTGGAGCGACGTTATCAAAGCCAACGACTACTACCTATACTACCACTCGGCCAGGGCAGTCAAATTCATACACGTGATGAACGAGAAGGTGAATAAACCAGTCATCGTATCCTACAGCGGGGGCAAGGACAGCCTGGCGGCGCTAAACTTGACGCTGGAAGCCGGGATAAAGCCCTACGTCCTATTCAACGACACCGGAATAGAATTGCCGGAGACTAGGGAATCCGTTGCTAGGATAGTCGAGGAGAAGGGCCTCGAACTACTGGTAGCCGACGCTGGGGACGCGTTCTGGAGGGCCGTGGAAGCCATCGGCCCGCCTGGCAAAGACTATAGGTGGTGTTGCAAGGTTACAAAGCTAGCGCCGCTGTCCAGGCTACTCCAGGAGAGGTTCCCGGACGGGGCCCTCAACATCGTCGGCCAGAGAGCCTACGAAAGCCTCGACCGGGCTAGGAGCCCCCGCGTCTGGAGGAACAGGTGGCTGCCCCAGATACTGAACATATCGCCGATACAGTATTGGACGCAGCTACTGGTCTGGCTCTACATATGGTCCAGGAAGCTCCCCTACAACCCGCTATACGAGAGGGGCTTCGACAGGATAGGATGCTTCATGTGCCCCGCAGCCTTCACGGCGGAATACAGGCACGTCGAGGAGACACACCCGGACCTATGGAGGAAGTGGGAGAATGTTCTTTGGAGGTGGGCCGAGAGGATAGGGCTAGAGGGTCCCTCCGCGACACTATGGGTCAAGAAGGGCCTGTGGAGGTGGCTCACCCCGGCGCCCCAGAAGGGGAGGCTGGCCCGGAGGATCGGCCTCAAACTAGGCGACTGGCAGTCCTACTATAAGAAGTGGCTGAGACCCTCCCTCAAGTACTTCGCCTACGGCGAGGGCGCCAGGATGGAGCTAGACGGGTCCCTCCCAGTGGAGAGTATAGAGGACCAGTATACGGTGCTAGGATCCTTCAAGGTAGAGTCCCGTGAAGAGGACAGAATAGTCCTCAGGGGACCCTCCAATATCAGGGTAGTCTTCACCGGGGACAGAATAGAGGTCGAGGGGGCTAAGGGTGTTCTGGCTAGGGAGCTGGCTCTCGACACCCTAAAGCTGGCATTCCGCTGGCATGCGTGTGCAGGCTGTAAAGCGTGTGAAGCGAGCTGTCCCACAGGGGCCATAAAGGTGGTCAGAGAGGGAGACAGGTACAGGCCTGTAGTCGATGAAGCAACATGCATCCACTGCAAGCTCTGCCTAGACAACTGTCCCCTAGCCGATGTGACCGCGGAGAGGATATACTCGGCCCTGGCGCTGGGCGAACCAACCGCGTGGAGGAGGGCGGGACGCAGGAGCAGGGAAAGCGTCATACGGAGATACCTAGAGCTCAAGGGCTACAGGATCCCCAGTAGCGATGCTAAGATGGTCGACGAGGACACCCTAACAATGCCGCCGGGCCTCGCTATAGAAGAGGAGGATAACGGATAGGGTTTAATTCCAAGGGTGTAGCCGGTTGACCACCCTATTCGACGCCGTGGTCTTCCTATCCTTTGGCTTTCTGGGAGGCTTCCTAGGCTCCATACTAGGCGTCGGCGGCGGCTCCCTAATGACCCCGCTACTACTGTTGGCCGGCTATGATATATTGACAGCCGTGCCCGCAAGCCTGCTCGCGATAGTCGGGACCAGTATCGGCGGCCTCTACGTGTACGAGGAGAGGAATCTAATCAACTACGAGTTCGCAGTCTACGCCGAGGCGGTTACGATACCCGGGAGCATTACTGGGGTGATGATAGCCACCGCCGGGTTCGAGAGGATAATGAGGCTCACACTAGCAGCGGTTCTAGTACTCATAAGCATATCGATGGCTAGGACGGTGGTTCTGAAACAAGCCGCAGCCCCTTCCAGCAGGTCCAAGAGGAGGCCTGTAGTAGGGTTTACAGCTATGTACGCTGCTGGCCTGGTATCCGCGCTAGCCGGTATAGGAGGTGGTGTATTGAAGGTCCCCGTCTTGAACAGACTACTGGGTATAGACGTCAAGGAGGCTGTGGCGACTAGTAAGCTCATGGTTGGGATAACGGGCGCGGCCAGCGCCCTCGGATACTATGCCAGCGGCTACATGAACCCGTGCTTAGCGTTATCCCTCCTGGCCGGGTCGCTCGTGGGAGGCTTCGCTGGTAGCTCGACTGGCGTGCGATTGTCGGGTAGAACAATTACAGTAGCGTTCTCGGTATTCCTAGCCGTTATGGCCGTGGTGGTAGTGGTAAGGGGGTGAGTATCCTTTGGGTGAGAGGTATACGGAGGCGCTGTCGAGGGCCGTGACACGCTACCTCCCTATAATAGCCTTCGTATCATCCCTCTACGGGGCCTCAAAGATATGCGGCATCATCGTGGTATCGGTGACAGTCCTCCCCTACCTGCTGATAGGATTGGCCTCCCTCACCCATAGTATCCCCCTGAGAGCCCGCCTGGCATCTATCATACTCTACATGGAGGTCATACTCTTCATTGGAGTCAAGTACGGGTTCTTCAACAATAAATGAACCCGACGATCCTCTCGGGCCTATAACGCCTAGGCCTAAAGAACCCCTCATCAGCATACCTAAACGGCTCGTCGAAATCTACCCTGACATTGACGCGATGCAGCCTAGCTGGGCTCCTAGCCCTGTAGCCGCACCTCACATCCGGACTACCCATTTCCCCGATCCTGACTCCATCGTATTCCATGGTTATACCCAGGTACCGAGACAGTTTCCCAGGCCCCTCAACCACTCCATCAATCGGCGAGTAGCAAGACCGCAACAACACTGCTCCACCCCGGCCAGGCTCGTGTGAGACGATGTTAGTCAGCAGCCACCCGTGCATCCCGTAAACCAGGAACCTGCCGGGCTCCCCGTAGAGCCTCTCCCTAATCCTTCCACCCTTGTACTTGCTGGCACGGGAGCCTGGGTCACAGTCGCCGAAGTAGGCTTCCGTCTCGATTACTATACAGGTCTTAGAGCCGGCTACTATGAGGCTCCCCAGTAGGTCCCGGGCCACGGTGTCGGGTCTTCTTGCGTAGAATTCCTTAGGGTACCTGGATCCATGGCATTCCCTCTCAACTAGTCCCTCGATCACGCGGCTCCCACACCCTCTCCTTGCGGTGGCCCATTGTGGGTATTATGGGGGTCGAGCCGCAGAGAATTCATCATCTCTGTGTGAAGGGTTTCAGCTAGGTGTTGGCTCTTCATCCCTCCCGGTAGTGGTTGGTTGGCTTGAAAGGTTTTTATCTTAAAAATGATTCCATGAATCATTACCAATTAGTATGTGTAAAGTTTGTATTGTAGATAGGTAATTGAAATATGTATGTATAATGACTCAATAACAAATAAAATCTTTGAATTCTCATAATAAGACGTGGAAAGCGTAAAGCGAACGTGTTAGAGGATGTGTGGGGTGTTATGAATAATGGCAAAACAAGTCGGGTTAGATAAGGCAGAACTTGAGAGGGCTCTAAGACACCTGCTCCACTGCTTCAAGGCGGCTAACCCAGAGGTCTCGGCTAGAATAGTAATGCTTCTAATGGATAACCCACAGGGGCTGACGGTCAGTGACATCAAGGAAAAGCTGAACGTCAGCTACGCGATGGCGCTGAGGATCGTCAGCGAGCTAGAGTCGCTGGGTGTCGTGGAGACTGATAGAGTCAAGGTTGTCAAGGGTCGTGGGAGAGCCAGGAAGCTGGCGAAGCTCTCGAAAGACGGCATTTCGAGGCTCGCCAGCCAGTGTATAGAGCAGCTCCAGCCCCTAACCAAAATATAATTATTTTTCTAATACTTATATTTTTTAACTTTATATTGTATCGAGCGACACGGCTAACTCTTCCAACTTACCGGCAGGGTCCCCAGCCTTCATGACGGCACTAGCCACCAATACCCCCCTAGCCCCCAGCTCGTACGCCCGTCTAACATCATCCCCCGAAGTGATTCCAGCTCCGGCAAGAACCGGTATACCCGGATCCACCTTATGCACAGCCTCCACACTCATGGTAACAACCTCGGGTCTAGCCTTGCTGACAGGTATACCCGTTCCTATAAGCTCCGGCGGCTCCACTGCTATGGCACTGGGCCCGAGATAGGCTAGTCCAGAGGCCTCACCAGGAGTATCGGCGCACGCAACCACCTCCTTGCCGACGCCCTTGACAGCGTCTATAACCCGGGCCACATCACGGTAGACTAGTTTATGCTCGCTATGATTTACAAGGGTTCCCTTGACTGGAAGCTTCTCTAGCGACACAGCTGGGAGGAACCCGGTCTTCGACCCATAGTCCACGGGATCTAGATGCTGTAGATAGATGTCGTCATAGACTTCAACGATCTTATACACGAGTGGCGATGGCACAGAGAGGATTACCCTAGTACTCGATAACCTGCCTTCTAGCAGCCTCGCGGCCCTTGCTATCTCCAGCCCGGGCTCGCTGAACGCTTGGGGATAGGCCTTGTAGTTTATGATCACTACTCTCTCCAATGGCGTACAACCTCCAAATAAATAATGAGGAGGTAGGGGTTCTTATGGAGGCTAGTCGTGTATCTCTTCGCCAGTAAGCTCCTCGCTGTGCTTGACCACGGGCTTGTAACCCATCTCTACAGGCTTGAATCTGTCGTGTATCCTCTTCAGTATCTGCGGCAGTGTCGTGTACTCCATCTCCTCGGGGCCAAGCCTGTGCGGCATGAAGGGTCCATGCCTCCTCAAGTAATCGGCGATCATCTGCGCTAGCCTCCTAGTCTCGTCGAAGGCCGGGTCGTCGAAGAGATCAGCGGGCCCGATCAACTCGCCGTTATGGACCTGGAAGCCTAGGGCCGCGACCCTAGGCGGGCCGTCGAACCTAGTCATCTTAGCGTCCTTCAAGCCAACGGGCATGAGGGGGCCGTGGTGGCTTCCCCTCATCCATCCAGCCACCAGGTGTGGGAAGCTGAAGGGCTCTAGCACCTCTCCAACGGCCGGGAACCCGCTCTGTGCACGTACTATCGCTACCGGGTCGTCCTTTCCAACGTACTTGCCTGCTATCAGGTTCAGCCTCTCGCTGCTCACTACGGCGGCTATCTCTCCGTCGCTCTTCCTGTAGATCCTCTTTATAACATACCTTCCAGGGGTCCCTATGAGGGCGAGTATATCGTACATTTCCTCGGGAGCCTTTAACTGGACGACCCTGCCCTCGAACACGTCGAGGACCTCGAATATGAAGCCGTCATGCATCCTGGGATCTATCACGAGTCCCGCTGTCGAGAAGGGATCGGCGAACATCCTGAATAGCGGGAGGTTGAAGGCTCCCGGCTCGGTCTTGTCAGCCATGAAGACGACTATTGGCTCGGATGGCCTCTCCACGAACTCCATCTCAGCTACTCCCGGCCCGAGCCCCCTCACGTTACCGCTGAACGCGTCGCTCAGAAGGTCCTGCCCGGCGGCGTATAGGCCTAGTTCCTTGGCGACCTTTGTGGCTTCTTTGAAGGCGTTCCAAGCGAGCTCGTGTATCTCCGGGCTGTCGACTCCCTTGTAGTGGGTCATTATCAGCTGTAGATCGTCTCCGACGTGGGTTACGTAGAAGCTCTTTATCACGCCCTTCTTCCTGGCCTCCGCCAGGACCCTTGAGGCGGCGAGCATGGTGTCGGGGTGGACCTTATGGTGCCCGGCTAGGCTCCCTATATCGGCCTTTATAACGCTTACAGTAACCTTTTCTCCAGCCAAGTAGTTTCACCCGTGTATCCAGGTTGCCGGTAAAGGTTTAAAGATTAGTATAGTTTACCTTACGCGCCCCCGTAGTAGTATTCCCCCTTGGACTTCTGCATCCTATCGAGGAAGCTACCAGGCTTGTTGGCCCTGGGCCTCCCGCTAGCGGGGTCCCTCCTGAAGGTCACCCCTAGATCCTTTAGGAAGAGGTTCATGCCCTTGTGGAGGCTCATGGGCTTATAGACGTGGCCCCTATAGCCGGGCTCGCCCAGCACTGGCATCAGCTTATCGCTTATGAAGTCGATGATCAGTATGTCGTGCTCTACGACGAAGGCTGCGGCACCCCTAGTCTCCGTAACCCTCCTGATAGCCCTGGCGACTGCTAGCCTCTCCTCGACGTCCAAATAAGCGCTTGGCTCGTCGAGCAGGTAGATGTCTGCCTCTTTGGCCAGGCTCAGTGCCACGGCGAGCTTCTGCATCTCCCCGCCACTCAGCTTCCTGGCCTCTCTATCCCACAGCTTGTTTAGCCTAAGCTTCTGGACCAGCTCCATGTATAGCCAGGAGCCCGGCACCGCCGCCTCCGGGTTCGCCTCCCTCAATAGCTCCCCCACGCTTGCACCCTCTGGGAACAGTTCTGGGCTCACGTACTGGGGCTTGTAGCTCACCTGGTAGTCTCCTCCGAGCACTACGACGCCCTCTACAGGCTCTATCTTGCCTGCGAGGGTCATTATGAACGTCGTCTTCCCGATGCCGTTGGGGCCGACTATACCGATGACCTCACCACTCCATATCTCTCCTGCCTCGGCCTCCAGAGTGAAGTCCCCACGCTTGACCTTGAGGTCTAGCCATTCTAGGTACTTCCATTTCCTTCCCCCTCCGGTTACTTCCTCGGCCGTGGCCTCCGCCAGTTTCCTGAACCTGATGGCCTCCTTCCTAAGCCGAATGTTCTCTGCCGGCAGGTAGCCTTCGAGGAAGTTGTTGATCCCGACCCTGGTCCCGTAGGGCGCGGATACTATGCCGTAGGCCCCGGGCTCCCCGTATAGTATATGGGTGACCTCTGTCACATAGTCGAGTACTGCCAGGTCGTGCTCGATAACCAGGTAGTACCTGTTGGGCTTCACCTCCCTCGTGATCAGGCTAGCCAGCCTCATCCTCTCCTTCACGTCGAGATAGCTACTGGGCTCGTCGAATATGTAGACGTCGGCGTCCTTAGACAGGGTGGCCACGATAAGCATCTTCTGGAGCTCACCGCCGCTCACCTTCCTAACATCCCTATCCCATATCCTGTCAAGACCCACCTCGGCCGCGAGATCCCTAGCAATCCCCCTCTCATCGGCCCTCTCAAGCAACTCGCCTATAGAACCCTTCAAGTATCGGGGCACCAAGTCAACATACTGTATCTTGTGGGCGACCCTTAGCTTGCCATCGGCCAGCCTCTGCATGTATGTCTGCAGCTCGCTCCCACGGAACCTCTTCACGATCTCGTCCCAGTCGGGATCAGAGCCTGGAACGCCTAGGTTCGGCTTCAACTCGCCGCCCAGTATCCTAACCGCTGTAGTCTTACCGGTCCCATTCTTCCCGATCAGCCCAACCACTTTGCCTTCCTTGGGTATGGGGAGCTTGTAGAGTTTGAACCCGTTCACGCTATACCGGTGTATGGCTTCTTCTTCGAGTTCGCTTGGCAGGTTCACGATGTATATCGCGTCGAAGGGGCAGGCCTTGACGCATAGGCCGCATCCTATACAGACGTCTTCGAATATAACGGGCTTGCCCTTCTTCTCCTTGTCAGCCTGTATCGCTATCCCCTTCCCGCTCTTGTTGACCGGGCACACATTGATGCATTCATAGCTACACTTCCTGGGCTTGCACGTGTCATAGTCTATCACTGCGAGCCTTATCTTACCGGTCATTTGTCACCTTTCCCCGAGTGGCTCTCTCATGTAGCACAGAGGGTTAAATCGTACCCCATGTCTGATAAGCACGCCCTCTAGGACTAGGCTAGGAATGGGAGGTGGAGGAGGTAAAAAGGCAAGGGTTCTCAGGCGTTTGTCTCTCCTCTAGAACTTGAACTCGTACTTCTCGCCCGGCTTTAGAACTACGACTTTCGTGTCGGGGCTCTTGTCCTTGACTAGCTTCTCGAACTCCTCGGGGGTACCGTAGAGTACGGGGAACGTCTTGTAGTGCATTGGAATCGCTACCTTCGGCTTTATCAGCTCCACGGCTTTGGCTGCCTCGACGGGATCCATGGTGAAGTGGCCTCCTATCGGGAGTAGCGCGATGTCGGGCTTGTATATTTCTCCCACAAGGGCCATATCCATGGTAACCCCGGTGTCCCCGGCGTGATACACTGTTCCCTCGCTTGAGATAATCACGACTCCTGTGGGGGCCCCTATGGGGCTGCTGTGGGTTGCTGGGACGAGCGCTATCTTTAGCCCGTCGACTAGCATGGGGCCGCCGATGTTGCCTCCAATGGCTCTTGAGGGATCGCCTATCCTCTCGCCTACGTGGTTGGCTAGCTCGAATATGGCTACGACCTTTGCCTTGGGGTTGTTCCTTAGGATCACCTCGGCGTCTCCCAGGTGATCTCCGTGTCCATGGGTTAGCACGACTAGGTCGACGTCCCGTATCTCGCTTGCCTTCACGGGCGATAGTGGGTTTGAGAGGTAGGGGTCTATGAGTATCTTCTTGCCATCAACGTATAGTTCGAATGCGGAGTGCCCGTAGTATTTTAGATACGCCATTATCCTTCACCCCGACTACTTCCAGGATAACAGTTAGGGCTCCAAGCTCTTAAAGTTAAACGATTCTCCATAAGTAGAGGGATCGTGTGGAGGGCTCGAAGGGGGATGTCAAGCTTCTCCGATGAGGCCGTTGAGAAGCTGGTTAAGGCTGGCGAGATAGCGGCCAGGGTCCGGGATCGTAGTGCCGGGCTCGTTAGGTCCGGCTCCTCAGCCAGGGAGGTCTGCGAGAAGGTTGAGGAGTTGATCCGGGATATGGGTGCTGTGCCAGCCTTCCCTTGCAACTTTAGTGTAAACGAGGTGGCGGCCCACTATACCCCCGGTATAGATGATGACGTGAAGCTAGTCGGCATGGAGGTGGTTAAGGTAGATATAGGAGTCGCAGTCGACGGGTACATCGCTGATACAGCGGTGACAGTCGACTTATCAGGCCTCTACGAGAGGCTCCTCGAAGCCTCCAGGGCCGCCTTGGAGAGAGTTGTAGCGATAATGAAGCCCAATGTCAGGATATATGATATAGGTAGGACCGTGGAGTCGACAATAAGGAGCTATGGGTTCAAGCCGATAAGGAACTTGACAGGCCATACCATAGACAGGTGGAGGATACATGCTGGCACACAGATACCCAACTACCCCGATAGGACGACGTTCCACAAGAGGCTCAAGCCTGGGACCCTCGTGGCGGTAGAACCCTTTGCAACCAATGGGAGGGGGTTCGTGAGGGAGGGTGGAATCACGAACATCTACTCCTATACTGGCAGGAGGGGAAAGTACAAGCTATCTAGTATAGAGGAGGAGATACTGCAGTATATAATAGATAACTATCGCACGCTACCCTTCACCCCGCGATGGCTCCTCCAGAAGTTTAAACCCGAGGAAATAGAGCCTGCTATAAAGAGCCTCGTAGCAAAGGGCATACTATACGATTACCCGATCCTAGTAGAGGCCAGCAGGGGGATGGTGTCACAGTTCGAGCACACGTTCCTGATACTAAAGGACAGGGTCATAGTGACTACGTGCCCGGAGTGTAACACAGGGTAAACCCCAAACTAATTATACTAAGATTTAACCCTCGTATCCGAGTCCAGAGTAGAAAGGGTTGCTGACGCGTTGGTGGAGGCTGCAAGCCTAGCGGACTGGATAAGCGCCATAAGCCAGCTACTATTCCTACTCATATTCATACTACTCTTCCTAGGCGTCAACCAGAGGTTCCAGGTGTACGTGTGGAGCAGGGACATAAAGGCCAAGCTAGTAATAATCAACTCCATGGCGGAGGAAGCTAGGAGGAAGACGCTCGACTTCATGAACGCCAACAAGGCCAAGAACCCGAAGAAGCTATTGGACAGGCTAAGCGAGTTCTTCGTCATAAGCCCAGTCGACCTGGAGCCGACCGATATAATACGGAGGCTCCAACACCTCCTGGACGTGCGGAGGAGAAGGTTCAAGGACGTCTTCAGAGAGGCCATGCCGGAGGCCGACGAGTACACTAGGAGCAGGGCTGAGACCGCTTCCGAGATCGCCTCAGCCCTAAACTTCATATACAAGTATGTGCGGCACCTGCTCATAACCGGTGAGAAGACCAAGAACTGGATACTCATCATGCAGCTGCAACTCATTATGCCCCAGATACTGAGGATAGCCAGGATGTATAGGGATGCGTTGGACGACTTCCTCAAAGGCGTCCCTATAGGAGACTCTGCCGGGCCGATGGTGGCATTGAACCTGGCAGGCTACGATGCCGTCTGGAAGGAGATCGACGAGGAGACAGTCTATAGTGTGGCTGAAGTCGAGGGGCGGAAGACGTATATCGTCAAGGCAAAAGGGCCGGGGTCAAGCGTGGGAAAGCCGGGTGTAGCCACGGCTAAGCTAATAGAAGAGCTTGTAGGTAGAGGCGAGAAGCCGTCACTCATCGTAACGGTCGACGCGGCCCTAAAACTGGAGGGAGAGGAGACAGGGTCGATAGCCGACGGGGTGGGCGCTGCGATCGGCGACCCGGGCCCCGAGAAGATCAGCTTCGAGAGGATAGCCGCTAAGTACGATATACCCCTGAGGGCTGTAGTCATCAAGATGGGCCTTGAAGAGGCGATCCAGGCTATGAAGAAGGAGATAGCCGACTCCGTGGAGGACGCTGTGGAGAGGGTGAAGGAGATCATAAGATCGGAGACCAGTGAAGGCGAAACCGTGGTTGTGATAGGTGTGGGTAACACTATAGGCGTCAAGTAGCCCCGGGGTGTGTGATGGAATGGCTAACCCGCTATTCCCGGACTGGATGCAGTCACTCCTACTCCTCCTATTCCTAGGCATAGCCATAGCACTGGCGTTGCAACAGGCGAAGGAACTGAAGAAGATACAGGTTACCGGGCAAAAGAAGGTATACACGCTGCTGCAATGCGGAGAAAAAGAATATACCAGGGAGTACAGGGAGGGAGACTATGTAGGGGCTAGGGCAAACTGCAACGAGGAGGAAGGCATAATCACCAAGATATACGCTGTATACCAACAAGAGGAAAAGGGAAAGAAGCCGATGAAGACCTAGCTGACGCAGAACCCGCCTGGGACTGAGAGATCCCAGGGAGGGTTATGAAGAACACCGGGTTACACGAGGCAACCCACTCGATCCTAAAAACCCCGCGATCAGCCTCCGGCGCCCTTCTCGACTAGCACGACGACCACACTGTTAAGGTTGGAGTCAAGGGGACCCGTAACAATTAACCCGTCTATAGCCTTCAGGGCTTCATAAGAGTTATTCGAGTCCAGATACTCGCCGGGATCCAATCCCTTGAGCCTCAACTCACCGGTGTCACCAGAGACGACGATTGCGCCGGCTGCATCGCTATTACCGTCTATTCCATCCGTGTCCATAGCCAGTAAACCCATAACCCTGTCACCACCGAGCCAGTAGTCCACGGAGACTAGCCAGGCCAGAGCCAGCTCCTGATTCCTACCCCCCTTGCCCCCGGGGTTCCTCACGGTCACGGTAGTCTCTCCTCCAAGGATTAACGCCGCTGGCGTCTCCACGGGTATGCCCCTCTCGTACGCCTCTAACGCTATTGAGGCTAGGATCCTGCCAGCCTCCCTGCTCTCGCCGTCAAGTCGGCTCGTGAGTATGATAGCGTTGTATCCCTGTCCTTCTAGGAATGATGCCAGCCTCCTCAGCACGTCTAGATTAGATGCGACAAGCCTGTTGGAGACGTTGCCGAACACCGCGTCGCCCGGCTTGGGGGTCTCTGGTCGGAGACCCCTCAAACCCTCCTCCAGGACCTCGATTACACGCTCCGGCATCTTGTCCCGCAGACCGTACTTATCTACTACCCTAAGTGCATCGCCGTAAGTCGTGGGGTCGGGTACTGTGGGCCCGGACGCGATTGATTCGAGCCTGTCTCCCGGCACGTCGCTTGCGTAGAAGCCGTAGACGGGACCTGGGGAAGCGTGCTTTGCGAGCCACCCACCCTTAACCAGGCTCAAATGCTTCCTAACGGTGTTTATCTCGTGTATATTCGCCCCAGAGTATAGGAGTTGTCTCGTAGCCTCCACGATATCGTCTATCGTTAACCCGGGCTGCGGCTTCTCCACTAGAGCGCTGCCACCACCGGATACGAGGACGATGAGCCCCTTACCCGCCGAGGACCTAGCCCACTCTACGACCGCCTCACCAGCCCTCAGGCTATCCTCATCGGGTATGGGGTGGCTAGCCTGGATCACCTCAAGCCCACTGATCTTCTCAGCACTCCTCCACTTTGGAATAACTACAACGCCGCCCTCAACCCTGTCTCCTAGTAGCTCGACCGCTGCGCGGGCCATAGGTACACTAGCCTTTCCGAAGGCGATGAGGATGCTTGCATCGGGCTTGTCGCCCCTCAGAGCATGGCTAGTCAATAGGTGGAGGTCGCTGGCGTCTACGATAACAGGGACCAGTTCTCTCAGACGCTCCCTAAGGCTCCCAGGACTATGCACGTGGCAGCACCCTTCCCCGCCGAGATTTCTCGCCGCGTCCATGATCCACTGAAGATTATTATAGCAACCAGGCTATACACTGTCTCTTATACACATCT
>WWDN01000020.1:0-10078 GCA_035615875.1 Thermodiscus sp. | reverse complement strand
GGATCCAGTGGAACCTATGGGGCGAGGGGGTGTAATTGGCCCGTGGTGCAGGGTATAAAAGGACCCCTCTGTTTCCACTGGACCTCTTGTAGACACCCACAATAATATCCTAACGTGGTATAAGGTAGACATGGGTGCATCGTCCTGGAGGGCTGCAACGCTAAGAAGGCGGCTGCACTGGGAGCTCTACAGCTCGTCAGGGATCTAGGCATAGAAGTCGATAGAATCGGCATAGGCACGGGATCCACAGTCGCCCAACTAATAGAAGCACTCCCCTCTACAGGCATAAACCCATCAGTGATAGCCTCGTCGAGCCTGGCCTCAGCGTTGATGCTGGCCGAGAGAGGCTATGTCCCCGTGCATCCCAGCGTAGCCCCCGTACTAGACGTCTATATAGATGGCGCCGACGAGGTGGATCCAAAGGGTAACCTGGTCAAGGGGCGGGGAGCAGCGCTCCTCGGGGAGAAGATACTGGCTAGTAGGAGTAGGCTGAACATCTTCATAGTAACCAGGGAGAAGCTCGTTTCACGACTAGGCTCCAGGAGGCCGATCCCGGTCGAGGTCGTGAAGGACGCGTTAACACCAGTAGTCGAGGCTATACGTAGGAGGTTCCCCGACACGGCTCCACGGACCGGTGGCGGCAAGGATGGCCCGGTGATCAGCGACTGGGGAGGGGTCATTGTGGATGTCCACACGGGTCCCTTGAGGGACCCTCTGGAGGTTGAGGGGTTCCTATGCAGTATACCGGGCGTGGTCGAGACGGGTCTCTTTATAGGCTATACCGATTATGTTGTGGTCGGCCGAGACGATTGTGGATGGGAGGTGTTAAGGTTCGAGCGAGCCCACACCCTATGAGTCCGTGGAAGAACTCCTATCCTCGGATCCTCCAGGTCAATGGGTCGAGAAGGTGAGGGCCCTTGCCTACTCTAACAGGTTCGTCCGCTTGTGGAGGGACCCTCCCCTAATGGTATACCTTGGCGATCACGGGGATTACCTACTAGTCGACGGCCATTACTGTAGTTGTCCCGGGTTTACGATGAGGACCAGTAGGAGGGGGGTTGCTGGCTGCACGCATGTCTATGCGGTTAGGATAGCGTTGAGGGAGGGGCGTTTCAGGGATCTCTCGGGGTCGCTGGGTCCGGGGGACGTGGCGGCTATTGTGTGGGAGGTATTGACTGGGGGCCTAGCTGTTATTGTTAGGAGGATGTTGGCTCTAGAAGATCATGTGGGCGATGACCACTATGGCGGCGAAGACGGTTGATGCCAGGACTAGGGTTGTGGGGCTCATCTTTATCTTGCCCTCGTATTCGTCGTAGAACGCTATTAATCCCGCGGCGCTCATGGGGCCGCCTTCCCTCTTCCTCTTCTTGGCCATAGCCTGTACACCCAGGTTTCCAGGGGTTGGTTGAAGAGGCTAAATTAACTTAACCGGGGCATATCGGTGCGTGGGTGTCAATGTATTGGCCTTGACCCTGAGATGCTTTGCGGAGGCTATGAGGGCCGCGTATCTTGAGAGGGATAGGGAGAGGGGGCTCTTCGAGACGTTTTCATGGCTGGTGGAGGAGGTCGGTGAACTCGCTGAGGCTCTTAGGAGCGGGAGGCATGACAGGATTAGGGAGGAGGTGGCGGATGTGTTGGCCTGGACTATTAGCATAGCGAATCTGGTGGGTGTGGATGTCGAGGACGCTGTGCTCTCGAAGTATGGTTTAGACTTTAAGTTGGCTGGATGCCGTGAGGGAACCTCTTAGCCCTTTTTGAAGGCCTCTATTACCTCTTCCAGCATCTCTGGCCTCTTCTCTGCGAGGGTCCCCGTGACGAGCCCGTCTGCCCCGGCGGATGCGAGTTCTCGTGCTGTTTGGGGGTCCCTCACTCCTCCCCCAACTAGGAGTAGGGGGTCTAGCCCCGCCTGGCCTAGCAGGTTCTTGGCATAGGATACGGCTTCTGGGGGGACTGGGTCGGGCGCCCCGCTCCCAGCTTCTAGGTATATCACTTCTGCGCCCATCATGGCTCCTGCTAGGGCGTGGATGGCGACGAGTTCTGGGTGCTCGTAGGGGATTGGCCTGGCCCTCCCTATGTATCCGGCGGCGCCCCCGTATCCGACGATAATGTATGCTGTGGGTATGGGTTCGAGTCCCATCTTGAGTACTAGCGGCGCGGCCTGGACCTGCACGCCCGAGAGATAGTATACGTCTTCACTGTTCAGGAGGGTCATGAATAGAACGGCATCGGCCTTCGGCGTCAGTCCATTGAGGTTGCCTGGGAACAATATGACTGGTAGCCCCGTGTTCTTCAGTGCCTCGACAGTCTTTGATAGGGTGGGCTCGTGGACTCCCGTTGAGCCCCCTACTAGTATGGCGTCGGTACCCGCATCTCTGGCCCTCTTGGCCCTCTCCAGGGCAGATTCGGGGGAGTCCTTGTCTGGGTCGATAAGTGTGAAGTGTAGTCTACTCTTCCTCCTCTCCTCCTTCAACCAGTTCAGCAGCTTCCCCTTCATGCTCTACCACTTCCTCTCCTCCCGACTCTCCCTGCGAGCACTCCTCAAGCCGGTCCTCGTAAACCATGTCAACGATCTTATTGTATACATCAACCCTATCAAGCACGTCGGGAACCTTGAGTTCACAGTAAAGGCCACAGGTGCCACAACGGACTATGGCTAGCTTGGTCCTAGGCTCTCCACTCTTCTTAAAGTCCACTGTGAGGGTCATACTACCGCATCGAGGGCACTGGAAGTACCTCGGCGGCAGTGTACGCTTCTTTACTATCCTCTTCCTCCTCTTCCTCCTCCTACCCATTCCAGAGCACCAGTCCGGGCTCATCGAGTGCCTAGCCAGCGTGTTATTTATTTTGATTAATCCCGGGTATCAGCGTATCTGAAGGTGTCGTAGTGTGGTGGAGTATAGGATCCGTGATCCCTCATTGTCTAGTGAGGGTTGGAGGAAGATCGAGTGGGCAGAGGCACACATGCCCGTTGTAGTAGAGTTGAGGAGAAGGTACGAGGGGGAGAGGCCTCTGTCGGGCTATAGGGTGTCGATGGTACTGCATGTAACCAAGGAGACGGCAGTCCTGGCGCGTACCCTCAAGGCCTGGGGAGCAGAGGTTTACCTCGCTGCGAGCAACCCCTTGTCCACGCAGGATGATGTCGCGGCGGCGCTTGTTGAGGACGGGATAAACGTGTTTGCGTGGAGGGGCATGTCGGCGGAAGAGTATTCCTGGGCTATTGACAAGGTCGCGGGAGCACGTCCTCACCTGGCAGTAGATGACGGGGGAGATCTACACGTTTACCTAAACGAGAAGAGGAGGGACGTTGCCGAGGAGGTCGTCGGGGGCACGGAGGAGACAACTACTGGGGTATTGAGGGAGAAGGCCCTTGAGAGAGAGGGCAAGCTCCTATATCCGATTATAGCCGTGAATAATGCAATGACAAAGTACCTCTTCGATAACAGGTATGGTACCGGGCAGAGCACAATAGACGGAATCCTCCGCGCCACTAACATACTGTTAGCTGGAAGGAAGGCGGTAGTCGCTGGCTATGGATGGGTTGGTCGTGGCATAGCCATGAGGCTTAAGGGAATGGGTGCAAGGGTCATTGTGACAGAGGTCGATCCTATCAGGGCGTTAGAAGCCGTCATGGACGGGTTCGAGGTCATGACCATGGATAAGGCAGCAGAGATAGGCGAGATCTTCATCACCGCCACGAGCAACAGAGACGTGATTAGGCGAGAGCATTTCCTCAAAATGAGGGACGGTGCGGTATTGGCCAATGCGGGCCACTTCAACGTCGAGATAAATGTAAGAGAGCTGGAAGAGGTGGCGGTGTCTAAACGAGAGCTCAGGAAGTATGTCACCGAGTATAGACTAGCTGACGGTAGGAGGCTTTACCTGTTGGCTGAGGGCAGGCTCGTCAATCTAGTCGCTGCCGAGGGTCACCCGAGCGAGGTCATGGACATGAGCTTCGCGAACCAGGCACTCTCACTGCTATATCTGAAGGAGAACGCGTCGAGGCTTGAGAGGAGGGTCTATAATGTATCCAGAGACCAGGATGAGCTGGTCGCGAGGCTGAAACTGGAGACGATGGGCATTGATATAGATAAGCTTACCCCCGAGCAGATAGAGTACCTCCATGGGAAAGCGTAGAAGATAAATCCCCATCCCGTAGTAATACCCATGACGGGACGGGCGCCCGGCATCTGGGCCCGTAGCTCAGCCAGGTAGAGCGCCCGGCTCATAACCGGGTGGTCGGGGGTTCAAATCCCCCCGGGCCCACCAATTCGATTGAAAGCTATCTACACGCGAGTTCTCCACGCAACGAACTATTCTATGCCCGGCTAACTGTCCGGGTAGCGTAGTGGGGTTGAGTAAAAGTGTTTGGACTCTGGAGGCCTCAAGCGCTTTGGCATCTATGAAGGGTAGGTCTATGAACATCGGGCTATTTTGGGAGTTGGATTAGGGTTTTGAGGGCTCTGAGGAAAGTCGGTCTTCATCCCGGGCTGGTCAGCGTCGCTCCACCATCTTCATAGCCGGGTAGTGGGGGTCCTGGGTAGAGGTGTTATTTTTAGCCTTGCTTCGGGGCCTCTTTCCTCTCTTCAATGGCTGGTGCAGGTAGTGCTTCTACTCTTGCGTGGCGTGCCATCTCTCTCAGGATCGTGTTCTTTGACACCATTCCTACTAGCCGGCCTTCCTCGTCTACTACCGGGAGCCCGTCCACGTTTTCCTCTTTGAACGCCTGTATAGCCTTTAGCACCGTGTCTTTTGGCGTCAGCTGTGTCTTGACGGGGACCATAACGTCGGCTGCCATTAGCGGCATTACCTTGACATACCTGGCCTTCTTTGGCCCTGCTTTTATGAGCCTCCTGACCCATATTAGCCGTCTACTCTTCCTTGCTATGAGTGAGTCTTCGTATGCCATGAATGGGAGTCTGTTAGAGCTTATTACGCCGTAGACCCTGTCTCCTTCTGAGACTACTAACGCGTCAAGCATGAATGTAGTCATTTTGTTGATGGCATGCGCCAGGCTGTGGTGCGGGTGTACTCTCGCGGTTTTTATGGGGACCATTACGTTCTCCACGTAGAGTTTGCCTACCTGGTGCTTCGCATAGGCCTCTATCAAGTCGTCCTTTGTAATGAATCCAACAATGTTACCATCGTTGTCTTCTACTATCGCGACCTCCGCATTGTTAGACAACATCTTCAGAGCGACATTCTCAACAGGCTCATCGGCTCTGACTCGTGGTACCACCTTTGTCATGACGAAGTCTATGAAGAACTTGTCGTAAATCCTCCTACGCCATATCGGTCCCTTTAACGCGATGGCCTTCAGCATGTTCCACTTAGAGACGACTCCAACTATCCTCCCGGCCTCGTCCACGACCAAGAGATAGTCTGTTTTCCTCCTGAGCATTTCTTTCCTCGCATGCTCGACGGTATCGTTTATAGTTATGGATGGAAGCTCTTCCCTGGCTATGTCACCGGCTACTACACCTAACTCCTTGTATACTCCCTTGGGTGCTTTTGTTACGGTCTCCTGGATCAAGCTCTGCTCGCTCCTATAGTAGACTTTCTCTTCAGGTGCAACGGGTTTCGGTAGTGGTAGGGGTTTGCGAGGCACTCTACCGGGCTTTGCACCCTCAATGTACACCTTTACCATGTCGGCTTGAGTCAGTATACCGACTATCTTCCCCTCCTCGTCTACCACTGGTATTATGGAGAAGTCGTTATCCGCCATGATCTTTGCTGCTTGCTCGATTGGTGTGTCGGGGGTAGCTACGACTACTCCTCTAGTCATGATCCTCCTAACCTTGGCTGGGGTCACTATCTTCCCGGCTCTGATCTCTCTATGGAACCTCCATCTACCCTTCCTAATCAAGTCGAAAGGCGTTATGACACCGATGGGGACTGGCTCCTCCTTGCTCCTCACTACTACAACGCCGGGTATGCCTTTGAACACGAACTTCGACCATACCTTGTTTATCGGTGTATCCGGGGTGACAATGTAGTCGTCTAGGTTCTTTACGGTCATTGCCTCGGCGACTGTCTCTGCTAGCGGCTTGAACTCTCGGGATAGAAAGGCGGCTAGTATATCTCTTAGTGTAACAACGCCGACCAGCTTGCCGTCGCGATCGACTACGGGTGCTGCATCTACCTTGAACTCCTCCAGGGTTTTGAAGGCCTCATCGATACTCATGTCAACGTCTAGCTGTGGGAACTCGCGGGCGACATCGGAGACGCGTAGATTCGTCCTAGTACTTGTTGGTATGATCGCTTCGATGCGTGTTAAGAAACCATAAAATTTATTAGTTTTTTCATCTTTTATTATTGGTATTATTCTCTCCTCTGTATCCCTGAAGATAGCGCGTATCCTTGTGAGAGGCGCATTCGGCAGCACCTTGGCTGCAGCCTCTCGCGCTACCTCCCATATCTTCAAGCATTATACACCTCCCTTACCTGCCTTCACGTAATACTAGTACCTCCTACTAAAGGAGTCTGTTTAACCCAACACATAATAAAGGTCTGGGTATCAGTAATCTAAGTAGAGAGGTAGCAAGGCCTCAGAACACGCTAGAAGCAGACATGGAGACAGGAAGACCCGGCAACAGGGAAAGAGGGTGTCGAGAAATGAAGCCAGAGAACGAGAAGGAGACAATGCTCTGCCCGAAATGCAAGGTCCCAATGGTATACATGATGGAGGCCGAGAAAAACTCTACCGGCAGGAGGATTACAAGATACTACCGTTGCCCAGTATGCGGGACAAAGGTAATAGTAGAGAAGCTACTTATCAAGCCAGTCAATGGGAAACTAAGGATATACGACTTAATGAATGGGAGCCAGGAGATAGTATATGGAAGGCCTCTTCCAGCCAAAATTAAAAAACAACAGAGAAGACGCATCAAATAACCCAAAACGCAACCCCATATTATTTCTTAAATCATATCTAGAAAGCCACGGCCCAGCATTCGGGGGTGAGACCAACAAAGTTGAAGTTGAAGGAGCTCATACAGGATCTAAGAACTGTGACTAGAATCTACAGCGACGTCAAATCGATAGCGAGGAGGATGTTCATAACCAACAGTATAGACAGTATAGTGGCAGCGCTGGGAGTAAGCGTAGGGGGCTACGGGCCAGAAGCCGATATGAAGCTACTAGCCATGGGGATCATAGGCGGCGGCGTGGCCATGGGCGCTATAAGCGCAATGCTAGGAGTTTACCTGTCCGAGAGAGCCGAGAGACTTAAGGAGTACAGGGACCTCGAACGCAAGCTAGCCCACACCCTTAAGGGAAGCATACACTGGAAGGCCGCTAGGCTTATACCCTTATATGTAGCCCTATGGAGCGGTTTTGGGGCTCTGATATTCCCCTCTCTCATAGCCCTTCCACTTATATTGGCTAGCATGGGCCTAGTCCTACCATACCCGGCTTACCTCGCCTCTCTCGGTATAGGGCTTGCATCGATGGGTGTTTTGGGCTGGTATTTGTCAAGGGTGAGCGGTGAGAGCCCCCTTCACTCCATACTTAGAGCTCTTGGAATGGGCCTCCTAGCGATCCTGATCGTCTCGGTGCTTAAAGTTGCAGTCATCTAGCTCCACAACGAACTATCCACGATCAAGTAATAGTAGATTCCTACGAGCTTCTCTAGTTCGCGTAGATCGATGAACTCGTCTGGCGCATGAGCCGTCTCCCCGCTGGGTCCGTAGGCCAGGGTCTCTATCCCCTTCATAGTATAGTACCGTAGATCGAGTCCTCCGGGGCAAACTACAGGCTCTCCTAGGCTGATCCCGACTCTCTGCGCAGCTGTCTTCAGAGCGTTGTATAATTCTTTGGGCTCATTTATGGCGGGCTCCATTTCACTCATGTATTCAATCCTATACTCTAGGCCGTGGAGCGTGGACAGCCACCTGGTGATAGCCTCTATCTCGGCTTTGACATCGCTAACCTTCTCTTCAGGTATCAGTCTTCTATCTAGTGTGAAATAGAACTCTCCCGGTACCTGATTGGTCTTACCTCCGCCTTTTACGCCAGCCTCGCCTCCTATCATGACCGTGGGGTACATGGACTCTTCGGGTATCGTCTTGTATTTACTTTTCCTGGTCGACAGAATCGATGTGTAAGTTTTCTGTAGGTCTATAGCGAGCTGGGATGCGAGTAGGAAGGCGTTCTTTCCCCTCCACGGAGTGCTTCCATGGGCGTTTTTGCCTATGACGGTCAGGCGTGTCCATAGAAGGCCCTTATGTCCGTTCCATGGGTGTTGGAGCCCGCTTGGCTCGGGTATAATTACGTAGTCTGGGAGTTTTTCTTTCAGGACCCCGTTTACCAGGTACTTGGTGCCGCAGTCGCCGCCGATTTCCTCGTCGGGTACAAGTGCTATCTCGATGTTGTGGAACGCTTTACTACCTGATGCCTGTAATGCTTTAATCGCTCCTAAGACGGCTGCGATGCCTCCCTTCATGTCTATAGCTCCTCTTCCATACAGTTTCCCTTCGACTACAACCGGGTTGAATGGGCTAGTAATTTTCCACCCCTGTCCACCTGGAACTACATCATAATGTCCATTGAAATGAAGAGTTTTATTAGAAGTTCCTTTGATCTTCGCGAGAACTATGTAGCGGGGGTTCTCACCAGCCTCGGCACAGTATCTCTCCTGGTATTCTCTCGGGACCTTGATTGTAGTTACAGAATCCGCCATGCTTGAAAGTTCTTTTTCAAGGAGGGATGCGATTTCGCTATAGTGTTCGCCGCGTGGAGATACACTTGGGATGGAAATGAGCCTTTTAAGTATCTCCACTGCGTACTCATATCCCTCTCGAATGTATACGGGCTCACTCAATTCGGCCTCATCACGTAGTATACAGAATGTCACGATCATAGATATAACGTCTACTGGCTAGCTTGCTAGAGCAACTAGGTACAGATAAAAATGTCGGGTTGACTTGAAGCCACGGCTCCCGCAGTGACGACGATCCCCCGGGAGACTATAGCCTCCCCCGGGGGCGTTTCCTATTCCAAGCTTCTGTCCGTGAAGCCACTCTCTACCTTTTCCGGCTTTAACACGTCTACTATGTATTCGAATGCCGCTTCGGGGTCAGTGTGGCTACCACAGCTGTATACATCGACTGTTGCGAACCGGTACTCGGGCCATGTATGTATCGTTATGTGGCTCTCTAGGATAACGGCGACTACGCTCACGCCTTCCCCGATTTTCCACGACTTGACGTCTAGGATTGTCATGTTGCCGACATCTGCTGATTTCCTGACGATCTCCTCTAATGTATGGGGGTCGCGTAGGGCTTCCACGTTATTGCAGTTTATGAGATTACCGTACACGTGTTTTCCTATGACTTTTGCCTCCTCATACCTCGCGTATTGCATCTCCATAGTAATCCCCCCTTATTAACCCCCAGCAGTAGAGGAGGGGGGTATATGAAGAAATTAAAGCTTGACCCCCTGGCATCTGGTCTAACAGGCCTTAGAGAGCTGATGTCTATGGAGCGGTGTCCCAAGTGAACATCAATACAACCAATATAATATATAATATAAGAATCTTTGGTGGTGCTGTGGGCAGTGGAGCAGCAACATACATGCTAGCTGTAATCATATACATAGCTAGCACGTTGCTCTGGGCTCTAAGATGGCATCTTGCCCTAAAGAGGCTGGGGAGCAGAGTCACTTTCCTGAACGTCTATACAGCAATAATGGGAGGCATACTATTCAATAACATAACACCGAGCCTTAAATTCGGCGGAGAGGGTTTCAGAGCGGGCTGGCTGAGGGCCACAGAAGACGTGCCTGTAGAGAGGTCGTTTATAACTATAATCTATGAGAGAGTCACAGAGATCCCAGGAATCGCGATTGTACTTATAGTGGCATTATTCTCCAGCACGGGTAGATTGTCTACTCTAGCGGCGAGTTTACCGGCCATGGTGGGATTAGCCCATATGCCGGTTATGATCCGAGATAAGATGTCCTCTGTTAAGAGAAGATTGGGAGGCGACGTGAAGTCCCTACTCCGGGATTGGAGTTTGACGCTTGCAGCGTCCTCTATAGGTATAGCCATATGGTTGCAAGACATTGCTAGGTTCTACCTCAT
>WWDN01000019.1:0-10815 GCA_035615875.1 Thermodiscus sp. | reverse complement strand
GCCAAAGTGGGCTATGGCTAGGGCGAAGTCTTATGAAATCCTATACTGAGCTGGTAGACGGGCACATAACGGTGACGCTGGTCAAGCAATACGCCTACTGCCCCATGATACCGTGGATAATGAAGTACCTGGACTACCAGGGTGAAGCTACGGCTAGCATGGAGACTGGGAAGGAGAAGGCCACTCCCGGGTTCAAGGAAGAGGTCGCCCGTAGGCTAGGGCTCCCCAGACCCTATAGGATAGAGTACCCGGTCGAGTACAAGCCCTTAGGGATAAAGGGTATAGTCGACGTCATAGCCGGTAGGGGGAGGCTAGCGGTCCTAGAGGTTAAGGTGTATAGGAGGAATAGGAGGTGGCTCGGCCACTTCAAAACACAACTACTAACCTACGCCTACATAGTCGAGAAGACTATAGGCCCGGTGCACGAGGCGGTACTCTACAACGGGGGAGAAGTAGTCAGGGTGAGACCGACGAGGCAACACTATAATCAGATAGAAGGGATAATAAGAAACCTGTCAAAGGCCCTGAGCAACGAGCACCCACCGGTTACAAGGCAGAATCCCCGGAAGTGCAGCTACTGCGAATACCGTAGACTCTGCCCGAACTACTATTAGACGGCCATGCAGGGGGGTTCCCGACAACCCGGAGAGCCCATGGGTTCTCGTCCCTATCGGTGTATAGGGTGCTATCGGGTTATTCACGTGCTTACTCGGGCCAGCGCCTCTGAGACCCCTGGCGGGGTGTTTTCGGCTACTCCACGCTGCGCATGGTAGTCAGCAGTTTATTATTGTTTCGAGGCTTGTCCCTTCTTGGTTTTGGCTGCTCGTGTATTTCTTGATTACCTTTTTCAGCCACCCCTCTGGGTCTCTTTTGACCCGTTTCAGTATCCTCGTGTATTCCTGCGGCGGGTTGGGGCGTTGCCAGTTTGCTATGCCGTTTATCCAGTTTTCCAGTGCGCTTCTGCATAGTGGGCTGGCTTCGCAGGTCCCCTTGGTGTCTAGTAGGAACACGTAGGGGGTCCACCAGTCTAGCTTGTGGTAGCCTGTGCTGTAGCCCTTCGTTATCCTTATAGCGGTTCTCCCTTCCAGCGATGCTATGTATAGGGGTAGCATTACCGATATCATCTCCTTGCCCGGGTATAGCAGGAGCTTCGCCAGGTGCACAGTGTCTCGGGGCGGGTCTATTACTCCAAGCAGGTGGCCTAGGCTGTCGTAGTAGGCGATAGCGGCTACCTGTTCTTCGAGGCTGAAGAGCCTCCTTCTACCGCCTTCTAGCTGGAGGGCGCCAACGGCCAGCGTGGACCGTATCCTGTGTCTAGTGGCTACCTCGTGTAGGACTGCCCTAGCCAGTGTATCGGCTATGTAGCTACCTAGGCTCTCCTCGTAACCGGTTAGGAGCCCGTCTCCTCCCAGGTCGGCGTGGAGCATGCAGCGGGGCTTGTAGGTTGATATGAGCCACTCTACACCCTCCATGACCTCCTCCCAGGGAGCCCTCAGGCATACCCTGTAGACGGGGGCTTTCGGAGCGAGCCTCTTCAGGGACCACTCGAAATCCCTGGGGTGATAGGTTGTGGGGGTAAAGAGGCTCCCTACGATACGGGAGCCACCATACTTGTCCGGGCTACAGCCCGAGAAGCTGGCGAAGACCGGCTTAGTTTGGAGTCTCGTGGCCAGGATCAGGGCTAGGCCGATGTCGCCGCCTCCACCTAACCCGCCTACAATAAAGCTCACCCGCGCTATCCCTCCCGGCGGGTCCCCTCAGGCTTCCATCGAGCACTATTTACTCCAACTGTGGAGCTATGGGATAAAGAGTGGACAGAGGGCTACGAAGGCGGGCAGGAGCCCCCCAGGATGAGGCGTTTGTTGCCTTAGAGGTCATCCCCGGGGGTTTCCCGTTTTATGGGAGGGTTTACGTGGCTCTAGGTATATCCTTGCCCTGTATATGCCGTCTGTTATTGTGACGTGGTTCTTGCCCCTGTAGACTCTTAGCTTCCTCCTCTTAGCCTCTTCGACCACCCTCTCCACGTCTCTACAATGTAGCTGCAGGTATGGGGGGTGGTAGTCTATCGCTAGCAGGTCTCCTGCTTCGACCGCCTTCTTGGTTTGTTTGACGGGTTCACAGTACTCTAAGAGGAACCCCATGTATCCGGGCACGGCCAGGCCCGGCACTAGTCGGATCATCCCCGCCTGGGCCTCTTCCGGCTTCATTCCAGCCGAAGCCTCCCTTAATACCCTCTCCAGCTTCCTCTCTAATCCTGCCTGTCGAGCCCGCTTGTAGAGGTACTCCTTGACAAGCCTATGCCACGTCTAGATGGCGATGAACCGCTTAGACCTAGTACTGTAGACGCTTTCAGGCAATTTTACCTTCCGGGTTTATCGGGTCGCTATGGGGTTTACGATCTTCATCGCCTGCTATGGGGGCTCTGTTGACCGTCGTCCGCTCATCCCTGTATTGTCTCTTGTCTTCCCCGGGGGTGTTTATCTTGATCGCTCCCCCTTGATGAATTCTTGGAGCCAGTTGAGTGCCTCCTCGTCGCTCGGTGCCTGTACTGGTGGGTGTTTGAAGAAGGGTGCCGATACGCTTATGAGGGACCCGCCTATCCCCCTGTCGAGCGCTATCTTCGTCGCCCTTATCGCGTCTATCATCGCGCCTGCGAACATGCTTTTGTCGTCGACCTGTAGCTTGACTTCCAGCGTTACCGGGAAGCCGGCGAAGCTCTTGCCTTTCAGGTAGATGTACGCTATCTTGGTGTTCCCCAGGAACGGGACGTAGTCGCTCGGCCCTATCCTAACCTTGCCTTCCCGCCATAGCTTCTCGCCGTAGGGCAGTATGCTTGTTACCGCGCTCGTCTTGCTTATCCTCTTGCTCGCAAGCCTCTCCTCCATGAGCATGTTTTCGAAGTCGGTGTTACCCCCTATGTTCAACTGGTAGGTCTCCTCCACGCGCACGCCCCTCATGTGCATGAGCCTTACCAGGGTCCTGTGGAGTATCGTGGCCCCTAGCTGGCCCTTGATGTCGTCTCCCACGAGTGGCAGTCTCTTCTCCTCGTAGAGCCTGGGCCACTCGCCCGTAGGGTCGCTGGCTATGAATACGGGTATCCCGTTTATGAAGGCGGTCCCGGCTTCTAGGGCTGCTTTGGCGTAGAACCTGGTCGCCTGCTCGCTCCCTACTGGGAGGAAGTTGATGAGTATGTCTGCCTGGCTCTCCCTCAACACGTCCACTACATGATCTAGTTCTACCTCCTCGTCGTGGGGGTCGAACCTCTCTTTCATGTGGTGTGCTACCCCGTCGAGCACGGGGCCCGGCTCGACGGTGACTCCTAGTTGTTTTGGTATGTCGGCGAAGCGGGGGGTTATGTTTGGTGGCTGGAATATCGCTTCTGCTAGGTCTTTTCCTATCTTCTTTTTTGATACGTCGAACGCGGCTACCCATTCTATGTCTCCTATGTGGTAGCCTCCTAGCCTCACGCTGGTCAGGCCAGGTATCTCTTCGCCTTCGTCGGCGTGCTTGTAGTAGTATACTCCCTGTATGAGTGCGGAGGCGCAGTTCCCTACTCCTGCTATTACCGCTCTAATCCTCGCCATGTTTCATCACCACAAATATATCTACTGGTGAATATTACATGGATCCATATAATAACCTTACCATGTGAGGAGACATGGAATCGGCTGAGGAATCGTGGAGGCAAAGCCGCTGAAGCGCCTGGAGAAGAAGCTCACGGTAGAAGTGCTATGGCTGTACATCATAGCGGTCCTCCTGGAAAAGCCGACCTACGGCTATGACGTGAGGAGGAGGATAAGGGAGCTGTTCGGCTTCAAACCAGCCACAGTGACCACCTACACCGTGATATACAGGCTTGAGAGGGAGGGACTCATAGAGAAGAGGGACGACGGTACCTACACCGTTACACGGGAGGGGGCAAAGATCTTCCGGGAGGGGGTCGAGATGCTGGGCAGGGTCTACCAGCTCCTCCGCAACCAAGCCAGTAAAGTGGAGGAAGGATAAGCTCGGCTCTCACGGGAGATGAGTCTACGACCATCACATATATCAGATATCGAATTACACCATCTAAACAGGCAGCATGGATCCCTGGGTGAACTCGTGTGAGGATAGACAAGAAGGCCTTTGAAGACTATATCGAGAGCCCGCGGGGAAGGGCCAAGATATACAGGGTCGACAAGATAACAGAGCTAGGGCTAGGCGACTACGAGTCACTACCATACTCTATAAGGATAGTCCTGGAGAACCTGGTCAGGAACTATGACGGCTACGTCGTCCGCGACGAGGAAGTACTGGCGGCGGCCAACTGGAAAGAACATGCTGGTAGGAAGGACATACCACTCTTCCCGACCCGCGTGATAATGCAAGACTTCACGGGAGTACCAGCCGTAGTCGACTTGGCGGCTATGAGGGACGCCGTGAGGGACTTCGGGAAAGACCCGGCATCGCTCAACCCCCTGATCCCGGTACACCTCATAATAGACCATAGTGTACAGGTAGACTACTTCGGAACCGCCTACTCGCTAGCCTGGAACATAAAGAGGGAGTACGAGAGGAACTCCGAGAGATACACCCTACTGAAATGGGCCCAGAAGTCCTTCAACAACATGAAGGTGGCACCGCCTGGCAAGGGCATAATACACCAGGTGAACCTCGAACACATAGCCCAGCTGGTATGGCTGGGGAAGTGGAACGGGGAGCTCACAGCCTATCCCGACAGCGTGCTAGGCACGGACAGCCACACAACGATGATCAACGGGCTGAGCGTCCTGGGATGGGGAGTCGGGGGGATAGAGGCCGAGGCGACGATACTCGGCCAGCCCTACTACATGCTACTACCGGAGGTTGTCGGCGTCAGACTGGAGGGAGAACTGCCTGAGGGGGCTACCGCCACAGACCTAGTCCTCTACATAACGGAGAAGCTTAGGAAGGTCGGCGTAGTAGGGAAGTTCGTAGAGTACTTTGGAGAGGGCGTTAAGAAGCTGTCGGTCCCAGACAGGGCTACGATAGCAAACATGGCTCCAGAATACGGGGCTACTATGGGCTACTTCCCGCCAGACGAGGCGACTATCAACTTCCTCCTACTTACGGGGAGGGACCCCGCCCACGTCAAGCTAGTGGAGAGCTACCTGAAGACACTGGGGATATGGTACAGTCTAGACAACCCAACGCCACAGTATACGCAGGTCGTCGAGATCGACCTGAACGACGTGGAGCCCAGTATAGCGGGCCCAAGCCATCCGGAAGACAGGATACCGCTCCGCGAGGCCAAGAAGAGGACGAGGGAGATCGTGGAGTCGTACTTGAAGGAGAAGAAGAGGGGCAAGATAGTAGTCGAGCTGGAAGCCGACGGGGAGAAATACACGCTCGAAGACGGGCACGTGGTGCTAGCCGGTATAACCAGCTGTACAAACACCAGCAACCCCGGGCTAATGATAGCGGCCGGGCTACTAGCCAAGAAAGCCGTAGAGAGAGGGCTCACAACGAAGCCCTGGGTCAAGACTAGCAACGCACCGGGAAGCAGGGTCGTACCCGACTACTGGGAGAAGCTAGGTCTAATGCCATACCTTGAAGCACTGAGGTTCCACGTGACAGGCTTCGGATGTACCGTCTGTATAGGTAATAGCGGCCCCCTACCGCCAGCCATAGAGGAGGCTATAAAGAAGAACGATCTATGGACGGCCACCGTGTTGAGCGGGAACAGGAACTTCTCCGGTAGGATACACCCTCTGGCACGTGGGAACTTCCTGGCGAGCCCACCGCTAGTGATAGCATACGCCCTAGCAGGCAGGATAGACATAGACTTCTACAACGAGCCCATAGGCTACGACCCCAACGGAGAGCCGGTTTACTTGAAGGACATATGGCCCAGCGCAGAGGAGGTTAGAAAGGCCGTAGAGGAGGCGCTAGACCCAGAATCCTACAGGCAGAAGTACTCAAACATATGGGAGGGCGACGAGCACTGGAACAAGCTCCCGGCCCACGAGTCGGTGACCTATCCCTGGGACCCCAAGAGCACGTACATAAAGAAGCCACCCTTCTTCGAGGACATGCCCCTAGAGCCTCCCGAGCCGAAGGATATAACCGGGGCTAGGGTACTAGTATGGGCGCCCGACAGGACGACTACAGACCACATAAGCCCTGCTGGCAGAATACTGCCCGAGACAAAGGCCGGACAGTACCTGCTAAGCCTAGGAGTCAAGCCACACGAACTCAACACCTGCGGTTCAAGGAGGGGCAACCACGAGGTAATGATGAGGTGTACATTCGATAACCCACGCTTCAGGAACAAGCTAGTCCCGGACAGGGAAGGCGGGTGGACTATATTCTGGCCGACCAAGGAGATAGTCCACGTCTACGACGCCGCGATGAAGTACAAGGAGATGGGCATACCGTTAATCGTACTAGCCGGGAGGCAGTACGGTACAGGTAGCAGCAGGGACTGGGCTGCCAAGGGACCGGCACTCTTAGGAGTCAAGGCCGTGATAGCTGAGAGCTACGAGAGGATACACAGGAGCAACCTCGTGGGCATGGGTATACTACCCCTCGAATTCATGCCAGGCGAGAACGCTGAAAAGCTCGGCCTTGACGGGAGTGAGGTCTACGACATCCTGGGCATAAGCGAGGGCCTATACCCCGGGAAGATATTAACTGTCAGGGCTAGGAAGGAGGACGGTAGAGTCATAGAATTCAAGGTGAAGGCCAGGCTCGACACGCCGATAGAGGTAGAATACTACAAGCACGGCGGCATACTCCAATACGTCCTGAGAACCAAGTTCCTCAAGAAATAGGCGTACCCCGCAGGGGAAGGCGAACCCACACATCTTTCCACTCCCTCTCCCTATTTTTGAGGTCCCAGAGGAAGAGGAATAGACGAGATATAGAGGACTCCCTTGTAGCTGCTTGACGCCTATAACCCTCCCCGGCTAGACTATCTGACGGCGGCGATGACGACCGCTGGGTTAAATGACCCTATGGGATGAGTATTTCACGGACCATTGGAGCCGCCATAGACTAAACGCCGCCAGGTGATGAGTCTTCAAGAATAAAGAGGAGATAAGAAGGGAGGTTTGGAGGAGGCTCCGGGACTCTGGCGTTGCGAAACCACCCTTCCCAGTCGAGGGGAGGATTCCTAACTTCCAAGGCGCGGAGGAGGCAGCCGCCAGAATACTATCGCTAGAGCAGTGGCGTAGGGCTGAGGTCGTCAAGGTGAACCCCGACTCTCCCCAGAGGCCTGTCAGGCGTGCTGCACTGTCCCAGGGCAAGTTGCTCCTAATGCCGACGCCCAGGATCCGGAGAGGATTCCTCTTACTTGACCCCTCCAGGATACCCGCCAGGAGTATAAGTTGGGCTTCCACGATCAAGGGCGCCTTCAAGCTCGGAACGCCTCTGGCTACTCTGGATAAACTGACGAGCACGGTTGACAGGGTTGATTTCATAGTTGAGGGGAGCGTCGCTGTGAGTATACACGGCGATAGACTCGGCAAAGGCCACGGATACGGGGATCTGGAATGGGGCATATTATCGGAACTGGGACTTGTAAGTGAGGACACGCCGATAGCGACTACAGTCCATGACCTACAAGTCTACCGAGACCAGCTACCTCAGGATAAGCACGATGTGCCCGTCGACTTGATAGCCACGCCAACGAGGCTAATCCAAGCCGTCGATAGGAGGCCTAAGCCCAGAGGCATCTACTGGGACCAACTAGACGCCACCAAATTAAACGAGATTCCGATACTCAAAGAACTAGCGGTGGAGAGAAATGGCTAGGTGCTGGAGCCTCCCTAACGGCATAACCCTCGTCGTGGAGGAAGGGGATATAACCAAGGCCAGGGTAGACGCGATAGTCAACGCGGCCAACAGTCTCCTCATAATGGGGGGAGGAGTCGCTGGGGCTATCAAGAGGGCTGGCGGGAGAATCATAGAAGAGGAAGCCAGGAGGCACGCGCCCATCCCGGTGGGAGGCGCAGTCGCAACAACGGCGGGGAGGCTCCCGGCCAAGTACGTCATCCACGCCCCCACAATGGAGAGGCCTGCCATGAGGATACCCCTTGAGAACGCCGCCAAGGCCACGAGAGCCGCGTTGAGGGAGGCCGAGAGGTTGAAGCTGGAATCCATAGCCCTCCCCGCTATGGGAGCGGGGGTTGGAGGGCTGAGCGTGAGGGACGTCGCTAGGGAGATGGCCAAGGTAGTCTCAGAGCACAGCGCTCGGAGCCTTAAAAGGGTCCACCTGATAGCCTACGGTGAAGCCGCCTATAGAGAGATGATAGAGGGAGTCGAAGAGGCATTAGACCGCGGTGGTACCAGTTGCCGGGGAGTCCTAGAGGAATAAACACGGCATCGCTCGCCCTAACCGGAGCCTCGGGAGTAAGAGTCGGAGTCGAGGTCGCAAAAGCCCTCCACGATGCCGGTGTAACTATAAAGGGCATTATCCTAACCCAAGGCGCCATAGACGTGGCCCGCTACGAGGACGGCCTAACCGAGAGCCGGTTGAAGAGCCTCCTAGAGGGCTACGGCCCTGTATACATGGAGGACGAGTTCAACTCACCGCTAGCCAGTAGCAGTAACCAGCCCGATGCTATGGCTATCGTCCCCGCGAGTATGAAGACCGTGGCGGCGCTAGCCAGCGGGTATTCGAGTAACCTTGTGGCGAGGGCCGCGTTAGCTGTACTAAGGCTTGGCAGGAGGCTCGTCGTAGCGCCCCGGGAGACGCCCGTTGGAGTGATCGAGTTAGAGAATATGGCTAGGCTCGCCAGGGCTGGGGCTGTAATAGTACCCCTCTGCATGGGCTACTACACTAGGCCGGAGACGATCGACGATGTGACACGGTTCCTGGCGGGGAAGGTGTTGGACGCGCTGGGTGTGGAGAACGATCTCTATAGGAGGTGGATGGGTGTAGGAGACTAGAAGACTAACCCCTTCTTGCACACTCCGGGTCCTCTAGAATTTCTCCTCGAATTCGAAGTCCTTATCCATCTCCATGAGCTCCTCGTCAAAGTCCTTCACGCGCCGGGCCTTGACCGCGAGAGCACACCTCCCGTCGGGTAGCATGGCTCTCTTCTCGCAGTATGCGAACCTACAGGAGGAACCTATGCACTTATCCCCTATCCACGCGCACATAGCGATCTTTATCGGCCTTCCCTTGTACTGTTCTACCGTGAAGCGAAGAGCTCTCTTCTGGCACCTGAAGAATGGGCAGAGCGGGTTGCACTTGTCTCCTATGGGCCTAGGCTTCAGCTCCCTCCTGTCCCTCCTCGGCTCCTCCCTCCTCTGATTGGGGGGTCCCCGTCTCGGCCGCCGCGGCATGTATGTAGACACTATACGTACCCCCAACCTCATTTACGCGTCTCGACGAGTTCGCCTCCCTCTTAATAGTCACGGTACTAGCCATTTAAAGATTAGGTAACTGGCAGACCCGCTGGGCTCGACTGACGCTAGTATGAAGGCCTTCCTGACGCTGTGACTCAGCCTCCCCGCCCTGACTATGTCCGTGGGCTCTAGCTCTCCGCTGTAACTAGTTACGTGTACTATGTAGGGTGCATGCTCTAGGCCGGGTCCAAGCCTGTAGACCGTGAAGTCGGCTCCGAACTTCAACCCACTCCTCACAATTAGCCCCGAATCGCGTAGCCTCTTGTAGACAGGATATTCCAGGTCCAGGTCTTTATACTGGACCGAGAGGATCTTAGAGACTTCTTCAGGGCTCAGCCTACTATCATCGGGGCCATAGACCTCCAGTACTCCTTTCTCCATCAGGTAGAGGGTCTCTAGAGGAGAGAGCCTTACGGGCGAGTTGAAGTCGGCGGACTTGGGCTTCTCTACCCCCAGCGGATGACCATAGAATCCCATTCCGTAGAGGCAGCGTGAGTCCTCTATAGATTCGACTACCACTGAGAAGCCGTATAGCCTAGCCCTAGCCTTACATTTCAAACCCTGCATACTCCGTCACGCCGGAGGCGGTGGCGCTTGAAGCCATGCCGACGCCGAGTATGAAGTAGTTCAATGATAGCTTGGCGAGTAGATCCATCGTGTCTTCTAGCGTGTTCACAGCGTCGCGGACTAGTATATAGGTCTTGAAGTCGCTGGTTGTATCGATTAGGAGGTCGAGCAGCTCCCTGTACACCTCGTCGACCAGCCTCTCTATCTCCTGCACTTTATCGTTCCTCTGCTCCATCCTCCTAGCTATCTCGTTGTTTCCGTAGGCTCTTCCAGCGAGTCTGGCGAGCGTGGTTATGTGTCCGCTGGCCTCCGCGACGAGGCCGAGCATGTTAGCTATCCTCTCGACGATCTTCGAGTCGACCTCCGCCTCGGCCCTCCTAGCGAGCTTCAGTCTGTGGACGAATGACTCTAGCTTGGTGATTGTATCCCTGTAGCCCTCGGTTATCCTGAGGATTAGTTCCTTGGAGTCGACGAGTTCTATCCTCCCGGAAGCTATATAGAGGAGGAGCTGGGCTATGCTCTTCTCTATCCTCTCCTTGGCTATTACGAGGTCTTGCCTGAATATCTTGTCTATGACTTCCGCCGTCGGGAGGCTCTTGTCCCGGAATATGCCGTTTATCGATACTATTATGGATTCGAGCTCCCTCGCTATATTCACTAAATGTTCTATTACTACCTCCCTGCTGATGTTACCAGAGCCTGCATACATACTAGCGCACCGTGCTCGCCGTTCACGTATGAAGTTGTGGGTAAACCCACTTATTAAAGCATTCAACAGGATCCCGGCTATTCAAGGCTTGACAGTATCCTTGAGAAGACGCTCCTCAGGAGTTCCATGGACTGGCGATCGGAGTCGTCCACGTAGCCGCCCAGCAT
>WWDN01000018.1:0-14825 GCA_035615875.1 Thermodiscus sp. | reverse complement strand
CCTTGCTGGCTACATCGTTCCTGAGGAGCCACGCGGCCTCGTTAACGGCGGGTGCCACTAGGAGCACCGGGTCGACCTTACCGGCTAGCTCCTTTGGTATGTTTGGCCTGGCGTACTTGCCTGGGGCTGGGTACTGGTAGAAGCCCTTGCCCGTCTTCATGCCTAGCTCGTTCTTCTTGAACTTCTCCTCGTAGAGCGGGCAGGGGGTTGTCTTGAAGCCTCTCTCCTTCATTGCCTGGAACACGTAGTAGAAGACGTCAATGCCGGAGTAGTCGCTCAGCTCGAATATGCCCATTGGGAGGCCCAGCACGTACTTTACGGTGGCGTCTACCTCCTCTATGGTCGCCTTGCCCTTGGCTACTAGGTGGCAGCCGGTGTTTAGGAACCTGCCCAGTATCCTGTTCACTATGAAGCCTGGGACGTCCTTCTTGACTATAACCGGCTGTTTCCCGAATTTCTTCGAGAGCGCTACAGTGACCTCAACGGTCTCGTCGCTCGTCTTCTCTCCCCTGATTATCTCGACTAGCGGCATCAGTGGCGGTGGGTTGAAGAAGTGCATGCCGACTACCTTCTCGGGCCTCTTGGTCGCCGATGCTATCTCCGTTATAGGCAGGCTGCTGGTGTTGGTGGCTAGTATGGCGTGTTCCGGTGTGTGCTCGTCGGCGAAGGCGAAGAGTTTCTGCTTTAGGTCTAGCCGTTCTATTATGGCCTCTATCATGAAGTCGGTCTCTTTTAGGGCTTTGGCGAACTCCTCGGTATAGTTGCCCTGGTCGTCCAGGTTTACGATAGGGGTTATACGGGCCATGACAGTGTCGACGCTGTCCCGGAGCACTCCCTTCTCGGCAAGCTTCGTTAGGCTCCACTTGATCTTCTCCAATGCATTGTCGAGTATCTCCTTCTTTATATCGGCCAGGTAGACCTTATACCCGGCCATGGCCGCTACTTCGGCGATCCCATGGCCCATCGTCCCGGCTCCAACCACGGTTATAGTCTTTATCTCGTCAACCTTTACCATTGTAGAACTCACCCCTTCTCCTATGCCTCGCGTAAATACAGTTGCACACCTTGGATAATATTCCTACGAGGCCAGTGTCTTTGTAAGCCCAAGTAGGGGGATATATTTAAAACCCGAGAAGCCGCCGGAGCTATTCGGGTGTAATGTATGAGCGAGTATATAGACGAGGTGAAGAAGCTAGTCAGGGAAGAAGCCTCAAAGTACGGGCTGAAGATACTGCCACGCGGCAAGTCGTCCTTCAGCCTAATGAAAGGAGGCCAGGTGTACATGACGATCAGGGACACGGGGGACAATATCGAGATAAGCTTCCAAGGCCAAAAGTACCTATACGACAAATTCTACACCAAGCCAGAGCACCTAGCACAAGTCGTATTCAACGTGCTAGAAGCACAGCATAGAAAAGTAGAGCAGGAAGAGTAACGACCCGGCAAGGACACTCCTAGACCCCACCTTTAACCCTACACAACCCCCAGTATACTTAGGCCTCCCAGCCGCCCTAGGAAACCCGTCGCCCCCGGAGGGTCCCTCAATGCCGCTTAGATTATCCCATAACCTACTCGACTACGTGAACGAAGCCTCAATAATACTATCCAAAGTATACGAGGAAAACAACTACATAAACTACTATCCCAAGCCAACGCCAGAGGAAATAGAATCATGGCTCAAGAGCGACCCAGAATACGACCCCCTAGAGACGGCGATAGCCGAGACAAGCACAGGAGAGGTCATTGGCTACGCGATAGCATGGGTAGCGGACGACTACGAGCCAGGAGGGGGCCGAGTAACAATAGACCCAGGGATCCCAGAGCCCCTCTACACCGAGGCTCTAAGGCTACTCCTCCACTGGATAGGAGAAACCCTAGCCTACTACGATAAGGCTATCGACCCAGCCACCATATACATCGGGAGGGAATACTCAAGGATCCACCTCGCCGTAGAGAACATACTGGGTGGAAGAGCCCTCTACGCGCACTCGGGATCGCTGATGGAGTTCAGAGGGTCCCTCGGATCCACGCCGCCCCCGGGCTTTAGAGAGGAGGTTATCCTAAACCTCCCCGACATAAGCCTCGTAGATGAGATTAGAGGCGTTGTAAACGATGCTTTCTCGATATATCCGGGATCAGGGGAATGGGAGCTGACCAACGCGTGGAACTACTATAAACTCATGTTCACCGAGCACCCAGGCGAGTACTTCATAGTCGCTCTCCTGGGAGAAGAGGGGCTAGCGGGGCTAGTGGAGATAAACCACTACGAGGTGCTGGGTGGCAGGAGGGTTGGCTACGTATCCCTGCTAGCCACGCGCAGAGAATACCAGGGCAGGGGGATTGGAAGCTACCTCCTATCCAGGGCCAAAGAGGCCTTAGAGCACATGGGCATAGACACGCTAGTCCTAGACAGCGTGCCCAAGGCACAACCCCTCTACGAGAAGCTCGGCTTCACACCAGTTCTAAGAAACCTCAAAGCCCACGTACCCGTAACGGCACTCTTATCCCTCTAGACGAAACAGCCGGCTACCCGGACTATTTTACCAGGCCCGCGCATTGAATAGTGTATGGGAAGGTATGTCTTGGCCTGGAGACTCTACTGCCCCAGCTGCGGGTGGACCGGTGAAAGCGAGGAATACCACCCCTTCTGCCCCAAGTGCGGCGGCCCCCTGGAGGCTAGAGGGACCCTCCCAGTACCCAGGAGGCCTGTATTGGGAGAGGGAGATACACCCCTAGTAGAAGACGGTAGAGGGACCCTCTACAAGCTAGAATACCTCAACCCCACTGGAAGCTTCAAAGACAGGGGCACGGCGTACTCCATCCACCTAGCCCATACCCTAGACTACAAGTGCGTAGTCGAGGATTCAAGCGGCAACACCGCGATCTCCACCGCAGCCTACGCTGGCTGGTATGGTATGAGGGCCAGGGTACACGTGCCTCTAACCGTATCCCCGGGGAAACTAGCGCTCCTACGATTCATGGGAGCAGAGGTGTCCATTCACTCCACCAGGGAGGAGGCCTCAGAGGCCGCGAGGAGAGACGCTGAGAAGTGTTTCTACATAGCCCACTCTACCAGCCCCGTGTTCCTGGAGGGCATGAAGACTCTAGGCAGGGAGCTAGCGGAGGCCGCCCGGGATAGGCTGGTCTTTGCTCCCGCTAGCAGCGGGTCCCTCATTGTAGGCATCTACAGGGGTATGCTAGAGGCAGGGATAGAGCCTAGGATAGTGGCTGTCCAGTCTCCCCTGGCCGCCAGTCTAGAAGGGAGGGTTAAGGTGTTGGAGAGGCTCGGCTCCCAGGGCTCCCTGCTGGATGCACTGGTCTTGAGGGACCCTCCCCGGCTGAGGGATATGGTGGAGGCGGCCACAGAGGGAGTTGTCATCGTTGGAGATGAGTACGTCCGGGTGGCCTGGCGTCGATTGGCTTTGAAGGGTTTAATAGTGGAGCCTTCAAGTGCCTCTGTATATGCAGCGGCCGACGCTTTAGATGCCCGCAACTCTATCTTGATCCTCACAGGCAGCGGGTTAAAGTACCACGATAAGATGGCTGAGGAGGTTGAGGTCAGGTAGCCAGAGGACGCTGATCATCGGGGCGGCCGTGCTCTTCACACTATCCGGGCTTAGCCTCATCCACCTAACCGGGGGTCCCTCAAGGCTCCTACACCTGATACTGGAGATGAATTCCTCTATCATAGTAGCTATGCTCTTCCTCTTCCTAGCAGAGCTGGTGAAGGCAGCGCGCCTCACACTCTTCGCCAGGAGCTATGGATTAAGGGTCCCCCTCCACTGGGCCCTGACAGCCAGGCTAGTCGGCAGGTTCTTCGGCGTGCTCACACCAGCGTACTCTGGGGCCACACCTGCTAGGGCCGCG
The DNA here is from genome assembly GCA_035615875.1 of Thermodiscus sp. Classification (GTDB taxonomy): domain Archaea; phylum Thermoproteota; class Thermoprotei_A; order Sulfolobales; family Acidilobaceae; genus Thermodiscus. The sequence goes on along the minus strand of WWDN01000018.1, from coordinate 10,958 downwards.
GTTATCGCGGCGGCCTCCAACATGGAGCCGGGGGCAGCCTTCGGGATAACCACTATCGAGAGCCTCTTCGACACATTCCTCCCGATAGCTGTGACCCTGATATTGACCATACCACTCCTACCGGCGACCTGGCTGGCGTTCCTGACATCGTTGTTCTTGGCCAGCCTCTGGCTAGGCGGGATCGGATGGGTGCGGACCGATAGGTTCGTCAAGTTCGTCAATAGAAGGGTCAAAACCGACTACGCATGCTACCTGCTGAGGCAACGGGACAAGTTCCTCAAAAGCCTGTCATCGATACTGAGGAACAGGCTCGTGTTCACGATGGGGCTCACACTCACACTGGCCGCCCACATAGTAGAGACCTACTCTATACTAGTACTCTCACACTCGGCGACCATAGAGCCTGGCTGGAGCATGCTGGAGTCCGTGTGGAAGAGTTTCCTAGCCCTTGAGATATCGAATGTCATGGTCATGAGCCCCACTCCCGGCGGCGCGTTGTTCTTCGAGTACGGGCTGACCGGGGTACTAGACCCGGCATTGCTCGTGTGGTGGCGTATAACGTATGTAGTGTTCAGCCTTATACCGGGCCTCCTCATACTACTCCTACTCGGCAGGGTCAGGGAGTACGCCAGGTCTCTATTGGAAACGGAGGTGAAGACCTGTGAAGCCAGCCAGGTACTATGACATGCATATACACCTCCACGAGTTCAAGGACCCCGAAGAAGCCCTAGAGGCCAACGACACGGTCCTAGTCGCGGTGAGCGACGACCTGGAGAGCCTAACCGCTACAGCAGAACTGGCTAAGAGCTTCAGGAACGTGATAGCGTGCGCGGGCTACCATCCCTGGAACTTCAGGGGAGACGGAAGCCTCCAGGAGGCCTACGAGGTGGCCAGGGCCTTCTACAGGCTTGATCTAGAGTGTATCGGAGAAGTTGGGCTAGACAAGAAATTCGTGCCAGCAGAGACGTGGAACGCGCAAATAGAGGTTTTTAAGACGTTCGCCAGCCTAGCCCGGGAAACAGACTCCTACATGACGATACACTCCCCAAACGCCTGGCGAGACGCCCTGGAGATAATAGTAGACTTCGGCGTTGCCAGGGCGATGTTCCACTGGTACACTGGCCCCCTAGACCTCATACCAGTCATAGCAGGGAACGGCTACTACATATCGATAAACCCGGCGGTCAGGATCCAGGAGAAACACCGCCGGGTAGCCTCCCAGACCCCACTAGAAGCCATGGTCTTCGAGAGCGATGGCCCATACAACTATAGAGGTCTAAAGCTCACCCCCAGGATGATACCCGGCTCGATAGAGCTTGTAGCCGAGATAAAGGGGGTCCCCGTAGAAGAGGTAGAAGAGGCAGCTCGACTCAACTCCCAGAGACTACTCTTCTAGGCGCCCCCTTATCTTCAAGCCAGACCCGCTCTATTTCGAAGAGCCACGAGTCGGGGCCCAGCCTAACGGGACGCCCCCGGACATGCAGCCTCTTCCTGTAGTGTGGCGCGTCCACGACGAGGGTCTCAGCTTCGCCTCCCTCGAAGGCGGGATTGAACCCGTATCGCCCCGCTAGCCTTATTATGTCCTCGACGTCGCCTGGAGCCAGCTCTCTCCCCAGGTATCTGGGCGGGAGACCGTAGACTGTTATTGACGTTATGATGAATCTGAAGCCTTCAGCTACGAGACGCCTCATATACGCGCTGGGGTCCATGCCCCACTGGGGCGCGTAGATCTCGAAGCCGATCTCAAGGGAGATCCTCTTCATCCTCTCATATTGGTATCTACTAGCGATGGCTCCCACCGAGACCACGTCGAAGCCTGTCTCCCTCTTCAGCGAGGAAAGGATCTCGGCGAGCTCCTCCACTTCCCTCTCCTTCACACCGCTAACCTCGTACTCCCTGTAAACGTTTTCGAGGCCCATTGCGACGGCCTGGTACCTGACCAGCGAGACGTGGGGTACGTGAAACATCCAGCTGTCACTCCTCTTGGGCCTCAAGGCGAGTATGCAGACTGGCTCATACCCGTCCAAGAGGGCCCTATAGAAGGCGTAGTTGCTATCTTTTCCTCCAGATACTAGCCCGCAGAGCCTCTTCTTAACCACTCTTCCAGCAACCCCTTAACCCTGCCGAGGCAGTATTCTCGTGCCCTCGAAGGCGAGCCCCCCGCTGGATCCTCGTCAGCCCTAGCCTGTAGCCTTATGTTCACAAGCTCTACCCTGTCATTTACCATAGAGACCGTGAGCACACAGTCATCCACCCTCTTATAGCAGAGGGTGACGGGTCCCTCGACAAGCTTGTCGTCGCACTCGACGGCCTTCGGCAGGAGCTTGTATACATCTATAGAATAGAGGACCCAGTCCCCAGACCGGATCTTAACTACCCTGTAGTGGTTATCGAAGACTTCCTCCTCTAGGATGTACCCGGTAATTTGGGGGTCCCTCCCTCCACTACTCTGTTTGAACCGGCGAGACGACGACCAGCTGTCTCCCGCAGAAGGGGCAGCGGTAGTTGAACTTCCTCGCATCGGCGTGGCAGAAGTAGGCTCCATACTCTTTAGCACACTTCGGACAAGCGTATACTACCTCTGTCCTCCTGGCCGCGCCGGGGTGTTGGCCTGTCAGGCTCAGGTAGCGGCCACAAACCCTGCATCGGACTGTCACCCAGCCTATGTGGCCGTGGGCGTTTATCCCCTTGATCAGCCCTATCGTCACTCTTGCACCCACCCAGGAAGCCACTGTGTAGCATGAGCTTATAAAGACATCATGCTATCCAAACATGGCTAGTAGTTCTCTAGGCATGTAGTCGATAATGCACCTAGACTTTTTAGCGGGTTGGAGACCGGCTTTTGTTATCGGAGCGAGGGTGTTAGGATTGAACAAGATCAAGGCAATAATAATAATATCATTTATAGCAACGATAATCTCGGCAGTCATCGGCGTGGCAGTATACTACTCATTCCTATCCCCGTTCCGGGCGGCGGCTAATGAAGGCAACCTAGAGGAGGTCCTGGGCAAGATAACCTACATCGAGTACAATGTATCCGACCAGCAAGGCAATAAGTATATCGTCAAGGTAGAGAACAACCCCGCCGCCAAGTCAGGGGTAACCGAACTCTACAGCGGAGGCAATCTAGAATACAAGGTCTATTACAACTATTCGGGAAGCGGCCTAACCTATGTCAGGATAGAGTACTCGAACGGGACGGTCAAGGAGTATAGGGGAGCCGATGTGGTTGTGGTGGAGGACTTCTTCCTGACAAGCCTAAAATTCAATATAGAACCCGCTAATTTGACCGTAACAGACTTCAGCCCATTCCCGGGCGTGGCCCCAGTATACCTGCCAAAGTTCATGGGCGAGAGACTCCAGGTCGACTGGGATATGCTAGCGTCGATCAGGCGTGGCACGGGTAATGTATCGTCCTTGATGGAGGTGAGAGTTGGAATGGGCAAGCTCGTTATAATGGGTAAGGAGGTTTCGGGGGCTACCCTGGTGCTGAATCCCAGCGCGCCGAACCCCACGGTGAAATGGTCTATGCTGTCTTACTCTATGTTCCTGACTGATATGAAGGGATTACCGGTGGTCGGGTCTTGGAGTGTAAGTATAACTACCCCAGGCCAGGAGTATAGGCTGACCTATAACCTCGTCACTATACAGTTCTCGGGATAGGAAGTAAACCGGATATAATCCTGGTCGCATCGAGCTCTGAGGTATTCTGTATAAGACTACAGATTATATCCGGCCACCCCGGGGTATCTGATACCAGTTACTCTTCCTCCTAATCACTAATCAACGGCAAAACACGACACTGGTGAAGGGAAGATGTCAATGGCCATCCCACTAGTCATAGAGTACGGCGAGGCACACAGGGAGAAACTCAGGATAGTAACATTCAAGATAGAACCCTCAAAGCTAGAAGAGATAGATAGGGCAGCGGCTAAACTAGGGTTGAGTAGGAGCGAGTTAATAAGATACGCCCTAGAGAGGACTATCAGAGAACTAGGCGTCTAACGGCAACATACAAAAACCCTAACCCCTAGACCAGTAACCATCGGGTGCCGCCGTAGCTCAGCCTTGGCAGAGCGCCGGACTCATACGGTCCCGTCCCTGCCGAGTCGCAGGGGCCTGGGAGATCCGGAGGTCCCGGGTTCAAATCCCGGCGGCGGCACCACGAAAAGCTCCCAGGCCCCATACAACCTCCTACTAGCATCCTCCTGGCGGGCCCGTCAGGACAACGTAATAAAATAATTTAAGTGCACCGAAAATGTATATACGGAGGCCAGGTAACCAATATAGATAGTCGGTACAATCCCTTATACAGACGAAGCTAAACACCTGGTGTACAAGAATGGGCAAGGATATCCTGATACTGGGAGGAGGAACAGGCGGAATCGTTGCTGCACTAGCATTCGCCGAGGCAAAGAAGAAGCACGGCCTCGACATAAACGTGACCCTTGTCAATAAAGATGAATGGCACTACATGCCTCCCCTCTGGATGGACGTGGCCCTCGAAGGGCTACCCCTAGACAAGACCAGGGCCCCCATCAAGGGCCTCGAAAAATACGGCGTCAACGTAGTGATCAAAGAGGCTGTAAAGATAGACCCCGACAACAGGAGCGTCGAGGCTGCTGATGGGACAAAGCTCGCCTACGACTACCTATTCGTCACCCTCGGACTAAGGAACGGATGGGAAGCTATACCCGGCTATGATAAGGCCGGGTACCACAACTACGAGCCAGAGGCGGCAGTAGAGTTCAACAAGGCTTTACAACAGTTCAAAGGAGGAAAAATAGTCATAGTAGCCCCGGAGCTGCCTTTCAGGTGTGGGATATACCCGGTCGAGTTCGCGACTGTGCTAGGCCACATGCTACACTTAAAGGGGATAAAGTCTGAAATAGTAGTGCTAAGCCCGAGAATGCCTGACGGTAGAGACATCTCCTGGGGTCTAGGCCCCGACATTGCTAGGCTATGGCACAAGTATTTCGAGAAATACGGTATATCAGTTAAGATACATGACGGGATAGAGAAGGTTGACGATGAGAGAAAGGTTGTTGTAACCAAGAACTACGAGGAATCTTATGACCTCCTCGTAAAGGTACCGCCGCCGAGACCGCCTAAGGTGCTGGAGGACCCCAAGTTCCTCTTCGAACAGGACAAGAGGTTCGTAAAGGCAAGGCCACTAGACTTCAGGCACCCCGAATACGACGACATATTCCTGACCGGAGAACACTCAATGCCGCCAACAGGCCTAGGCACTGCTGGAGTCTTCGTACACGCCGCAACATACAAGGCCGCCATGATACTCCTCCACGAGGAGTATGGAGTAGGAGAGCCACACGACATACATCCAGTGGCGTGCGTCGCTTATAGCGGAGACAAGGGCTTCATGGGTGTATGCGAAGTGGACTTCGACGGCACAATGTACAACTGGAGAAACTGCTATAATGTAATGGAGAGCTTCGCTATGAAGCTAGTCAAGAGGGGCTTTTACCAGGGGTGGCTAGATAAACTGAGGGTCTAGGAGGTGAGTTGTGGTGAGTGAAGGTCTAGAGTTTAGCGAGGTAGAAGTCCAGGCGTTAAAAGACCTGCTTGAAGTCGCCCTCGAACTAAAGAAGTCAGGTCTACTAGGTATGCTGAAAGAGATGCTCTCAGACACGGAAGGAGCAATGTCGGGCATGCAAGCAGACACAAGCCTAATGAGGCTCGGAGTCCTAATAGGGGCGATGCTAGAAGCAGCGAGGAGGCTCGACGGGTCAACGATAGCCGGGCTAAAGATGAACACGGAAGACACCTCATTCTGCCTATTCAACTCCCTGGCCTCAGTAACTCCTGCGAAGGCAGAGCCCAAGGGGATGTTCGGGCTCATGGGAGCGCTAAGGGATCCCGACGTGCAAAAGGGCCTGGGCTATCTGATGGCTATCGCTAAGAGCCTAGGCGCCTGCCTCAGAAGCCTGGAGAAATAATAGTGGGGGAGCGTTAAGCCGGGGACTCGATGGCCCCAGCTCCAGCCATGATGTAGTGCACACGCCTACCCTCCTTCTTTTTAACCAGAACTCCCTCCTCTGTCAGCTCTTTTAATATGGAGTAGACTCTGCTCTTGCTTAGGCCAGTATAGGATACTATGTCGCTTGGACTGTTGACTCCCTTCGAGATGGCCTCTAGCACTAGCTTCTCCGCTTCATCGCCCTCATAGGATTCCAGGGCCTCTTCATTGACTTCAACTGTTTCCTCTAGATCATGCGCCTGCTCCGAGTTACCTCTCTTATCCTCGGCTTCACGTTGCTCCTCTCTATCCTCAAGCTTGGCTACTCTATTCTTTAAAACTTCTATCTCGTTAACCAGGGACGCCGCAACACTGTAGGCTTGCTTCAACTCGCTGGCCAGCCTTGCCACTTGGCCCTCTAATTCCCTCATCCTGCTGTCCAGAGCGGTATTCTCTTCCTTCAGCTTGGACAACTCTGCTTTAAGGGCCTTGTTCTCTTCTTCTAGCTTCTTTAAGTCCTCTCTATCAAACCCGAATATAATCTTCGCTAGGCCCAATTCGATCCCTAGCCGTATATTATTGGTGACTCGGTGTTTAGGGGGTGAGGCTTAGATGAACGCCGGGATTACCCGGGTACTACATGGTAGACCGGTATATTAGACCGGAGACGGGGAAAAGGGGGTTAGGAGGGGGATTCTTCGTATCTCTCGGGCTATTCGGGTAGGATCTCTCTGCTGGTTGTAGTGTTTACGATAAGCGCGGCTGAAGTGTAAACCGCTGATAGGCCTGTGAGTACGCCCCAGGCACCTGCGATCCTCAAGATTGTCTCGGAGTATTGTGTGACGGCTAGCATGAAGAACAATATTGTCAATAGCGTCAATACAACTGTGGCGGCCCTAGCCTTGAGGGCATAGGCTCCCCGGCCATGTATAGCGTGAATACGCTCCACAAGATCATCCAGGTAGCGAACTCGCCTGGAGAGACCTTCGGGTATATGCCTGTTGCCTCCAAGACCGTTGGGAGCGAGAGGCCAAGCCAGAAGAGCCCATAAGAGGTGAACGCGGTCCTGCCGAAGACATTGTTCCTCCTGAAATCTATAATCCCGGCAATCACTTGGGCCAGGCCACCGTACATGAATCCATACGCCAGGGTGTAGCTGGCCGTCGGTATGACCCCTAGGTTGTGCGGGCTCAGGGCGGTAGTCGTTAGACCGGAAGCCGGCTAGACCCAGGGCGGCGGGATTACCCCACTCCTCATTACCAGCCACAGAAACCACTCTAGAGGCATTACTCTTTCATTAACTTCTTGAACTCCTCTACAGCCCTCTTCAGCTCCTCTACAGCCGTCGGGTCCTCTAGCGTGCTAGTGTCGCCGACGGGTCTGCCCTCTAGCAGGGCGATCAGTATCCTCCTCATTATCTTCCCACTCCTAGTCTTGGGCAGCTTCTTTACGAAGAGTATCTTCGCCGGCACTGCAATGGGTCCAACCAGATTTCTCACTATGTTCTTCAACTCTTCTTCAAGCTCTGGCGAGGGAGTGTATCCCTCTCTCAGTACTACCGCCGCTACTGGCACCTGTCCCTTGACTGGGTCTGGAGCACCGACTACGGCCGCCTCGCTCACGGCGGGGTGCGTTAACAGCGCGTCCTCTAGCTCTATGGTGCCTAGCCTGTGGCCTGCGACGTTCATGACTTCGTCGGCTCTGCCTAGCAGCCAGAAGTATCCCTCTTCGTCGCGTACAGCGTAGTCGGCTGGGTAGTAGATCCATATTCCCTTGTCGGGCTTGCTGAACATTGACCAGTATGTCCTCACATACCGGTCCGGGTCGCCCCATACGCCCATGAGCATTCCCGGCCACGGCTCCTTGATGACCAGTAGCCCCTTCTCACCCGGCGACGCCTGGCTTCCGTCCGGCCTGTACACGTCTGCTACAATACCTGGCAGTGGGAATGTGGCGCTTCCCGGCTTCAAGGGCACGATGCTTATCCCGGGTGCTGGCGATATCATGGCGGCTCCTGTCTCGGTCTGCCACCACGTGTCTACGATGGGCGCCCTCTCCTTTCCAATCTTCTTGTGATACCATAGCCATACCTCTGGGTTTATCGGTTCCCCTACCGTGCCGAGGATCCGTAGGCTCCCTAGGTCGTGCTTCTCGACCCACTCGTCACCATACTTTCTTAAGAGTCTTAGTAGTGTTGGGCTCGTGTAGAACGTTGTCACATCGTATTTGTCCACTAGCTCCCATATCCTGTCGGGGGCCGGGTAGTCGGGTGCTCCCTCGTACATGACCTGGGTTACTCCGTTCATGAGAGGCCCATAGACTATGTAGGTGTGCCCTGTTATCCACCCTATGTCGGCGGCGCACCAGAAGACGTCGCCGGGCCTCGGGTCCCAGTTCCACTTGAAGACGTTATACACGTATACCTGGTAGCCGCCTACACTGTGCATTATGCCCTTGGGCTTCCCGGTGGTCCCGCTCGTGTATAGGATGAATAAGACGTCTGTCGCGTTCCTCTCCACAGGCTTTACGTATGCCTTGTCAGAGGCCTCTTTCATTAGATCGTGGTACCATACATCTCTTTGCTCGTGCCACGGTATGTCTATCCCGGCCCTCTTGACTACTATAGTCTTCTCCACAACCACGCCCTGGTCGGCTGCGAGCTTGACCGCCAGGTCCGCGTTCTCCTTAAGGTTTATCACTTTGCCCCTCCTGTAGAAGCCGTCAACCGTTATCAGGACCTTAGCCTTCGCGTCGACGATCCTATCGGCCAGGGCCTGTGGGCTGAAGCCCGAGAACACGACGCTGTGTATGGCGCCTAGCCTAGTCACTGCTAGCATTGATATGGGGAGCTCCGGTATCATGGGCAGATATATTGTTACGGTGTCGTTCTCCTTTATCTTGACGAGCTTCCTTAGGGCCCAGGCGAACCTGTTGACCTCCCAGAAGAGTTCTCTATAGGATATGACCCGTGTATCGCCGGGCTCGCCCTCCCAGTAGTAGGCGACCTTATTGAATACGTCTGTCCCAACCCACCTGTCTAGGGCGTTTAGGTTGATGTTGGTCTTTGCCCCGACGAACCACTTGTAGAAGGGGGCGTTCGACCGGTCCAGTACCTTGTCCCAGGTCCTGTACCATTTGAGTTCCCTGGCTTGCTTGTCCCAGAACTCTTCTATGTCCTCTACACTTTTCCTGTAGAAGTCTAGGTATGCCTCCTTGCTGGGGTAGTATTTCTCCTCGAAGGGTAGTGTTTCCTGAGCCAAGGATCCCACCTTTGACACTCTGTCAATATGTTTAAGTATTCATAACAGATATTTATATTTTACCAAAAAATATTGTTTATTAATGTTATATTAATATTTGAAGGTTCTTAATAAAAATAAAATAGAATAAAATATTCATTACGAGATATAAGCCCTAGCAGACCCAGATACACAAGAGCGGACTCAACCATGCTACCCAGATGCATAATAGACGCACACGTACACCTACCGATACAACCAAGACTAACCCCCAGACAACTAGTATCAAACCTCAGAGAACACGGAATCGGAGGAGCAGTCATACTAGGAGTCCCATCAGTAAAAGAAATCCTGCAACACATCGACATAACACACATCAAGAAGGAGTACGGCAGGATAGAATACCTCATAGATAGATACGCCAGCGACATAAAGGAGTCCCTCACGCCAGAAGCCCTCTACCTCAACGTCGTAAACCTCCTAGCGAGCTACGGAGAGCTATGCGAGTTCGAGCCAAGCGGAGGGAACTACGTTATACTAGCCGCGGCCAACCTAGCAATGGACCCCGAAAAGCTAGCGGGCCGGCTTGAAGCGCTGGCCAGCCTAGGCTTCCGGGGATTCAAGATACTATCCACCCTCTTCTTCAAGTTCCTAGACGACGAGACCGTCGAGGCCGTATTCGAGGTCGCAGATTCCAAGGGATTACCCGTGGTGGTCCACACCGGATGCGACCCAGGTATATGGGAGCTACCAAAATACTGTAAATATGGAGACCCGTCAAGGCTCGACCCCATACTATCCAAGCACAGGGACGTGGTGACGATACTGGCCCACCTGGGAGGCTATAGCGCCATAGCCCCAGGAGTATTCACCCAGGAGGCAGTGCACCTAGCCAACAAGTACGAGAACGTATACCTCGACACCTCAGCGGTCCCACCACGCCTAGCAGGCTCTGCCGCGAAGACTCTATCCACAAACAAGCTAATATTCGGCTCAGACTACCCAGTGATAGACAACGACGACATAAGACTATTCGCGCTCCAAGTAGCAAGGGCTCTCCTGGCGGCGGGCTACAAGGTCAAGGATATTGAGGCCACCTTCCACGGCTTCGCAGAGGAGATATTCGGTGTAAGGTGTAGCGGCGATGGACTGTAGGAGTCTCCACATAGAGGTGCCACACCCCAAGCTAGGCACCATCATAGCTCGTAGACCATCGCCCTTCGACAAGCCCAAGGTCGAAGAGTTCCTGAAGAGGATGTCGGAGGAATCGATATACCACAGGTTCTTCAGGTTGATAAAAGACTTCGGCGAGATAATTGATAAAATGCTCGGAGGAAAGGACACGCTATTCTGCATAGCAATTGAATACAAGGGTAGCATAATAGGGTGTAGCGAGGTCTACAAGACAACCTGGCCAGACGTGGGAGAACCAGCGGTAGCGGTACTAGACGACTTCCAGGGAGTGGGGCTAGGCCGGCTACTAGTAAACCTAGCTGGCTACTGCGCGCTACAATACGGTATAAAGAAGTTCAGAGCATACGTCTTCAAAGACAACGTGCCAGCACTGCGGCTAACAAAATACCTGTCCCCGAGGATAATAGATGATCTAGGCGACTCGTACCTAATCGAAATGGACCTAGAGGCGGCGAGGGACAAGATGGTAGAGACCCTGTCCAGCTACAACATACGCCTCCCATGATCCCGAGCACCTCAACCACCACAGCGAACCCAGGAAACCCTTT
>WWDN01000017.1:0-24822 GCA_035615875.1 Thermodiscus sp. | reverse complement strand
GGGCCTCGCTGTGTCTTCCAGGAGAATACGAGCAGGAGGGACCCCCAGCCGCTCGCCAACTACATTGACGGAACAGCCGGGTTCACGATCAATAGATGCCCCGAGCTCGTGCCGCGGGAGGGGATAAGGGCTTGCCTCCTATACGCCTGGAGGTTCACCAACGGTAGGCCGGTGTGACCATAAGCGAGGCGACCCGGTGTCTAGGGGGACCGTGAGGGTGGTAGTGTTATTGTTTCTTGGACTTGGCGAGGAAAGCCCTGGCCTCCTCTATGAATTCCTCCCTCTCGGCCAGGGCGACGAGGTCTTTAGCCCTCTCAAGCCATGACATCTTATCCCTCCTCAATGGCCCCAGGAAGGCGTCTACCGCCTGGCCTCCAGCGGACTCCACTTGAGCGGCTAGCCTGGTTACCGCTTCTAGTGCAGAGTCAAGGTCTTCGAACACGCTAGACACTATGCCCAGGCTGCGAGCCTCCTCGACGCCGACCCTCTCCATGGCGAGCCCCAGCTGGGCTAGCCTGGCTGAGCCGTTCTGCGCCGTTAACCCGGCGAGCATTGGGGGTATTAGGCCCCATCTCAGCTCGGGCCACTGTAGCCAGCTCCCCTTAACTGCGTATACCAGGTCGGCGGCTAGTGCCAGCTCCGCGCCGCCCGCCACGGCTGGGCCGTTTAGCACTACTACAACCGGCTTCCATGAGTCGAACCCAGCTATGCTTCCCCGGCAAGAGACGACTGCTTCTAGGAACTCCTTGAACCGCTCGAATAGCCTTCTAACGTCGCCCGCTGTATTAGCGTTCGCGATCTCCTCAAGGTCCATTCCGGCCGAGAAGAGTCTCCCCTCGCCCCGTATGGCTACCAGGCTTGCTATGCTCCTGCACCCTTCTAGTGTCCTGTTCCTCAGTTCTTGGAGTGTCTCTGAGTCGAAGCTGTTCAGTTTACTCGGCTTGTCTAGGATTATCCAATACACCTTGCCGTCTAGATAGGACTTGACCATTGTATAGACCACCTCGTTACCTAGCCCATCCCCGAGGGTTAAAACAATTACACGGGGAGACGGCCCTAGTCGATGGCCGAGCGGAAAGCCTAAAACCCTAGAAGGCCTTAACGAGTCAATATGGAGGGTGCCGCGGTCGCCTAGCCTGGTTAGGGCGCCGGCCTGCTAAGCCGGTGGGGGAGACCCCGCGCGGGTTCAAATCCCGCCCGCGGCGCCACCAGCGGTCCTCTACACTTCCTGGCTTAGAAGCTCTAGATGGGGCTAGCATGCTCCAGGGGCGCCCAGGAAAAATCTTAAAAAAGGTATAACTAGACTAGATTTAAGCGGTCTAGACTTGGCTCCTCAACGCTCTTGGGACGCCGTCCTCCAGTAACCTGAGCTTGACCGGGTGGTATAGCTTCTTCAGCGAAGTAACGTGTATCGACGACTTCCTAGGGTAGAGCAGCCCCTCCAGGGCTGCTCCAAGTATAGCGTCGCGGTTCAATGGTTCCGGTATTAGGAGTACTCCTTGGCAGGCGTTGGGTCTCGCCAGCTTGCGCTCTAGACTATCTATTACATTGTATATAGAGTAGAGGGACCCTCTTAGGACAGCTGTATGGGCCCCGGACCTGAGCATGATCCTCGATGGGCCCCTCTCCAATCCCTCCTCCACGAGAGATGCTGCACGGTATAGCGCGTCTTCGGGCGTAGCGGCTTCTAAACAGATCCTCCTAACGGGGGCCTGTATCCCCGCTATGTCCCTGTTGTAGCTGGCTCGTACTACCGGGGCGTATCTGGCTCCTAGCAGTTTGAGGGCCTCTATGCGGTGGTGCCCGTCTATTATCGTATTGGTCTCTTCTTCAACGATTACTGGCCTGTAGAGCACGCCTATCCTAGCGAGGCTCCTAGCTATCTCGGCGACGTGCCCTCTATCTACGTCCTCGTGCGGCCTGAGTTCCGCGAGCCTGACGAGCTCGACCCTGTACTCCACAATAGGCATCAGCCCTCCTGTAGGCCTGGCAGGTATGAGAGATCCGGCTTCCCCAGCTCGGTGTCGACTAGGTTCCCGGCTAGATAGTCGTCGTATCCCCTTAGGTCTAGCAGGCCGTGTCCGCTGAAGTTAAACACGATAACCCTCTTCTCGCCTAGGCGTTTGGCCTCAAGGGCCAGATCTATAACGGCTTTCACCGCGTGAGCCGTCTCCGGGGCGGCTATGAAGCCCTCGGCCCTTGCAAACTCCAGTGCCGCCTCGAAGACCTCCGTCTGCCTGTAGGCCACGGGCTTCACGATCCCGTGGTTTACGAGTATGCTTAGCGTGGGGGCGACTCCGTGGTATCTCAGGCCTCCTGCGTGTATGGGTGGCGGGACGTACTTGTGGCCTAGAGTGTGCATCTTGAGTAGGGGTGTTAGCCCCGCCGAGTCCCCGTAATCGTACGTGTAGACGCCCTTTGTCATCGAGGGAGCCGCCTTGGGCTCCACAGCTATTATCTCGGCGTCCAGCTTGCCAGCGAGTTTCTCCCTTATGAAGGGGTAGGTGAACCCTGCGAAGTTGCTCCCACCGCCAACGCATCCCACAAGGTGTGTCGGCGGCTCCTCGCCGAGATACTCTAGCTGCTTCATTGCCTCCTGTCCTATCACGGTCTGGTGTAGGAGCACGCTGTTGAGCACGGATCCCAGCGAGTACTTGGTGTTGGGGTTCGAGACGGCGTCTTCTATGGCCTCGCTTATGGCTATGCCGAGGCTACCGGGGTTGTCGGGGTCCTCCTCTAGTATCCTCCTCCCCACGCTGGTGTACTTGCTCGGGCTCGGTATGACCTCCGCGCCGTAGGCTTGCATTAGTATCCGGCGGTATGGCTTCTGGTGGTAGCTTACCTTGACCATGTAGACTCTTACAGTGACTCCAAAGAGTGCTCCCGCTAGGGCTAGGGCGCTGCCCCACTGCCCGGCTCCGGTCTCGGTTGTAAGCCTCTCTATGCCCTCCTCCCTCGCCATGTGGGCTTGGGCTAGCGCCGTGTTTACTTTGTGGGCTCCAGTCGGTAGCACCCCCTCGTACTTGAAGTATATCCTGGCTGGCGTGTCAAGCCTCTCCTCAAGCCTTCTAGCCCTCAGCAGCGGGGTCGGCCTGCCCACCTCTAGGTATGCCCTGAGCACATCGTCGGGTATCGGTATGTATCGCTCGCTACTGGTCTCCTGTCGGACCAGTTCCTTGGGGAAGACTGCTTCGAGCTCTCTAGGATCTAGTATGGATCCGTCCGGCTTTCTAGGCGGTGGTAGCGGGCTTGGAAGGTCGGGCACGATGTTGTACCAGGAGGTGGGGATTATATCCTCGGACTGAGGAGCGCGGAGTCCGCGGGGAGTTAACCCCATTGGGGCATCCTCATCACCTCGTCGGCCTTCATGGGATGCCCCTGCCCGGTATAAATAGATGAGCGCCGGGCTTGCTAGTGTCCCCATGTATGGACCAGGATCATCCCTGGCCTGAGCCATCCATGCCCTTCACGGTCCCGGCCAGCTTGTGTAGGAAGTCCCGGATTCTCTCGTTGGAGCTTATTATCTCGTGCGGCTCTCCCTCAGCGATTATCACGCCGTTCTCCATGTAGAGCATCTTGTCGGCTATCTCAAGGGCGAAGTCCATTTCATGGGTCACTATTATCATCGACTTGCCCAGGCGCGCGACCTCGTATAGCGCGTCTAGCACATCGAGCCTAGACTCGGGGTCCAGGGCACTTGTGGGCTCGTCGAGCAGGAGGAGGTCTGGATCCATTGCGAGAGCCCTTGCTAGAGCCGTCCTCTGCTGTTGTCCACCACTCAGCTGGGAGGGGTACCGGTCGGCCAGGTCTTCTATGCCGAAGAGCTTCAGGTACCGTAGCGCGGTTTCCCTAGCCTTGTCCGCTTGCACCTTCTTGACGACTCGCAACGGGAATGTGACGTTGTCTATCACCTTCATGTGGGGGAATAGGCCGTAGTGTTGCGGCAGATAGCCTATCTTGGACCTTATACTCCGGAGCTCCTTCTCGTCGCTGATCCCGGTCACGTCTACCCCCTTGAATATTATCTTTCCCTTGGTGGGCTCGACAAGCCGGGGTATGACTTTCAGTAGGGTTGACTTGCCACTGCCACTCGGCCCCGCTATGACCACATTCTCGGGGGTGTCCACGGTTAGGCTGACACCGTGGAGCACTTCGTGGCCCCTGTATCCCGCGTGTATGTCTATTAGCTCCAGTGTCTTCACCTTACCCACCTCTCGTAGCCCGGTATGGCCAGCTTCTTCTCCGTCGACTTAGATGCCTTCATGAACGTATATGACACTGCCAGGTAGACTAGTGCAACCAGGAGGTACGCCTCTAGGGCCCGGAAGGTTGCGGCCGTCATGAACTCCCCCACCCTGGTCAACTCCATAACCCCTATGACGCTCGCCAAGGCGCTCTCCTTCAGGAGCATAACGTACTCGTTTGTAAGCGCTGGTATGGCGTTTCTCACAGCCTGCGGCAGTACTACGTGCCGGAGTATCTGGGCCTCGCTTAAGCCGAGGGACCTCGCAACGAGCAACTGCTCCTCGGGAACCCCCTTTACGGTCGACCTTACTATCTCCGCCTGGTACGCCCCGCTGTTTAATCCTATCGCGAGCGTGGCGGCGGTGAAGGCGTTCATCTTTATACCTATACTGGGCAGGCCGAAGAATATCATGAATATCTGTACTAGGAGCGGCGTTCCCCGGAAGAATCCTATGTAGGCCTCTGCAATCGACTTCACGGGCCATGGCGCTAGGAACCTCATGAAGCTGAGCAACATGGATATCGTGAAGCCTAGCGCGAAGCCTAGAATGGCTATGGCTATCGTCCTGCCCAGCCCCTCTAGGAGGAGGTCCGCGTATGTTAAGGCTAGGTCCAGCAACTATAGACGCCTCCCGGGTAAAAGGTATGTGTATTGGTTTGAGGTCCCGCCCCTCAAAGGGCTTAGCCCTGGGTGGCGAGCCACTTCGATATCTCCTGGGAGACTATCTGGTCGAACTCGCCGCTCTGCTTCAGGTCCCAGATGACCTGGGATACCTGTTGTTTAAGGTCTAGCGCGTACTGGGGGACTACGACTGCGCTGCAGCTGAAGAAGGGTATGTTGTCGATTATGGTTAGGTCCTTCTCCTTGGATACTATTATCTTGGCGACGTCTGGGGCGACTATCATGGCGTCTATCTGGCCGTTCTTCAGTGAGAGGGTCATCTCGGGGTAGACTCTGTCGAAGGTCACTATCTCTGACTTGTCGCCGAAGTACTCTTTTGCCAGGTCCTGCTCCGTGGTGGCCAGCTGGACTCCTATCTTCTTGCCCTCAAGCCAGCTGTAGCCGTTGTAGGAGTCCGCGTCGGATGCCTTGATCACTATAGCCTTCCCCGACTCGCACCTGTAAGGTATCGAGAAGTCGACTGCCTGCAGTCTCTTGGGCTTCATAGCCACGTCGGCGATGACGATGTCGACGTCGCCCCTCTGGACGGCCTCGAAGAGGGCCGCGAACTTCATGTCCTTTATCTCTAGCTTGACGCCCAAGGCGTCGGCTATCTTCTGAGCTAGTATCATGTCTATGCCAGCGAATTTCCCGTCGGGGGTCACGTACTCGTAGGGCGGCCAGTCGGCGCTCGTGCCGACAATCAGTACTCCCCTCTCTTTGATCTTCTCCAGCTGGTTATGGTGAAGTTTGAACTGTTCCGGGACTTCCTCCTGGGCCGACGAGGATTTACTCCATACCACTGCGAGGGCTCCCGCGAGTATTATGGTGAGTACTATGAATGCGAGGGCCACGGGCTTCCATGCCACGGCCATAGGCGTTCACCTACCGCCTGTAACTGTATCGTATCATTTATATATATTATTGATACATATGTAACGCTTTTATAAGACGAGATACAAATGTAACAACGAGGAGGGACCCCAATTTGAGTGGAAACGCGGCCGAGCTGATCAGGGAGAGGATAACGAGGGACCCCTGTCTAAGCGATTGCCTGGCAAGGGGGATAGTAAACATCAGCGAGCTAGCGAGACAGCTAGCCAGAGAGATCCGCGAGACCAGGGGTGTAGAGATAAACCCGGCCGCCGCAAAGATAG
Source organism: Thermodiscus sp. (assembly GCA_035615875.1). GTDB lineage: Archaea > Thermoproteota > Thermoprotei_A > Sulfolobales > Acidilobaceae > Thermodiscus. The sequence continues at coordinate 18,759 of WWDN01000017.1, read as the reverse complement.
CGCTCCACAGGCTAGCCAAGAAGCTCAAAGGCACTATGAGGAACAGGGTCGAAGAGGTCCTCTCCAAGTCCACCATAATAATACACGACTCCGTAACCATACTAACCTTCCCCGGCCACCTAATGCCAAAAGCCCTCTCAGTAACCTCCCAAGTCGCAGAGAATGCACGCTTCATACAAGTAACACAGGGCTTCAAGCAGGTGACACTAGTAGTGTCATCTGAGGACGTCGACTACATAGTGTCTAGAATAGGCGAGCCCCTGGAGAGAATAGACGAGCAAACCGCGGTAGTCATGGTCAGCCCCGAGGACATAATCACCACGCCCGGCATAATCGCATACATAACCAGCTACCTGGCGGGGAACGGGGTCAATATAACCCAGATAATATCGTGCTATGTAGACACGATAATAGTGGTGGACTCGCGAGACGCTCTGAAAACCTACAACCTCCTGAGAAACCTGGTATACACTCCACAGGAAACCAGTGTTTGACGGTTCAAACATATAATCATAATATTTAACACGGAAGCCTGGATGCACCATAGACTCGATAAGCCATGTGCAGAGTCCTCTTCGCCAGGGCCCAGGACGAGGGGGTAAATGCTCTAGGGAGCCTTATACACCTACACTATAAGGCGTCGGCAGAAGATCCCTTACTAGCCGAGTTGACGGGAGGAGACGGACGCCACTGCCACGGCCTCGGAGCGGTCCTGCTAGTCGATCGAGGTAGAGGCTGGGAGTTCCACTACCACAGGTACGATGCCTACGACTACACTAGAGACTACGAGGAGTCCTGTAGGCTGAACCTTGAAAAGCTACAAGAATACTCCAGGCACCTCGCAGAAGTCGTTACAGGGGCCCGCCGCGTCCTGCTCCTCCTCCACTCGCGCAGGGCTAGCAGGGGCATGCCGCGTGGAGTCTTGAATACCCACCCCTTCAACGCTGGCATAACTAGGGAGACGAGCTATGGGGAACTTTACCTAGCCCATAACGGGAGTGTGCTCGCTGATGCAGTCGCCGAGGAGCTGGGCCTAGACCCTAAATCCTATACTGACTCCCACCTCATAACCCTGTGGATTGCCAGGAGAATCGGGGAGGGCGCTGGCCTCCTGGAGGCGGTAGAGGAGGGGGCTAGATTCGTTAAACGCGCATACATCATAGGGTCTCTACTAGTCGGCCTTGGCGGCGAGCCCTTACTGGCCTATGCTGGAGTCCTGGCAAGGGGCCTAGACGATGCTAGGAGGCGCTACTATACGCCGTACCTGGCCTATGGAGAGGGCTTAAGAGCCCTCGTCTCGCCCACGATAAAGGTGTACGCCGAGGAAGCCGGGCTGGAGGTAGAGTATAACGAGGCTGGTGGAGTGGGCCTGTTATAGACTCCGAGAGCCGGGAGGGCTTATTGGATTAGCTCCTTGATCTTCTCTCGTAGAGCCCGCTTGTTTATCTTCCCCGTAGTGGTCATTGGTAGCTCGTCGACGCGCACGATATAGTCTGGGATCCAGTACTTGGCTATTCTACCCTCCTCGACGGCCTTCTCAAGGTGGCCACGTATATCGGATTCACTCGCCGTGCCCACGTATACCGCTACGGGCCTCTCCCCCCACTTCTCGTGCTCCACGGGTATGACTGCCACCATGGAGACCCCCTCGACCTCGCTTATTATCGACTCCAGCACGCTAGTCGGTATCCACTCGCCACCGCTCTTGACGGCGTCCTTGATCCTGTCAAGTATAGTGAATCCCCCGTCCTCGGTAGGTGAACCTAGATCCCCGGTCCTGAACCACCCGTCGATGAACGACTCAGCAGTCTTCTCGGGGTTCTTGTAGTAGCCCTCGGGCATCCAGGGACTCCTATAGTATATCTCGCCTATCTCCCCGGGACGAGCTGGGCTCCCGTCCTCCTTGACGATCCTCACCTCCGCGTAGGGTACTGGGTGGGTTACCAGTCTGGCGTCCTCCTCGCTCGTGTGGTCCGTGAGTATGGATAGGCTCACTGCGAGCATATCTGTGGCGCCGTAGATCATCGTTATCTTTATGCCCCTCGCCCTGGCTAGGTCCCAGTACTTCTTTGGCAGTGGCGATCCGCCGATGATAGCCTTCAGCCCATCGAACTTGGCCCCGGTCTGTAGTATCATGGCCAGCATCGTTGGGACGGCGTTGAACCAGGTCACCTTCTCCTCCCTTATCCTCTCCACGATAACCTCGGGGTCGAACTTGTCGACGAACACTAGCTTGGCCCCTATGAAGGGTGCTATGAACACGCTACCCCATGAGAGTATGTGGAACATTGGTATGAGGGAGAGTATAGTATCGCTACTCGACAGCTTGGCCGGGGTCTCGTAGAGGCTCAATTGGTGTGCTATTGAGAGGCCTCCCTGAACCATCTTCCACTGCTTGTATAGGACTCCCTTCGGCCTCCCGGTGGTGCCGCTCGTGTAGAGGAGCACGTAGTCGGCGTCTGGGTCTGGGTGTCCTTCGTAGGGGGCGGTGTTGAGCCAGGCCTGGTAGTCTTCTAACTGTAGCTCTAGTATCCCGGGTTTGAGCCGTGCCAGGTCCTTGAAGGGCTGCGAGTATATGAATGCCTTCGCCTCAGCCTCCTCCAGCATATCCTTTATCATTAACGGTGGCTGCCTGAAGTTTATCGGCATTAGTATCGAGTTCGTTAGAGATAACGCGTATACTAGCTCCATGAACCGCACGCTGTTCACGTCAGCTACAGCGACTACATCGCCCTCGCCTATCCCCTTAGACTTGAGGAAGCCAGCGAGCCTCCTGACACGGTCAAGCATCTCCCTGTAAGTCACGCGGCCGTCCGGGCCTACTACCTGGCGGTTCGGGAAGAGGCTGGCGCCACGTTCTAAGGGATACAGGATTGAAGGGAAGCCCAAGCCCTCACACCGGGTCACCGGTGTGCTGGCTGGTGATAAATAACGTCTCGTCCTGGCGTGATAACTCGATTATACCGTGACGGGGGTGATTACACGGTCTAGTAGCTCCCTTGCCTCCTCTAGGGTCTTCGGTGTCTTCACGTGTTGCATGATACCGATAACCCTGCACTCCCCCGAGGCTATCCCCAGTGCCTCCTCTATGCTCTTCCTCTGCACTTCCAGGAGGCCTATCTCCCTGGCCTTATCCTCTGGGAGTATCCTGTTCACGACGAGCATCCTGCACTTTATGTTAAGCTGTCGTAGCAGGTCTATTGTTGTCTTGGCCTCGTATACGGGCAGGGGTTCTGGCGTTGCTATGATAGCCGTGGTTGTCCTCTGGCTATCGGTCATCTGCCTCCACAGCCCCTTGTACCTGTCGTAGAGCTCTTGGAGCTTCGCTAGGACCGGGTCCTTCAGCTCGACCTTCCTGCCCATAGCCCTGGCCATGGCGTAGCGTAGGCTGACTATCCTGGCTCGCAGCTCGTAGAGCCTCTCTATCCAGAACATGTGGAGCCGTGGCAGGTTTAGGATCCTGTGCGTGACTCCTGTGGGCGGCGTGTCTATGACTATGTAGTCGTAGTCGGAGTTGTACAGCTCTTCTAGGATCCTCAGGAAGACCTCTTCCTCGAAGCCCGGCGCCATTTTAACGGCTTTCACGACGTCGTCTAGATTGACTATGGTTAGGCCCGGCATGACCTGGCGCAGTAGCAGTGCGTACTCGTCGGAGAGCTTCTTGGCGAGGGGCGCTATATCGTACTGCACGGCGTAGAGGTCGCCCTCTATCCTCTCAACGCTTAGGGGCTTCTTCAAGCCTAGATACTCTAACAGGTGCTTCGCCGGGTCGAGGCTCGCGATGAGGGTTTTACCGTGGCGCGAATATATGAGGCCGGCTAGTATACTGAAGGTGGTCTTTCCCACGCCCCCCTTGCCAATCGTTATGAGCACGTGCCTGCCGCCGGCTCCCTCGACCAGGTACTCCTCCAGCAAGTTCTGGAGGCTGCTCACCATTCTCCACCTAGCTCGGAGAAGTAGTCGGCTAGCACGTCGCTCCCGAGGAAGTGCCTCTTCTCCATTATCGATATCTCGTCCTTCAGGAGCGGGGCCAGCTCCATTGAGAGGCCCAGGGGGACTATGTGGAGGCCCACGAGTCCGCCTATGACTAGGCTTAGGAAGGCATTCTCGGCTTCTAGATACTCCAGCTCCAGCACCGACACGCTGTCCTGCTTCATAGCCTGGAATATGCCCTTTACGAGAAGCGCGAACTCTCTTACCAGCCTGGACAACGCTTGGGAGAGGGGCATGGCAACACTCCACCATAATAACTATGTTCTCGTTGAGCGAGGAGAAAAAGTTATGGTTTAGGAGGTTTATGCCGTCTTCTTGAACATCAGTCCCTTGACGAAGTAGTATATCAGCAGGAAGTCCAGGGCTAGTGACACTAATACTATGCTGCCGGCGCCATACTTCTGTATAGTCGGGAGCCCGGGTAGTACGACTGCCGTCCACCATATCAGTCCGAGCGTCACCGTTATCCACAGGAACCAGGCTGGTATCTGTATTAGCCAGTTCTCAGCGCCTCTGACCTTTAGTATAGAGTAGACCCATAGTGCAGTCGTTAGCAATGCAAGTGCCGCTAGTAGCTGGTTCGTGCCTGCGAAGGCTGGCCATACCACGTTGAAGGCTGCGACCTTTTTGCCTCCTATCGTCACCTCTGGGAACGCGAGGGCCCATCCCAGGAAGACTGCTAGGAAGGTTGCAACGAACCTGTTGGTCAGTACCTTGTAGGCTCCGAGGTTCTTCTCCTGTAGCCAGTCGAACATCTCCTGCCACGCGAACCTGGCTAGCCTCGTAGCGGTGTCTAGGGTTGTCAGTATGAATGTCGCTAGTGCTATAGCTGCGAAGAGCTTCGTCAGGCTGAACACGTCGTTGAAGTTTAGGCCAAACCTGGATAGGGCCTTGGCGGTCATGTAGCCGTAGCCCACTACGAACCTGGATACCTTGTCTAGCTCTAGTATGCTTGTCTTGTATGCTACCCCGGTTAGCTCGGGGGCTGCCCATGCCAGGCTTATTGGGGTTATCACTGCTAGGCTGGATACGGCGCCCTCGGTTAGCATGCCTCCGTAGCCGATTAGTAGGGCGTCTAGCTCGTTCGACAGCTGCTTGCTTGTAGTGCCGGATCCCACGACGCTGTGGAATCCGCTTAACGCTCCACACGCTATTATGAGTGGTATTGCTGGCCAGAAGGGTGTTGGGTGGCCTCCGATTATCTTCGGGGACCAGCTCGTGTAGGCTGGGCCCGTGAACTTTAGGTCTCCGACGAGCAGCGCGCCCACTATGGCGAATACGACGAAGAACCATAGCAGGTACGCGTTTAGGTAGTCTCTCGGCTGTAGCAGGTACCATACTGGCAGGCTGGCGGCTATGAAGGCGTAGAAGGAGAGTATTGAGACCCATAGGTGGTATGTGCCCCAGAAGTCTCCTGTCTTGGTTGCCGGGTCGTATCCTAGTATTAGGGGTACCTTGTATGCGTAGTAGAATCCTAGTATGACTAGGATTATGGCTATCACCGTTGAGGTTGTTACCCCGGTCCCGAGCCTGTATACTAGTACTCCGAGTAGCAGTGCTATGGGCATGTAGATTATGGCCTTTGTGGCCGCGCTCGGGTTCTTGGTGTACACCAGTGCTGCCACGCTGGCGAACGCCGCCACCACTAAGATTAGGGCGGCGTAGACGTAGACTAGGAATATGTATCTGGCCTTCCTGCCCATCACGTTCTCGCTTATGCTCATGACCGATAGACCGCCGTACCTCACGCTGGCCATGACTGCTAGGTAGTCGTGTACTGCCCCTATGAAGACGTTCCCGAAGAGCACCCAGATGAGCGGTAGTAGCCAGCCGTATGCCATTGCTATCGCGGGGCCGACTATGGGTCCTGCTCCGGCTATGCTGGCGAAGTGGTGGCCGTATAGAACGTATTTGTTGGCGGGTACGTAGTCGACGCCGTCGAACTTGGTGAAGGCTGGCGTGGGCCTGTTGGGGTCGGCCTTGACTATCTTCTCCTGGAGTATCTTCTTGCCATAGTAGAGGTATGCTATGCCATAGATTATCACGACGATTAACGCTACCTCGATAGCATACGCGGCCATGACACGATCACCTCTTCAACTTCTGCTTTATAGCGACTGGCGTCTCTCCAGCGATGAGGGCCGGGCCTATCAATACGAGGAACCATCCGAGAATCGCCAGCCATGCGTCGGTCGATACCTTGCCGGCCTCCCCAATCTTACCGTGGACTGCTCCCAGGTAGAACGTGTACAGTAGGAATAGTAGCCCTAGTATGGTTATCACGGCCCCCAGGGCTTTCACTGCAGAGTTAGCCATAGGTTTACACCCCACTAGGGTGGGCGTCACTCTGTATCGGCTACTATAGCTGGCTCCAAATAATTTATTTTCATTGACCCCTGTATATACGATGAGGGGGAACCGCGAAGGTGAATACATCAGATCTAATAAATTTAATTGCCGCTATAATAATCCTGGCCAGCTTTCCAGGCGTCATCTGGTTCTTCAGGATAAGGAAGAAGATGATCCGGAAGCAATCCATACTCATAAGATTCCTTGAGGAGAAGTTCAAGCCGCGGGACAAGACATACTGGTACCTCGGATATCTGGTCGGGTTCAGGGCGAAATACAAGGTGAAGAGGAGGGACGTCGACTACGTGCACCTACTCTACACGACCCCTCCCTACCACGTGTTCTTCTACCTACCGCTTATCTGGCTGTTCAAGAAGAGGGAACGGCTTGAACTCATATACCAGCTGGGGAGCGGTAGCAGGTTGAGGGGAGAAGCGCACATCGCGAACATGAAGATCCCCTCGATACGATTATCGGTGAAGGCAGATTTGAAGGACCTAGACAGCTATAAGAAGATGAAGCTGAAGGCTAACGGTGTGGAGTACAGCGTGTTCTACAAGGGCGGGGAGGCCCTCGACAAGGCCAAGGACCTGTTGACTGTGATGAGCGAGAAAGCAAACGTATACAGGGTGAGCATCGACGGGTCAAGGAACTCTATACTCGTATCATTCGAGCCCTCCACGCTAGAGTCCATAGAGCACGTGATAGACTCCATGAGGAGGATAACCGGTCTATGAAGAGAGAGCTATTCAACGCCAGAGTAGTATTCACCACGATAACAAGGCTCGCAGGCATATACATGGCCGAGCCCCCGGCCGAGTGCAACCCTACACCCCGCCCCGTTGACATGGTCCTCGACATCTACAAGGCCCGCAGAGGCGAGGAGAATCCAGAGGACGTCGTTAGGATGGTGTCGTGTGCCCTAGCAAAGTATGCCGGTGATCTAGACCTGTCCAAGATCGGGCTATCAACGCTTACCAAATCCCTGGGTTTCCACCGCCTGGCATCCCTGCTCTACAGGTTAAGCCAGCAGGGCGACGACGCGGATCTCGTTAGGAGTGCGGTGTCTGTCGTGGCGGGGGAAGTCTCCAGCCCCTGCCACGCGGATCCCGCGCTGGAGTCCGAGGCTGAGAGGGTTGAGAAGAGGATGAAGCTCTACGGAGTCGTCCTGGGAATCTCCCTTCCCCTACTTTTCGTGCTAACCCTCTACGCGAGCGCCGCTATAGGTATAGTGGCGATAATCGCCGCCGCGGGCCTCTGGCTACTTATACGCAAGGACGGTAGGGTGTTCCAGTTCCTCCAAGTCGAGCTGGCCTGGCGCAAGTGTAGTCTTGATCCCCGGGTGGTTAGGGCTCTGCTGGAAGGCAGGTCCCCGATGCCGAGCGTGTTCGAGATCCTAGGTATACCTCCTCCGAGGCTGGACTAAACTTTAATAATAGCTTAGAATACACTATATATTACAGAGGTGTCCTCGCATGCCGACATTCGTAGTACTGTCAAAACTGACTGACAAGGGCGCCGAGACGGTCTTCCAGAAGCCTGAGAGGGTCAAGGAGGTGAACAAGGAGCTAGAGGAGATGGGCGTCAAGGTCGTCCACCAATACGTCATGCTGGGCGAGTGGGACTTCCTAAACATAGTCGAGTCGCCCGACGAGAAGACTCTGCTCGCCGCGCTAACCAATCTCAACATGAGGGGTACCATAAGGACGGCGACCTACAGGATAATACCGGTCGACGAGTACCTGGAGGCTATATCGAAGAAGTAGCTCTTGAGTAGCTAGTGGGATAACAATATCCTTATTTTTCTTCTAGACCCGCCCAACTGGTTATAGCCGGCTATACCCTCTGGAAGGCGTGGGCCCGGTGGACGAAGCATACCTGCTGGCAGGGCTATTACAGGGCTTGCTAGAGTGGCTACCTGTGAGTAGCAGTGGCCAGGTCATGCTGGCCTTATCGTTATCCCTCGGGATCTCCCCCGGCATCGCCTATGAGCTATCACTGGCACTGCATGGAGGGACCCTCCTATCCGCCGTGGCCTACTACTGGAGGAGCATCGTCTCCGGGGTGAGAGGGCTTACTAGGCCAATGGAGTGCGAGGTGTCCAGGATCTGGCTCGTAGCTACTCCCGTGAGCGTGGCGGTGGGATATCCATTGTTTCTACTCTACGAGAGGATTGTCGGCGGCGTTGGGCTCGACTGGCTTATGATACTGGTCGGAGCGCCATTGATCCTAATAGGGGTAGCTGGCCTAGGCCTCGGCGAATCTGAGAGGGAGGAGCTTACACTCCAGGATATACTTTGGCTTGCAGTGGCTCAGGGGGTCGCCGCGGTTCCTGGAGTGTCTAGGAGCGGCCTCACGATAGCGGTTCTTGTATTGCGTGGTGTCTCTCCTCTGAAGGCTGTTCGATCCAGTTTCCTCGCCGGCATCCCCGTTATACTACTGGCCGCCGTCTATACTGGGCTGGTTGGGGGAGCGTACTTAGCCGGTGGTATGGGCGTCGCGCTTGCGTCCTCTTTCCTCAGCGGCCTGGCCGGGATCTACTTTATGGAGTTGCTGGCTAGGAGGCTTAACATGCATGTCTTCTCGCTAGTGGTGGGGCTGGTGCTGGTTGCTTCGGGCCTCGCGGCTCTAATCCTCTAGATGTAGACGAGCCTCCCGTCGATTATCCTGGCGCACTTGGTGTACTTGTGGGGAGTCTCCTGGCCGGGGTCTATTATGTGTATTACCTTGAAGCCGCGCCAGAGTAGCCAGTCGCTCACTATCTTCCTGTGACACCTCCAGGGCAGTCTCTCGCTACAGAGTATAAGCGTGGTTTTCCGGCCCGCTATATCCGCTATCTCCTCTAGGGCCCTCCACGCGCGGGCATCCGTCATTATATAGTGCGCATAAGCCTTGAAGCCGTTTGACGTGAAGCACTTGATCCTGGCGGCTTCCGGCGTCATCCTCTTGTACCCGCCTAGCGTGTCTCCCATCCAGTGGTATTCGATGCCAAGCTCCTCTAGGGTCTTTTCTAGTGTTTCCTTGTTGAAGTGTGGGTTCTTCCTGCTGGTTGGCCATTTCCTGATGTCGATTACGGCCTCTATTTTGTGGTCTGCTAGGAGCTTCTTGAATTCTTCTAGGCTTCTGTTGGAGTGGCCTAGTGTATAGAGCTTGTGGGGCATTCCCCGCCTCCGCTTCTTCGGGGGCTTCTTGTGAAGCCTAATAGCTTTCCAAGCGCTTGTTTCGGTAAGGGATATACAGTATATACATATGTAAGTATATACGCTTTCTCCTGCAACCGATTATACTAGGCTATGTATATATGTATATACATGAAAAGGTGACCATGTATGGCGAAGGGACTTGCAATCGTTATGTTCTCCGGTGAAGCCGAGAAGTTCATACCCCTAGCAGTCCTCACACAGACGGCGGCAAACCTAGGCGTCCCAGTAAAGATATTCGTAACCGGCTACGCAACCCTATACTTCACCAAGAACAAGCCAGAGCCCAGATTCACCAAAGAGTTCGAAGACATGGCCCCCAAGCTATTGGAGGGCATGAAGAGGCTCAACATGCCAAGCTGGTATGACATCGTGAAGGAGGCCAAGGAGACGGGAGACGTGAAGATATACGTGTGCAGCCTGATGGCGGAAGTCATTGGCTTGAAGAAAGAGGACCTAGACCCGATAGTCGACGACATGGTTGGAGCCGCGTTCTTCATGAGTGAGACGGCTGACTACCAGGTCATATTCATCTAGCCACTCCAAGCCGGGGTGTAGTGTGATGACGGAGAAGATCGTGGTTGACGCCCGGGGGATGGCCTGCCCGGGCCCCATAACAAAGCTGGTAAGGGCCTATAGGAACGCTAAAAACGGTGACATAATAGAAGTCGTGGCCACCGATCCAGGGTTCAAGCCGGACGTCGAGGCGTGGGTTAAGAGGACTGGTAACGAGCTGGTAGAGTTGAAGGAGGAGGACGGCGTTATCCGGGCTGTTATAAAGGTCACAGCCAAGAAATAACCCATAAACTAATCTAGTTTTTATCATAATACCGTGAGGTGTAGATCTATGAGTGGAAAGATCCTAGTGCTGGGAGCAGGGACAGGCGGGCTGGTAGCAGGGAACCTACTAGCCTCCGAAGGCTACGACGTGACTATAATCGAGAAGAGCGACTACCACCTATTCCAGCCCGGCATGCTATGGATAGCATTCCAAGGCCACAAACCAGAGAAATACATCAAGCCCGTAGAGAGCCTCGTAAAGAAGAACGTAGAGCTAGTTAAGGGCACTGTATCAAAGATAGACCTAGACAACAGGATCGTGAAGCTTGAAGACGCGAGAGAATACACCTACGACTACCTGATCATAGCCCTCGGAGCCTCATACGACTACGACGCGATCCCAGGCCACAAACAGCTCTGGGAAACCTACGGAGACTACTACTCAGGAGCCAACAACGCATCCAAGCTATGGAGCCACTTCTCCAAGATGAAGGAAGGCAGGCTCGTGCTCGCAGCGGCAGACCCGCTCTACAAGTGCCCGCCAGCACCCCACAAGGCGGCCTTCCTAGCCGCACAGACCATTAACAAGAGGGGGCTACGTGGGAAGGTGAAGGTCACCCTGGCCCTGCCCTTCATACACGCTTATCCCTCCGAGGTGATGGCGAGGATCGTTGAACCCAAGCTGGAGGAGGCCGGCGTAGAACTGGTGACTATGTTCACAGTCGACAGCATCGACGTCGATGCAGGGAAGATCTACTCTATCGAGGGCGACGAGATAGACTTCGATGTAGCCGCCGTCATACCCGTGCACAAGGGACCGCGGATAGAGGTGGTCCCAGAGAGCGTGAGGGACGAGGATGGCTACTTCAAGGTGGACAAGCATACTCTACAGGTCGAGGGCTACGACGACGTGTTCGCCGTGGGAGACTGTAACAATGCGCCGACCAGCAAGACAGGGGTTACTGCTCACATCGGTGGAGAGGTTGTGGTGGAGCGGATAATGGGCTTCGACGCCAGGTTCAACGGGCGGACTAACTGCCCTATAGTGGCTGACGGGGAGGCGGCTTTCGTTATAAGCTCTTACGAGCATCCAGTAATACCTGTCAAGTTCAGTAAATTCAAGAGGCTCCTAGAAGACGTCTTCATAGCGGCGTACTGGTCGAGCCTACGTGACCCGGAGAAGTGGAGCCCCGTCTTTAGGGCCTACTTTAGGGCCACGGACCCAAAGGTGCTGGGTGAGAGAGGGTGGTAGGTATGAGTAGGAGGGACCCCCTTGAGGAGTTACTCGTCTACCTAGAGGATCCGAGTTTCCAGGAGGCGCTCGGCAAGCTAGTGGACCTAGTGATGAACCTTGAGAAGAGCGGGCTCCTGGACCTGCTAGTTGCGTTGACAGAGCCGGAGGTTATCCATAGAATAATGGATCTGGTTCTAGTCAGAGGGACCCTTGAGCTAGGCGATTCGATTGACTTCCTGCTAGACAAGCTAGGCGATATCGTCGGCGCGCTGACTAGAGACGTGGAGCCGGCAGGGCTAAGCCAGGTGTTAGGGAGCCTGAAGGATCCAGAGGTTGCCCGCGGCCTGGCGAGGCTAGTCGAGATCCTCAGGGTGCTAGGCCGTTAACTAACTCCCCCCGGGAAACCTCCTCTTTTTCCTCATGCTGGAGCTTCTTCTATAGCTATAAAACTGGCTGTGATCCAACACTTTGCCCGAGGGGGAGGGTGCTGGGAATTGTTTGGGATGAATCCTAGGGATCTACAGAAGGCTATGAAGAGGTTCGGCATACGTGTGGAGGAGTTGAACGCCGTCAAGGTCTCGGTCGAACTAGATGATGGCTCTAGGCTTGTTGTGGAGGAGCCGCAGGTTATGGTTATGAGGGCTAAGGGCCAGCCGCCCATGCTATACGTTGTGGGTGATCTGAAGCGTGTAGAGGAGGAGAAGGGGGAGGGGGTAGTTGAGATAAGCGATGAGGACATAGACCTGGTTGTAGAGCAGACTGGCGTCTCTAGGGAAGAGGCTAGGAGGGTGCTTGAGGAGGTCGGCGGGGACATCGCCGAGGCTATCCTAAGACTCCAACAGAGGGGATAGAGCCTCCCACACTGTACTTCCTCAGGCCCCGGACCAGCTCCTCTACATCCTCGGCCAGGCTCAGTATCAGGGGGACCCCGTCGAGCTTGGCGAGCTCCACCGCTAGAGGGTCTAGCTTCTCGCGAGGGCCATGTATTATCACGACGCCGGGCTTGACCGGTGAGACCCTGACCGCCACCATGGGGCTCCTACCCATTCTCACCCCGGTGAAGACTATGGCCCTCTCGGGGGTCCCGCCCAGTAGAGCGTAGAACTGCATTCCAGAGAGTGTTGCGATAGCCCTTATACTATCGACCACCGTGTAGCCGTAGACCCTCTTTTCTACGGAGTAATCAGGCGCTAGGAGTACGCCGTTAACAGCTTCTATGAGTTTCTCAAGGGACATGGCCTCCTTGAACTCTCTCATATCGATGACAGCCCCGGCAGGTATACCAAGGGTCCTCGATAGCTCGTGGACCTTCGGCCACCCACGGGACTGGTCTATCGCTAGGAGTGCCGATACGAAGCGGTTGATGAACCTCGCCCCTGGGAGCCTCCGGCCTTTTTCATAGTCGCTGACGACGCTTGAGGAGACCCCCATTTGCCTCGCCACCTCGTTCTGACTCGCGTCGAAGTACTCGCGCCACTTCCTCAGGGCCGTGCCGGGATCATCGTTCATGACGATGTCTCCGGCTATCCTGCGGGCTATCATCGCAATTGCGTAGTCTCCTGGCGCTGTTATAGACAATGGTCGAATACCCCTTATGTAGGGGGTGGGGCTCGGGTCTAAAATAGGTTAGGCTGGGATAAGGGATATATTGACGGTCCGGCTGGACATGACTATGTGGAAGGGGAGAGGACTGGGCCCGTCGTCTAGCCTGGCTAGGATGCGGGGTACGCCGAGCCCGTGGAGGGCTGGCGCCCGACTCGGGACCCCGTGGTCCGGGGTTCAAATCCCCGCGGGCCCACCAATCCCCTATCCGCACACCTTGCCTCTAAGCTCAACTAGCTCGTGATAGAAGTCCCTTGTCCCTGGGAGGCCTACTAGGAGCTTCTCCCCCTCCTTGCTTATTATTATCACTCCATCCGCTTCTTCGCCTAAAATCAGTATATCGCCTTTAGAGCCGTCCTTGAGCTTGAAGTGGCCCATGTAGAGTTTTAGTGATGGGTCTGAGACGCCATTGGTTCTAATGGATAATAGTTTCCTGGCCTGGTCGACCGTGGTCAGGGTTATGTTGACCTTGCAGAGGCTTCCCTCGAACGTGCTCCCACCATAGTACCTAGCCCGTATCGTTTCGTCCTCGACCCAGACGCCATAGTAATTGTTCCACTGCGCGGTGGCCAGGCTAACCCCCAGGTATATGATTACCACTGCTATCAAGGCTATCGCGAGTAGCTTCGCCTTCGCATTCCCGCCAGGCTTTCCACGGTAGTATAGGGCCAGGCCGATCAGGGGTAGTATGGTGACGGCGTAGACTGTAATCATGAGCGGGCTCGTGGCCAACATCAGGTTGATCTTGGAGCCCTTCATGACTAGTGCTAGCGTGGCGTTCTCTACGCTCATAGACGCCCCCGTGTAAAACGTGTAGTCTCCAAGTGATAATAGCTACTACAGCAATACAGTGTATTCGAGATCCACATGAAGCTGGTGAACGATCAAATACCTATGACCTTTATAGCCCCTAGAACCGGGGGAGCGGCTTAGCCGACGGCAACAGCGTTCTAGTGCCGGCTTGAGGGACCCTCTATGGACGATGATAAGAGGATAGCTAGGCTCGCGAGGGATCTGAGGACGGGGCTACTAACACTAGTCGTACTGGACATACTACTGAGGGATGGACCCCTACACGGCTACGGGGTGAGGAAGATGATAGAGAACCTCACGGGTGTATGGGCCCCGGAGACCACGGTCTACGATGCGTTGAAGAGGCTTGAGAAGAATGGGTTGGCCGAGAGCTATTGGGCGCGGAGCCCCGCTGGGACCCTTAGGAAGTATTATAGGGCGAATGACCGGGCCCGCGATGCCTACGAGGTACTCGTATCCGAGGCTCGGAGGCTGCTCGGGAGGCTGATATGCGGGTAGGAGGTGATGGGCTTGGAGGAGCAATGGCCCCTGGCTGTAGCGCTGGGCTTGTCTCTGTCCATTATCGGGTTCGGCCTAGCCTGGCTCGCCGAGGAGCTTGAGCCCGGGCCCCTTATCGGGGTTAGGATCTCCTATGCAACCATCTCTAAACGTGTGTGGGCGCGGGTTAACAGGGCCCTCGGTCTCGTGCTCGGGGTGTCGGGTCTCCTTATGATACCGGTTGGAGTCTTCCTCGGGATCGCTTTTGAGGCGCTCCTGTATGCGGCCGTGGCAGCGGCATCTATGGTATTCGCTGTAGAGTATTCGAGGCGTCTAGCTGAGATCGAAGCTGTGAGGGAGCCGCCGCCCGACGAAGTAGCTGAAGCTGGTGTAGTGTTGATTGAGCGTCTGCCCCGTTCCTGGCGAGTGTTGATTGCTACCGCTCTAGCCCTCTCTGTGATAGTCTATGTCTATGCGGTGGCTGTGATCGTTGGGCTCGGACTGGGGGAGGCTGGCCTCGTTTTGTTGATAGTATTGATCCCCACATTGTATACTTCTTACTTGTCTCTGGCTAGGCCTGAGGCCTATAGCTTGCCTTGGGTGGGCGACGATTATAGGATATTCGCTTTATTCACCCCGCTACTGCTGATCCTAGTGGACGCATTCATTGGGTTACTGCTACTGGGCTATACCCTGGCTAGCATAGCGGTGCTGTCCATCAGCGTCATAATAGCCGTCTTCCTAGTCTATAGGTCTCTAGACAACTATAGAAGATACGTGAAGGCTAAGGCGTCGGGGGCCTAGGGGTAGAGAATGGGCTCAGCCCTCACACGGCTCCTCATGGACCGTTTAGCCCTCGGATCCGAGTCGATCCTCACCGCCCACTCCATCAGCGATCTAATAAGGGACTGGGGGTTATATCGTGGATAGCCTCACCCTTCTACACTTGCGAGGAGGTCTGTTAGGCTAGCGCTGCCGAGCGCGGTCCACCTGACACCTAGGGCGAGCAGCATCTGCTCGAACACCGTCTTCACGTAGTCGAAGTACTTCGAGGTATCGACCTCGGATAGCTTGGCTAGCTTCACCGGCTTCACGCCGAGGCTGTCCCTTGTCTTGACAAAGGAGACTATGAAGCCCCTGGCAACGTGTATCCCGTTCTTCTTTAGTAGGAGGGCGGCCTTCACGTGCTGTGGAGTGTTCTTCTTGTATTCCTTGGGGTCCTTTGATAGCATCACTCGTATGGCTAGCTCGTCTAGGGTGTACGCGTGTTTCTTGAGTCTCTTGTAGATCTCGTTTACATGGGTTCTCATCTTGTCTAGTACCTTGATCACGTCTTCGGGCTTCTCCAGCTCTCCTAGCATCTCTACGGCTCTGTGGAACTCGTTTTTGAGGAATTCCGGGGTGTTGCTCTTTTTCCCAACCATTCCCTTTATGACTATGGAGCCCTCCCGCGTTATACCTATGTAGTTCTTTTTCAGCCCAGAGAAGAGGCCTATCTTGAACTCCCTGTCCTTCTCCAGGTCGAGGTTGAACTCCTCCTTTATATACCTGGTCAGCGTGTCTATCTTCTCCTCTGGGGGGTCCCATAGGAAGACGCTATCGGTGTCGCCATAGAGTATTATCAAGTCTAGCTCCTTCGCCTTCTCCTCGGTAGCGGTTAGCACTCTTCTGCCAATGGCCGTCACGCTCTCTGCCACGGCCAGGGAGTAGAGGTGGAAGGATTCAGTGCCGAAGACTCCATAACTGGCGTTAACGTATACCTTCATCGCCGCCTGGACAGTATTATACCACAACCTCTCGGTCGCTGACAGCGTCTTGTCTTTGGCCCTCCTCTTGTAGATTCTGACCCTGAAGTCCTTTAAGAGGCCGACGATCTGGCTTGAGATGCCCTGGATGGATTTGCATACTTTGTGGCCTACATCAGGGATCTCTATAGCCTCGCCTTCACAGTAGGGGTTGTTTACGGTCTCGTAGCTTAGGTTCCAGTTCTTTATGATGGAGGGGTATAGGCTTGCGAAGTCGAGGACGTATATGTTGAAGAATACTCCTTGGGGTGGTTGGAGCACCTTGGCTCCCTGATATTTCTTGTCCTTTATTATTGCCCTGGTCCGGGCTATGTTGGCGTAGGACGCTATCTCGTCCCGCGAGGGTATGAGGTAGTTTCTCCTCCTGTGCTCCCAGTTCATTAGACTCTTGATCC
Source organism: Thermodiscus sp. (assembly GCA_035615875.1). GTDB lineage: Archaea > Thermoproteota > Thermoprotei_A > Sulfolobales > Acidilobaceae > Thermodiscus. The sequence goes on along the minus strand of WWDN01000017.1, from coordinate 2,111 downwards.
AGCCCGATACCTGCGTCCTGGTCACGTCTTCGAGGCCTAGCTTGCTTATTCTCATTAGTAGGATGATGAGGTTCCACACTAGGTTGTCCGAGTATGTGGTCAGCTCGATTGTTAGCTCGGCGTCGCGCATGTTGTAGTGGGCTAGTTCCTCTAGGGATAACTCGGAGATCGGCTTCTCTAGGGCGACCTTTTTCCTGCCGAGTAGCGCCTCTGCGACAGCGTCGAGGCTCTTCTCCCTATACTTGTTGCCGAAGGCGTACACTTGGAGTGCTCTTATGTCGAAGAACCTGTGTAGGTCGACGTGTAGGTTGTCTGTGAAGGTTACATAGTCCTGTTTGAACTCGAAGGGTAGAAGGCTCGGGTAGACTCCGAGGGATACGAGCCTGTTATACATGTAGGGTAGGTCGAAGTTGTCCCCGTTGAATGTAACGACAACGCTGTAGTTTGATATTATCCGTAGGGCCTCTAATATCATGCTTTTCTCGTCATCGAATATCTCGATCTCAGCCTCAATTTTCGTCAGGTCGCCCGTCTCCACGTCGTCTCGCGCGAGGAGTAACACTTTCTTCATACCACGGTTGTCGGCTAGTGCTATGCTGATTATTGGGTAGGAGGCTGTCCTCTGGTCCGGCAGCTCTCCCGAGTAGGGAGAGTATACCTCGATGTCTATGGCGATCCTTGGTATATCGGGGGGAGGTTGCTCGAATATTGGAACCCAGTTCTTAGCCAGTTCCTGGAACTCCTTGGTCTCATCACTGAATACTTCTTCTACTAGCTTTGCCGCGCTCTCCGGATCCGATTTCTCTAGCGTGAAGCCCTTTGAGACGTGGTATAACATGCCGGGCACTATCTGGTTGTCGAAGACATAGTTGTGGTGGTACTTTATGTCGGCCTCCCAATAGTTGAAGCCAGCCTCCTTAATCCTCTCTCTTAGACTCCTCACGGCTAGGGGGTCAGAGACGACTATCTTTGTGAGCTTGACCTTTTCCCGCTTTATCGGGTGGAACTTAGTGACTGTCTCGATACTGACAACCCTCTCATCACTGGTTATAGGAGGCCTTGTCTCTCCCAGATCCTCTGGGCGAGCGTCTGTCAGGAAGTAGGGTCTATGCCCGGACTTGTCTATCCACTTGACTAGCCTCTCCTCGTTGGGGTCATATACGAATACTACCGCTTTACCCATACTTCCATCATACCTGACATCCATTAGATAACCGTAAGCCTCCTCTACGACCGGACTCCTGTTAAGCGTGAAACTAGAAACCTCTAATCCGGAGCCCGACGGCTCTTCGGACCGTACCCGTGGCTTTATCCCTGCATTACCGGGTTTCCTTCCTACCCGCCCTTGTTTCCCCTCTTCGACAGTGAAACTCTTCTCCACGGCCACCTCGGCGGCAACTTCTCTCGTCTCGTCCTGGACTCGTCTCTCATAGCCCTTTACACTGGTGAGTCGCTTGACACTGGGGGCACGTCTGGTTATGAAGCTTTCGAGTGTATACTTGACCTGCTTACTTGGCTCTTCCGCTGTTCCACGCTGAGGCGGCTCCGCGGGGACTCGCTTATGCTCTCTTAGCTTTTTTATGGGTTTGCTATTGACCTTTTTTTCGATGTTTTTGAGGAACTCGTCGAGAGTTCTGGTCTTCTTGCGTGCCACCCTAGTTGCCCCGTGGTAGTGTTGGTCTGGGGAGGTAATAATTCGTGTCCGTTGTGAGGGTTTTTAAAGTAGACGATTATGGATAGCCTATATCTACACACTAGATCCTATGTTAGTGACCTGCCGCTCCACAACGTAACGGGATCGCTCTAGCCGGGTGGATCCAATGGCTGGAGAGATAATTATAGAGCACTTTGCAATGGTCGAGGATCTAGAACCGATCGTATACATAGTATCAACTATCACAGTTATAGTCCTACTCTACAGCCTCTGGGAGGCCTACAAAAGGTGGACCTTTGGAGGCGAGAAGATAGAATACGGCCCCATAGGCCTGAGGATAAAGAACCTACTGAAATACGCCATATTCCAGTGGAAGGTTGTCCGCCATAGATTCCCTGGCTTGATCCACCTACTGATATACGGGGGGATGCTGTGGCTCCTCATAGCCACTAGCCTT
>WWDN01000016.1:0-15836 GCA_035615875.1 Thermodiscus sp. | reverse complement strand
CACCTGTAGGATCCAACCTCCAGGGTGATGTCTGTCCCCGCCTTGGATGCGACCCTGACCTCCGACGCGCCCTCTAGAGCCCGGTGGAGTCCATGGATCACCCTCCTAGTCGAGGCGCAGTCCCTCACCTTGCTAAGTATCTCCATTGTGGCTTTGGGCATGTGCACGTGGCTAGCGCCTTTGCCCGTTAGGGCCTCGACGAGCTTGCTCCGGAAGCCGAGCTCGCCTGGCTTCACTCCTGCCACGTAGAAGCTGGCGTCGAACCTGGTTCCTTCCAGTAGGCCCTGGATCTCCCGGGGGACCCTCTCCAGCGGTCGTTTGTAAGCGTCTAAGTTCACGTGGTAAGACTCGACGCCCAGTGCCCTGGCCGCATCCACTATGACGCTCGCCACATCACCACTCCCGCCGTCGTAGACGACTAGGATCCCGTCGCTCGGCGGCGGGTCTATACAGAACCTCATAGCCTCGGATATCCTCGACACTAGCACATTCCTGTCCATACTAGGCCACCGTCCAGGGACCCTGGCGGGGGCCCTCACTGTATTGCAGGACGCAACAGTAAAATCTAGCGTGGACGCGAGCCTAGTATCAAGCCGTATTATAGTGCTGGCTTGGCTTAGATGCTAGTAGGTGCCTGTGCTTGGGTATCGCCTCGAAGCTACGCGGAGCGCTGGGTAGGGATAAGGTTATCGACGACCCGGGGATCATACGCCTCTACACTAGAGAGCCCAGCGGCCTCGAAGCCGAGGGCGTTGAAGCCGTTGTATTCCCCGAGGACGCCGGCGACGTTAGGAAGCTAGTACGGCTAGCCTATAGGATGGAGTTCCCCGTCTACCCCCAGGGCAGTGCGACCAGCCTCTCGGGCAACGCGTACCCCGTTGAGGGCGGGGTCGTCGTCAGCTTTGAGAGGATGAGGAGGCTGGGCGAGGTGAACATAGTAGATGGGACCGTTGTGGTCGAGCCCGGCCTGAGACTTGACGAGCTGAACGACGCCCTAGCCAGTTATGGTTACATGTTCCCCGTGGACCCGGCTAGCAGTGCAGTGGCCACGGTCGGGGGAGCCATAAACAATGGAGCCGGTGGCATGAGGGGGGCCAAGTATGGTACTATGAGGGACTGGGTCCTCGGCCTCGAACTAGTGGTGGCCGACGAGGACGCGAGCCTGGTGCGCGTTGGCTGTAGGACTGTGAAGTGCAGGCAGGGCTATGACTTGACCCGGCTGATCGTGGGTAGCGAGGGGACCCTGGGCCTCGTCACCGAGGCGGTGTTGAGGATCACCCCTATACCGGAGCAGGTCGTCTACATACTGGCATTCTACGATAGGCTCGAAGACCTGGCCCAGACGGTCATCGAGGTCAAGCGGGGCCGGGTGACGCCCTACATAGCGGAGTTCATGGAGGCTGAGACCGTTGAGAGGGCTAAGCGCCTAGCCCGGGTGGAGTTGGATGCCAGGGGCCACATGTTGCTGGTCGGCGTCGACGTCTATAGGGAGGCGGCTGGCCGGGTGCTCGACTGGCTCTCCTCTATAGCGGTTGGCAACGGGGCCCATACACTCTATAGGGCGTGGACGACGGAGGAGGCTTTAGAGAAGGGCCTCTTTTCCATCAGGAAGAACCTGTTCACCGCCCAGGTACACTATACCCGTGAGAGGCTTGGCGGGGCCGGGAAGGTCATGGTCCTCATAGAGGACATCGTGGTGCCGCCCAGCAAGCTGGTGGAGGCCGTGGAGGGCCTCGTAGAGATATCGAAGAGGTATGGGTTCACCATGATGCTCGGGGGCCATATAGGCGATGGGAACCTGCACCCAGCCGTGGGATTCGACCCCAGAGACCCGGGAGAGCGTAGGAGGGTTGAGGAGTGGTACCACGAGGTCATGAAGCTGGCCCTAAGGCTGGGCGGTAGCGTGAGCGCGGAGCACGGCATAGGGACCCTCAAGAAGGAGGGCCTAGAACTGGAGGCTAGGTATCGGGGGAGCGAGAAGCTCCTGGAGCTGATGAGGAGCGTGAAGAGGGTATTCGATCCGAAGGGCATACTCAACCCGGGTAAGGTAGTGTAGGGCCCGGGAGGGGTGGTGGCTTGCAGAGGGACCCCCGCGAGTATATACTGGCGGAGGCCGGTAAGTGCATGTTCTGTGGCTTCTGCGAGGCCCTATGCCCCACTCTACCGCTAGGCCCCCATAGGGGTTATGGGCCCCGGGGCCGGGTGAACCTGGCGCTTGCCATAGCACGGGGGGAGGCTGGCTATACTGGTGAGGCTATTAACAGCCTCTATACATGCCTCTTATGTGAGGCGTGTCATTTGAAGTGCCCGGCCTCCCTGGATATAGTTGGCGTCGTGAGGGCGGCTAGGGCCCTCTACAGCCGTGGACTCTAGGAGGGTGGCTCGGTTGCTTGACGTGAAGGAGATACTCTTGATGATGGCCGAGGAGACGCGTAGGCGGGGCCTCCCCGTGCCCGTCAAGCCCGAAATCATACACGAGTGGAGCGAAGGCCTAGACCTGCCCCGGGAGGGCGATGCCCTCCTCTACACGGGCGGGCTCTACCAGCTAATGCCCTACATAAACGCCATGGTCAGGTACCTTGAGAGGCTTGAGGGCTCCCGGGCCTCGGGACTCCTCCTAAGAGCGGCTAGGAGGCTGAAGTTAACGGATCTAGCAGGCGTTTTCGCCAAGCCCAGCAAGGCCGAGGTAGAATACTCTAGGAGGGTTCTCAGAGCCATAGTAGAGCTGTTAGCCGAAGCCGGGGTTAGGATAGCCTATAGGCCCGATGTAGACGGGTATAGTGGCGTGCTACTCTACGATCTCGGTCTCGAAGAGGTTTTCCAGGAACATGCATCACGCGTATACAAGGCGCTGAAGGGGGCCGGCGCCTCCCTGGTAGTGACTGTAGACCCCCACACCACGCACGTGCTACGGGAGGTCTACCCAGAGTACATTGACGGCTTCGACCTAGAGGTCAAGTCGTACCTTGAGGTATTGGATGAGAAGGGCTACAAGCCAGTGTCCGGGAGGGGAGAAGGCGAGCTCGTCATACATGATCCCTGCCTCTACGCGCGGGGCCTAGGTATTATAGCCCAGCCTAGGCGGCTCCTCGCGGGCGCCGGTTACAGGGTTGTAGAGCCTAAGAGGTCTGGGAGAATGACCTACTGCTGCGGGGGGCCTATCGAGAGCATCGCGCCTAGGCTCTCTAGGAGGATAGCCGAGGCCCGGTTCAGAGAGTTGAGGGAGAGAGGTAGGAGGATCGTTACCCTATGCCCTATATGCTACGCCAACCTGTCACGGGTCGCGGACGATGCCGAGGTAATCGATATATCGCTACTGTTAGCCGGTGAGCGGGATTGACGAGTATACAGGATGTTATAGATAGAATCTATAGGATCCTGGGGGACGAGTCCTTCCAGCAGGCCGTGTGGAGGTCTAGTGTACATGCAGAGGAGAGGGTCCCCCGCATACTGGAGGCCTACCAGTACGTCAAGAGGCTGGCCGAGGAGGTCCTGGAGGCTAGAAGGCGTAGCCTTGAGCGGCTAGACGAGCTACTAGAAAAGCTAGTGAGGGCCGGGGAGAGGCACAGGGTTAAGGTCTACCTCGCCGGGGATGCGGTAGAAGCTAGGGAGATGGTAGGGGGCATCGTGGGGTCAGGCAAGCTGGTGGTCTTCTCCAAGAGCATGGTCGCCGAGGAGATAGGCCTGAGGGAGTACCTCGCTGAGAGGGGTAACGAGGTGTGGGAGACGGACCTGGGCCAGCTCCTTATACAGCTTGAGGGCTCTAAGCCCATGCACACCACGGCCCCCGCCATACACTTGACCGTGGAAAAAGCCTCTAAGCTAGTTAGAGAGAAGCTGGGCCTTGAACTGCCGAGGAACCCCAGGCCCGAGGACATAGTCTCAGCGGTCAGGGAGTTCCTTAGGGAGAAGTTCTATAGGGCCGACTACGGTATAAGCGGTGCCAACGCCGTCGCCGCCGACACGGCTAGCATTGTGTTGGTGGAGAACGAGGGCAATATACGGCTCGTCACCGGGCTCCCCGAGAAGCACATAATAGTCGCCGGCGTCGAGAAGGTGGTCGACACCCTTGAAACCGCGGTCAAACAGGCCATAGTCCAGGCGGCCTACGCGGGCCTATACCCGCCAACCTACCTCAACGTGATAAGCGGGCCCTCCAGCACCGCCGACATAGAGCATAGGCGCGTATACGGCGCTCACGGCCCCCGGGAGGTGCACCTGGTTCTCGTCGACAATGGGAGGACCAGGGCTAGAGGGACCCTCCTCGGAGAACAGTTGAGGTGCATAAGGTGTGGCAGGTGCCAGTGGGAGTGCCCGGTGTGGAGGCACACCGCCAACGTCTGGGGAGGCCCCGTGTACGGCGGGCCCATGGGGATCAACTGGACCGCTATAACCCATAGCATGGAGGAGGCTGGCGCCCTCAGCCTCCTATGCCTCCAGTGCGGTAGGTGTGATGAGGTGTGCCCCGTGGAGATACCCTTGTCGAGGATAATACACTGGCTTAGGAGGAACTATGTCGCGGGCCTCCTAGCCGAGGCCCCTCCAGGGCAGCCCTAGGTTGCGTGCTATTTCGCTGGTCCTCTCTAGGTCTACAATGCTATCAGTCAGGTTCCTCAGGTCTATGACCGTCACGCTCACGTAGTCGTTCATCACTGCCCACACGTCGGTACCCTCGGCCAGGTCCCAGTACCTCTCCCTGTAACCGTGCGCTTCTGGAACCACGAATCCGTCTACCCTCTTCAGCCTGACCCGGTAATTGTTCCACGCTAGGCGTGTCGCCATGACGCCTCGGGGGTTCTCGGGTACGTTGAGGTTCACGAACTCGCCCGGGTCGAGTACTGCTAGCATTGGGACTAGCCTGGCTGCGAGGTTCGAGGCTAGATCGTACTCGTCGGGGTCTACTCCCTTGTCTGTGGCCAAGCTCACCGCGACGCCGGGCAGTCCGTTTAGCGCCGCTTCCATGACTGCTCCTATGGTGCCGCTCGTTAGCAGGTCTTCGAGCCCTATGTTGGGCCCCCTGTTGACACCTGAGACAACGGCGTCTATCTCCTCGTCGACGAGGAGGTTTATGGCTAGATAGACCGCTGTCGCGGGGGTCGATTCGACCCACCAGGCTCTCCGGGCGCCCTCGTATCTAGCCTCCCCATATCTAGCCCTAACCCTCAACGCCTTGCCCATACCGCTGACGGGGTCCTTTGGAGCCGCTACGTATACCGTGTGGCCCGCGTTGTTCAACGCCTTGACTAGGCTGTAGATGCCCGGGGCCCCTATGCCGTCGTCGTTGGTGACTAGTACCTTCACTGCTGTGCTCCCATGGAAGACGCCCCGCTCCAGGTTATAAGTCCCCTTGGTTTGCTTGGAAGAGTCGGGTCTACCGGGTCAAGCAATCTCTATAGCGTCTATCGGGGGATGGTGTCTTTGGCGAAGGCGGCTGTCGTCGGCGGGGGCATTGCGGGGCTCTCGGCGGCATACTTCCTGGCCCGGGAGGGCTTTAGCGTCGACCTGTACGAGATGGAGTACCCCGGCTATAGCGCTTCCGGCAAGAGCGCTGGCATACTGGTGACTATATTCGAGGAGGACCTGCTGAGGCACGTCATCGAGACCTATGAGTTCTATAGGGGATTGCCTGGATCCGAGGGGAGGATTATCGAGAAACCCGCGCTATGGGTCGTCAAGAACAGGGAGTGCGCCAGGAGGATCATGGAGATACATGGGAAGCTAGGCCTGTCACCGCCCAGAGCCGGTGTAGGAGATCTCGGGGTTGACTTCGACCTCGGAGGAGACCATTACGCGGTTATAAAGACGTTCATAGTAGATACGGGCTGGATCATAAACAGCCTCTACTCCACTCTAACCAGTATGGGCGTGAGGATACACGAGTCCAGGGTTGTTAGACGCGGATCCTCGCTCTACGCTGAGGAGAGGAGGCTGGAGGGGCCTGTTATCGTAGCCGCTGGGCCCTGGACGCCCCAGCTGTTGCCCGAGATATCTGAGGCGACGGTAATCTACCGTTGTCAGATAGCCAGTGTGGAGGGACCCACTCCCCGGATGGTTATCGAGGACGACTCCCTGGGCTACTACCTGGTCCCAGTTAGCCGGAGCCGGTTCAACATAGGCGACGGGTCCAACGCTGTGATAGATGATCCATTCGATGGGTTCAAGCCCGACCCCGAGGACACGTATGGGGTCCTGGAGCAGTATGCGAGCCGGGTCCCCAGGGCCTGGGAGTCTAGGATCGTCCAGATATGGTCGGCTCCCTGTATAACGACTGGGGACTCGCTCCCCCTGGCCGCTGAGATCCGGGATTCGGTGTATGCCTTGACCGGGTTCAATGGAGCGGGGATCAGCATTGCCCCCTCGATTGCCAGGCTATTGGCCGAGCATATCGTTGCTGGCAAGCCCCTGCCCAGTAGGTATAGTAGCCTTGATAGGGTTGCTGAGGGGGTCGTTGAACCATATAGTATAGAGTGCTAGCTCATACACGCCTTTATCCTGGTTCCTGCACCGTTTTCTAGAGGGGTCCAGGGTGGACAAGAAGATACTCGTCACCAACGACGATGGAGTATATAGCCTCGGGCTCAAGCTACTCTACGACGCCGTGAGGCCTCTGGGCAAGACCATAGTATTCGCACCGGAGACCCCTAAGAGCTCCAGCGGCCTCGGGATAACCCTGCACAAGCCGCTTAGAGTGTACAGGGTGCGGTACTGGGACGTGGATATCTACCTGACCAATGGGACCCCCAGCGATATAATCTACCTGGCTTTGAACGAGGCCGTTCCACAGCTCGACCTAGTAGTCTCCGGGGTCAACATAGGAGACAATACCAGCGTCCAAGTGGTATTGTCTAGTGGTACAGTTGGGGCGGCCGCCCAGGCGGCTCTCCTAGGCATACCAGCGATAGCCTTCTCGGCCGCCGTGGACGACTCGAATAGCTTCGCCGACCCGGACTACTACCAGCGGATACTGAGGATCTCAAGGAGCATATCCGAGTACGTCCTCAACCACGGCATGCCCCGTGACGTGCAGGTGCTGAACGTCAACTTCCCCCGCAGGATAAGGGATACGACTCAGGTCAAGATAGCCAGGATGGCCTCTATAAAGTTCCTGCAGAGGATAAACGTGAGCTTCGACCCACGCGGCAACAAGTACTACTGGATGTACGGCACGATGGCCGAGCCAGAGCCCGGGACCGACGTGCACGTTGTGCACGTAGAGGAGAATGTGGCTATAACGCCGATAAGCTTCCAGCTACTAACGACGGACTCGATAATAGAGAGGAACGAGGGCTACTTCAAAGACCTCATAGCCAGCCTGGAACGCTAGGGGAGGAGGCTTGGCCAGGAGGCTGAGGGATCGAGTCTACGCCCTGGCATACGCTGAGAAATGGCTCGTACTCGGGACTATAATAGGGGTCATAGCCGGCGGCGTGGTCATAGTATTCTTCAACCTCCTAACCAGGACTGTAGCCTACAGCGCCCACTTCCTGGGGATCAACCTCGCGACGCAGACCACCGACCTATCCCTAGTATTCGCCCAGGCCAGTGACAAGGCCAAGATAGCCCTACTCGTCATAGCAGGAGTCATATTGAGCTCCCCCATCGTGTACAGGATAGCGCCAGAGGCCGAGGGGGGTGGAACCGAGGCCGCGATATTCGCCTATCACAAGCGTGCAGCGCTAATACCGTTAAAGGTGCCCATCGTGAAGCTGGTCGCAAGCGTGCTGACCATAGGGACGGGTACGAGCGCGGGAGTGGAGGGGCCCAGCGTCCACATGGGAGCGGGCTTCGGCTCGTGGATCGCGAGAGTACTCGGCTTGTCTAGGAGGGACAGGAATATCGCATTCACAGCAGGAATAGCGGCGGCCCTGTCAGCGGCCTTCAGGGCCCCCCTGGGCAGTACATTCTTCGCGACAGAAGTGCTCTACAAGAGGGACCTTGAGGCCCAGGCCTTCATGCCGTCCTTCGTAGCAGCCCTCGTGTCATACGCGGTGACAGCCCCCTACTTCAGGTTCGTCGAACCCCTGCCCAGGATCATAGTCGAGCCATCGCTAATCTACAGTGTCGGCGGGCTCCTAACGCTCCTGGGCCTGGGATTCTTCGTAGCCCCATTCGTCTACATATTCATTAGGATGGTCACCTCCACGGACCGGGTTTTCAAGAGGCTTGTTAGGAGGCTGGGGCTGCCCATCGAGGCTAAACCGGTTATGGGTAGCTTGATAGCTATTCCATTGATACTGGCGTTTCCGATAATTGCCGGCTCCGGCAAGAAGGCTATCGTGATAGCATTGACGGGTGATATACAACACTACCTGCCCTACAGAGACGTTCTCCCACTAGCACTCCTCCTAGTCGTAGTGGCGCTCTCCAAGATGACTGCCACCTCGCTCATGGTGGGCTCTGGTGCGAGCGGAGGAGTCTTCGCCCCCTCGCTACTCTCGGGAGCACTACTCGGGTGGGCGTACTATGTACTCCTCGGGAGCCATGCCACGTTACCAGGCCACGTCTACGCATACGTGGGGATGGCCGCCTTCTTCGGGGCCGCGGGGAAGGTCCCCCTGGCGGTATCCATTATAATCGGTGAGATGGGGAGGAACTACTACCTGATAGCCCCTACTCTCGCCGCGGCCTATATAGCTAGGGAGATAACTGGGGAGGCCAGCGTGTACCCGCCGCAGCTTGAGACGAGGCCAGTCGTCTAAACGCGGCTGACGTACTCTTTGACTACATCTAAGTGTTGCCCTAGGAGGCCAAGCACCTCCCTAGCCTCATCCTCGGTCAACCTATGCCTCGCAAGGAGCGCCCTCCATCCCCCGCCCCTCCACCGGGGTATAACGTGTACGTGGAAGTGGAAGATCTCCTGGCCAGCGTGGCGCCCCGAGTTCGTTAGTATGTTTACTCCTGGAGCCCCTAGCCTGACCCTGTAGATTCTGGCGAAGGCGGTTGCTACCGCGAATACCTTGGCCGCTGTCTCCGGCGGGGCCTTCTCCGCGGACTCGTAGTGGGCGTTGGAGACTACTAGTAGGTGGCCCTTGTCAACCGGGTAGATGTCGAGGAAAACGGTGACGTCGTCGTCCTTGTATACCGTATAGGCTGGGATCTCGCCCCCGACTATCCTACAAAACACGCAGTGCTCCACGCCGACCCCACCGTAACGCTGGGCCAGTTACACGGGCTAGTATATAATTTAGGGTCCAGGCGTCAACACCTACCGCGATGCAGAGCGTTGGGTAGAAGGAGGAGTAGGATAAAGCAGGAGATCAACAAGCTACTATACAGTGGGGGAGGCAACGACTATACCATCATGTACATTGACCGTACACGCGAGGCGGGTGCGCGCCTCAAAAGCCTCCCCCTAAACCGGGTGAAGAAGGTGACTGAATGGGCGGTCTACCTAGACGACGAGGAGACTGTGATACCCCTACATAGGATAGTAGAGATACGTGACTCTGAGGGTGTAGTCGTTTGGAGGAGATACAGGGGCCGGGATACAGGATAGTCGTCGACGACAATGCACTCGTGCCCCAGTGGAACGAGGAGTCGAGGACCCTGGCCACGCCGAGGCTCTACCTGGAGCTTGACGCCAAGTTCAGCCTGGTGGGTGAGAGGATAGCTGGGCTCCTACTCCCACCGCTTGATGCCTACAGCGATAGCTTGGATGAGATAATCAACGCCTATAGGAAGAGGATCGTAGCAGAGCAGGCGGCAGACCTTGTCTCACGCCTAGGCCCCCTAACCGCTGAGGCCCGAGTCGAGGCATCATTCTTCCCAGTCAGTAGGGCCCACATGCTTTGGGGCACCTTGGGATGCCTAATAGGCGATGCAATGGATAGCGGGGAGCTCGCTAGGGTATACCTGGAGCATGCCAGCGTCGCTGGAGTCGTCGAGGAGGGACTGGTTAGGGTCAAGCCTAGGAGGTATAGGGAATACCTCGTATCCAACATTAGGAGGCTACAGCTCAAGACGCTCGACGCGGCCGGCAACATAGCCCGGTACATGGGTAGGATCGGTAGAATGGCGCTCAACTACTGTACCTCGATGCCGGAGGCTCCGGATCCTTCGGTGCATGTGAGGCTTCCAGAGGGCCGATTCCACTATGAGTGTCCGGGGCCTAGGGAGTTGGCTCAATACTACCTCGGCGTCGTCGAGTCATGTAAGAGGTCCCAGTGGACCTCCTCGACGGTCATATGCAGGAGCGAGGAGGGCGAGAGGATAGCCGTGAAAGAGTATCTTAAGATGATTGTAAAATGGCTCCCCGCGTCGATTGCGAGCTCGCCAGCCCTGAACTACTTGATAACTCCAAAGTCCAGGCTCGCCAACGAGTATAGACACTTGAGGGTGCTTAGAGGCGTCATATCAACGCCAGAGATACTAGGCGTGTGCGGGGATCCGGCTAAGGCTGTGATGGTTAGGGGGTTTGTCGAGGGCGAGCCTGTACTGGACAGTGACAAGCCTCTTTACTGGAGGATGTCGGGGGAGGCTCTAGCCGCTATACACAGCCATGGATACGTCCTGGGCGATCCCAACCCGGGCAACTTCGTCATTGACGGTGGCAGCGTGAGCCTTGTAGACGCCGAGCAGGCGAGGAGGTTCACGGCTAGGAGGGGGGCTTGGGACCTGATAGTCTACGTCTACTACTCGGTGCTGCTGGGGAAGAGGAGGGATCTCATCGCTGAGGGCTTGAGGGGCTACTTGGACAGCATCGGCGCCCTTGGAGACAGAGTGGTCAGAGAGCTTGGTGAAAAAAGACTCTGGAACTGGCTCAGGATCCTGCCGGTCCAGTATAGGAGGGCTAGGGAGGTGTTCAGCGAGGCCGGGATAGAGCTTACCTAAACGTGTTTATGTAAGCCAGGTGGCCGTAGCGGGCGTATGTTCTGGCTTTGACGGCTTCTGAGAGTTCTATCCCGGCTGGCTGGCCTCCCTGTACCATGGCGTCTACCACTCCCATGGCCGATAGTTCCTCTAGTATGGGGGTGGGTCCGTACACCTCGGGAGGGCTTCTCCTAGTTATCCTCGCTAGCCTAGTTAGTGCCTTCTTCATATCACTCACCCCACCCCTCTATTGCAACCCGTGGTTATATACTGGACCGTGACTTTCATGGAGTTACTTAAGTGGGTCGCTACACGGTGGGACTATGACACACGAGAGTGTAACTGGCTCCCCCGACTATCCGAGGCCAGATAACGTAATTACCGCAGGAGACGCTCTAGCTAGGAATGATACACGCCATGGGTGATGCCAGTGGACAAGAACGTGGCTGCATCAGTAGCAATAATTCTGCTAGTGATCGCAGTCGCCGGCCTAATGTACACCAACGAGGTTATCCCAACAAATACCAGCGCCACGACTACCCCCTCCACAACCACGGGAGCCGCTAATACCTCTAGGGGATCAACTACAAGTACAACGGTAGAGGCGACTACTAGCGCCACGGAGGCCGGAGGCGGCATGGGAGGATCCAGGGGGAACTCCACCGGTAACGCCGTCACACTAACCGTGTACAAGTTCAGGATTACAGTGTACCATGATGATGGCAACCTGACGCTACAGATAGAGTTGCCGAACCCCTGCTACAAGGCCAACCTAACCTACCAGGAGAAGGAGGAGACGCTTATACTAGACATACACTCCCCACCGCCAGGGACCGTATGCATACAGGTCCTCCACGAGGAGACCCTAACAGTTAACCTGGGAGAGCAGGTGCCAGACCATGTACTATTGGTGGTAAGGCTAGACGGGAGGGTAGTGGGCAAGGCCACAGTCCAACTAGGCTAGAACACTCAAAACCCCCTAAATTTATGGCTGGAGAGGGCACCTCGGGTACCAACCGGTGGATCGTGGATGCCTTACCTGGAAACCCTGACACCAGATAGGACTCTACTAGAAGACCTTATCCTCCTACCCGGCGCTCCAGGCTATGAGGACAGGGTCCGGGACTATCTAAGGGAGATAGCCTCGAAGTATGGGAGGGTCGAGGAGGACAAGATAGGTAACCTACTCCTACACCTCGGAGGACGCGGCCCGAGGATTGTCATAGCAGCCCACATGGATGAGATAGGATTAGTGGTTACCGGCATAGAGGATAACGGGCTTCTGTCCTTCAGGAAGCTAGGGGGCATAGACGACGCGATACTACCGGCTAGACACGTCCTGGTACACGGAGAGAAGGGCGCTATACCAGGCGTCATAGGGGCAGAGCCTCCGCATCTACGCTTCGCATCTCGAACCGCCCGGCAGGAGAGCCAAGTGAAGCCGTGGTACGAGTTGAGGATCGACGTGGGGGCCGAATCCGGCGATGAGGCCAGGGAACTGGGAGTCAATGTACTGGACCAGGTGACCTTCAAGAAGCATATCTCGTATCTAGCTGGTGGCAGGTACGTGGCCGCCAGGGCCCTCGACGATAGAGCTGGGTGCGCGGCGCTCGTGGAGCTGGCCAGACTCATTGGCAACGGCGTTGTCAATCCAAAGGCAGAGGTGGTTCTGGCCTGGACCGTGCAAGAAGAGGTCGGTCTCATGGGCGCTAGAGCCCTCAACAGGAGGCTGGAGCCAGACCTCTTCATAGCCGTTGATACCGTCACCTGCTGCCACCCCTCGGTGACGGGTGGATTGAAGCTTGGAGGAGGACCGGTCTTGAGGGCCATAGATAACGCCTATGTGTCCCCCGCTAGGCTTGTGAAGAGGATTCACGCCGCGATAAGGGATAGAGGTATACCTGTACAGGTCTCCTCGGCCGGGGGAGGCACCGATGCAGCGGCGTTCCACGTGGCAGGTGTCCCCTCGATAGCCATATCGTCGCCCCTAAAGTATACGCATAGCCTCGTCGAGAAGATGAGCTTATCCGACTACGCCAACTGGGTTAGAAGCCTGGCTGCACTCGTCGAAGAGGGTCTAGAGCCTTGACGAGGATCCTATTCTACACTTACTTCCTTTTCGCCATTGCGGTGTTCGAGGCGATAATCGGGTTATCCCTGCAGAGCCTCGGAGCACTCATAGCTTATAATCTACTTTTGCTGGCGGCGTCTGTCGTGGCGGGCTTCGTTTATTCGACCAAGTATTCTGGGAGGATCCGTGTGGCTGGCATTCTACTGCTAGCTACCTCGGCTATCAAGGGCGTCTCCTTCGTGTACGATCTACCTGTGGTGGTTGACGCTGTGATTGACATGATCCTGGTTATAGTGCTGGTTTCGTCGGTAGCCCTCCTAAGGGATGGTAGGGCAGCATTGTTGGCCGTGGTCTTTGCGGTAACGGGTTCTGTCCTGGTGGCTTTGAAACTGGATCCTTATACCCTCATGGGAGGCCTTGTACTCGAAGCTGGGGCCGCGTTTCTGGCGGCAGGTCATCTTCGAGTGGCTGACGGTGGTTGACGGTTTGGTGACCCTCTGAGCTGGATTGTGGGTGAACCATTCCTCCTTTGACTTTAAATAGTTTCATTGTATTAAGCTTTAAATAGGGGCTCGACTATACCATTGATAATGCTGGGCACCCTGGGGAAACCCGTCTCCGTCCTAGAGGAGGGTGCATGGTCTATGGAGTCCCTGGGAAGCGTGTTGAGGGATCTACTCTCTAGGAGGGACCCCCATGGATACTATGTCATACCGGTTGACATTGAAAAGCTCGACGCCGTCTTGGAGAGGGGCAGGAGAGATGGCGTGAAGATAGTCTACTTGAACGAGATCGCCCTTGTGAAGACTAGGAGCAGAGGGCTTGCTGAGAGGATTGCCAGGACCGCGGCCCGGCTAGGAGCCCTGGTCGTGGAATAGGCTTTTACCAGGATAGCCTTTGCCTCCTACAGCCCCAAGCCTCCCCGGTATTTCCACGCCTATATAGTTGAGGGCCAGGTAGGTGCCTAGGTATACTAGCGGGGTGTCGCCGAGCGCTATAAGCCACTTCACCATATACTGGCCCACTATTATGCTTTCCACCGCGCTCCAGGGGAGCGGGTTTCCACCCATGAGCCTCGGTAGTATGTTGAATGCCAAGGTGATGAATATAGCCGTGTCTATTAGCTGGCTTACCATTGTCGAGGCATTATTCCTGAGCCAGAGCATTCTCCCCCTCGTCTTGGCCTTCCAGAAGTGGAAGGCCCATACGTCATGGGTCTGGCTTATGAGGTATGCTGTTAGACTGGCTAGGATTATGGTAGCACTACTGCCTACTACAGCCTCGTAGGCTTCTTTGCCGACTGGGCTGAAGGGAGCGTAGGGGAGTTCTATGGCGAAGTAGTTGTAGAGGAGTACTATTATCTGGGTCGCGAATCCTATGAGGACGGCAGTGCCTGCCGCCTTCCTGCCGTAGACCTCGCTGATTATATCGGTGAATAGGAAGGTCATGGCGTAGGCTAGTACTGCTGCTGGGGCCGCTACAGTATATCCTAGTATGTTCGCCGAGAAGAGTTTCGATGCCAGGTAGTTGGAGGAGACTAGGCTCCCGGTGAACAGCGCGACTAATACTGCGTAGAGGGTTGAAGCCCTATCGAGCCGTATCTCGTTCATCGTCTCTATCCACCCTAGCGCTATATCTCGGCCCTAGACGGGATATATTTGTTGTCTCGGAAACCTATAATATACGCTGGCAATACTATAACACACGCTTTAATTGTTAAGCAAGGCGATAGTACGAAAGTAATATTCGACCAACCACTCAACTAGTATACGGGGTGCGTGGCGGTGCCGATAGTGTCTTTTAAGGTGATTCCTATAACAGGCGAGAAGAGCGTATCGAAGTACGTGGCCGAGGCTGTCAAGGTTTTAGTAGAGGAGGGCTTTGACCCTATAGTTACCCCCGACACGACGGTCATCTCCCTCGACGACCTCACCAGGGTAGGCGAGATACTGGGTAAGATACACGATAGGCTCGCTGGCTTAGGAGTGAACCGCGTGGTCACTATAGTGATGGTCGACGATAGGAGGGATAAACCCGACAGGCATCCACTCGACCTCGTAAAGAGTGTCGAGTCCGTGATCAGGGAGGGGAGCCCTTGAACATAGAAGTCGTGAGCTCTGTACTCACACTAGCTGTCTTCACAGTAGCCGGGATAATGGATTATATCTACAGGGAGGTGGATCCCGAGTTATGGCTTATACCGGCTCCGATCCTCGGAGTATTGGGGCTCGCCTCGATAATGAATAGGCCCCAGGGCCTGTGGAACTATCTCTACCTCTATGCGATGAATGGGCTTATGGTATTGTTTGTTGGACTGATGTACAAGGTTGACCTGATAGGCGGGGCGGATCTAGCGGCCGTCTCCTTCCTCGCTATATCACTACCAGCCGTCCCCAACAGTATCTTCCCATCAGTCCTCCTGGCCATCACATATTCTATTCCATTCGTCATCGCCTACCTAGCGATCCAGTTATACCGGGTGTGTGGTGTGAGGTGTCTTGCCAGGGGCCGGGTGAGGGTTAAAGGGTCGTATCTCGTAGAACACCTTCACTGGTGGATTCCATCGGGTTCCCGCATAGAGGGTGACCCTCATGAGATAATCGCGCGTCTCAATGCTTGGGATAGGGAAATCGAGGCTACGCCACTGCTCCCCCTAGTGACGCTTCTATGGCTGGGACTATCGGCTGCCCTCTTGTTTGGAGACGGGCCAGTAGCCGGTTTGCTGGGCGGGTGAAGGGCGTGCCTAGCGATCCATTGAAGGGTTTAGAGGAGCTTGGCGTCGAGGACGTGGTGAAGCTGACACTACCCTTGAAGTCGCGCTATCCAAACAGGTTGCTTAGGAGGATAAGGTTCGCTAAGGGTAGTAGCGGGTACTGGATTGTGTTGTGCAAGGGGCTCTCTTGTAGGGCCTGCGGGTTTCCGGAGGAGCCAACTGTTACCATCGAGCACGTGGTTG
>WWDN01000015.1:0-3206 GCA_035615875.1 Thermodiscus sp. | reverse complement strand
CTGAACCTACACGCGGCCGCAACGATGGCTGGGATAGCCTTCTCCAACAGCGGGCTAGGACTAGCCCACGCGATAGCACACCCCTTAGGAGCACTCCTCGGGCTACACCACGGAACCACGGTCGGGATAGTAATGCTAGGAGTCCTAGAAGTCTACATGAGGGACCCTCAGGTATCGGTGAAATATAGCAGGGTCAAGCGCCTCCTAGAACAAGTCCACAGTCTACCGGAAAGGCCGAGCCTCCTAGACCACATAACCAGGCTGTACGAGGAGATAGGGCAGCCCGCGAGGTTCCGCGAGCTGGGAATAGACAGGGAGAAGTATATTGAGGCAGCGGCGAAGGCGCCGGAACTAGCCTACCACGACCCAGACATCGCATTCTCACCGGTCATACCGTCAACCGAGGAGATACGGGAAATACTGGAAAAGCTCTACTAGGGGAAGACCAGGCTATGACGGGTTGCTAGTGGAGCCGTATTAAAAGAGACCCCGTAATCAACTAAAGACCTTCAGAGTTCCACTCTCCTCCCCGACTATTGTCTGGCAGGGAGGCTTGACAGTAATGAAGCCTAAGTGTAGCGTTGAGCGCTATCTCAGTAGCCTTGGAGAGATAGGGATTGAGTACCAAATCGTAGAGCCTGAAATACCGGGTGAGTGGGAAAGGTGGTGGCCTTACCCGCTCGACGCCTGGCCGCTGTGTAACCTAACACTTTACTCGAGCGCCTATAGGCCGGGAAGGCTTGCAGTCATAAAGCCAAGGAGCGTTGGCCAGCTGGAAGAAATAATCTCGAAGGCCCGTAGTCACGGCGTTTGCCTCCTGCCCAGGGGTGGAGGTAGCGGGGTGCTCGGCGCCCTTGCCCCTCGTGACTGCTGCGTCTATGTTGACTTGACCGGGTTCGACTGGGTAGAGCCGCACATAGAAGAGGGATATGTCTACGTAGGCGCTGGGACCCTGCTCTCGCGTGTTGAAGAGGTACTCGGCGAGGAGGGTTACACTACTGGGCTGGAGCCGCAGAGTATAAGGGTTGCAAGTGTAGGGGGCTTGGTTAATACTCTCGGGGCTGGAGCCCTCCAGCCCGGGATAGGGAATATCGAGGATATCCTCGTGTTCGTCGACATGGTAGACGGTAGAGGGCACCGCTTGAGGCTGGGGGACCCTCGCAGGCCTAGGGCCCACGGCTTGACTGGCGGCCCATTCCTTATTGCAGGCAGCGAGGGCGGCCTAGGAATCGTGTATGGCGTCGGCCTGAAGATACGTAGGATTCCACGCTATATTAGCAGCGGGACCTTCGAGTTCGATAAGAGCGAGGACGCCCTACTCGTGGCTAGGAAACTCCTGCAGTGGAACCAGCCAACCCTACTCAGGGTTCTCGACGAGTACGAAGCCTCAACACTCTACGGTAAAAGCGGGACCCTCCTGCTCGTAGCCTACTATGACGATGAGGACCCGGGAGTCCCTCAAGCCCTCTTAGAAAAAGCTTCGAAGATCGCGGGAGCCCATAGTGGAAGGGCCACGCAAGACATCTACGAAAAATGGAGGGAAACCCGGTACGACTACCACAAGCTAGTAGAACAGGTTGCAGGCATCGGTCTCTGGTTCGACACAATAGACGTTCAGGCCACGTGGCCCCAGCTACCACAGATTCACAAGGCGGTAACCGAGAAACTGCAAGCATCCAAAGGCGTTATAGGAGTATTCAGCCACATATCACACTTCAACACTATGGGCGGATCACTCTACACCACGATAATAGTCGAGCGGGACCCCCGCGTACTCGCTAACGCGTGGCGCGTAATGCTAGACACGGTCCTAGAGATAGGGGGATCAGTGACGCACCATCACGGGGTTGGCCTCCAGAAACTCTACTGGATACTCCGAGAGAGGCCCGGAGAGGTGGAAGCTTACTGCAGGGTTAAGCGAGCCTTCGACCCAAACGGCATACTACAGGCCCATGGACTAGCAAGTGCTTGCAGGAAGGACGAGTGGGGAGCCCCTTGACAGACTCCGACATAATTATAGTAGGCGCCGGTGTCGTAGGCTTATTCACCGCTCTAGAGGCTGCCCGTAAAGGCCTAACACCACTAGTACTCGAGGAGGAGTCACCCGGGGCAGGAGCATCAACACGTAACGCAGGCGTGCTCCACCTAATCCAGCCGCCCCCAGGTAGGCTGAGGCGTAGGCTGGCTCTCGAAGGTGCAAGACTCTACCGGGTGCTAGCCGGCGAAGTAGGCTACAGGGTTTACGAGACAAGACTCTTTATACTAGCTACCACAAGGCTCGAATCACTACTCCTCAGGCCAGCCCTCCTCGCGATTAGGAGGCTAGCGCCAGGGGTGAAAGCCTGGATAGCTAGTAGGAGGGAGATACTTAGCCTTGAACCGGAGGCAAACCCAGAAGTACGATCCGGGATCATAGTAGAAGGCTATGGCGTCGTCGAGCCAAGAGCACTCATAAATGCGCTAGCAAGGGAGGCCGGGACTCGGGGAGGCATAGAAACCGGGAAGAATGTGACCGGAATCAGGTGTGATAGCGATAAGGTAATCGTGGAGACTAGCGATGGCAGCGAATACACGGCTAGATACGCCGTAAACGCTGCTGGAGCAGGAGCGGAAGCCCTAGCACGCCAACACGGGATAGGTGTAAGGGTTGAGTTAAAGCCGGGAACAATGGAGATCTACCAGTACCCCAAGCCTAGTAACATACTGGCTAGAATACCGACCACGTCGAAAACCAAGGGTGGAGCAGTCATACCCTGGCCCCGGGGAACCCTCTACGGCCCCGACCTAAGAGAGAACCCGGGGGACCCCCAGCCCCCGCCTGGTGCAGTAGCGGCAAAGTATCGCAGGCTAATCCGGAGGGACCCCCAGGGCTTACTCGAAAGGATCGAGGGCCTTAGAACCGTCGCCAGGCCCAGGGACTTCCACGTGATCGCCCCGGAGCGTTGCCCGCGAGTGGTCCACCTTCTAGGCATCGAGAGCCCTGGTCTCACAGCGGCGCCAGCCCTAGCCCGGGTCGCCCTCTCAAAAATCCTCGGAGAACAGGCCTAGTCTATGGGTACCCTCTGAGCGGCCTTAACCATCTCCAAAGCCGCTATGGGATACCTCATGATGGTACTATAGCTACCCTTCGCTAGGACTAGCTTCCTCCTCATAATAGCTGATAGAGGGTTAACCTTGCCCTGGATAATGTCGAGCCAGTCCTGGAG
>WWDN01000014.1:0-23390 GCA_035615875.1 Thermodiscus sp. | reverse complement strand
ATCCATCCCTCCTCAAGGGCCCTGGCTAGAGCCATGTTGTCGACAACCTTCCCTCGGGCCGTGTTGATTAGGTATGCTGTATTCTTCATCATCTTGAGCTCCCGCTCGCCTATCAAGTGGTAGGTCTCCTTCGTCAACGGCACGTGTAGCGAGACGATGTCCGACTCCCTGAGTAGCTCTTCTAGGGTGGCGTACCTGGCGTTGAGCCTCTCCTCTTCCTCACGTGGCAGGCGCCTCGAATCGTAGTATAGGATCTTCATGTTGAAGCCTTTGGCCCTCTCGGCCACGGCCCTCCCGATGCGTCCCATGCCTATTATGCCCAGCGTCTTGCCGTTGACCTCGAAGCCGAGCATCATGAGCGGGTGCCATCCCGTCCCTGTCTTGTACCACTCGCCGCTCCTAACGAAGTCGTCAGCCTCGACTATCCTCCTGGTGACCGCTAGTATGAGCCCCCATGTGAAGTCGGCTACGGCCTCCGTCAATACCCCGGGCGTGTTAGTCACGTATACTCCGTACTTTGTAGCGCACTCCAGGTCTATGTTATCGTATCCCACAGCGTACTGCGCAATTATCCTCAGCCGGGGTTGGCCCTCCTTGATCAGGTTGCAGTCGACCCTGTCAGTCAGTAGTGTGACCAGGGCGTCGTACTCCCGGGCCTTCTCCAGGAGTACCTCGTAGGGCGGCGCGGTGTACTCGCTCCAGACGTCGACATCGTAGTATTCCCGGATCCTCTCCAGCCCAGGCTCCGGGATCTGCCTAGTCACGAAAACCCTTGGCTTCTGAACCATGGACAAACACCACTTCTCTAAGAGACCGTATTCACTAGATAGCCGCCCCTAGGTATTTTAGAATTGCCAGTATCCGCCGCGCTCTTGGGGTGTGTCCTCACGCCCCTCATACACGTTTCGTCGAGCATCCAAGGGGACCACGGGCTTCGCCCCGGTGCTAGATGCTCTTCAGGCTAGACTATAACGTAAAACTAAATACTTGTAATTCATATAAAACTAGACCGGCCCGGGGGGCACGGCTAATGATAGCCGGGGAGCCCCAACGTTTTTGCCCCCACGGGCAACTACACTACTATGGAGGGCGTGCCCCGTGCTGGTAGGTGTGATGAGCGACTCCCACGACAACCTAGCGAATGTCAGGAAGGCCGCAGGGATCTTCAACGAGCTCGGAGTAGACCTGGTAATACACCTAGGAGACATAGTCGCGCCCTTCACACTGATAGAGCTAGCCGGGAGCCTCAAAGCCAGGATAGAAGCTGTCTACGGTAATAACTGCGGCGAGAGGGAAGGCCTGAGAAGGGCCGCTTCAAAGGTGGGAGCCGGGATCCGGGATCCACCCCACACCCTTACACTAGACGGTAAGAGAATCCTCCTGCTGCACGGATTCGGGTCGCCCGAGAACACCGTTGAGATAGTTGATGCACTGGCGGAGTCGCGGAAATGGGACGCGGTCTTGTACGGTCACACCCACGATAGCGATCTACGCTACAGGAGGGGGGTCCTGGTATTGAACCCCGGCGAGACCGGGGGCTGGCTGGGGGAGCCCAGCGTGGCCGTGCTAGATACGACTACGTTGAAGGCGAGGATAATTTGGCTGGGCGAGAAGTAGTCGGGCTCGACGGCCTTAGGAAGCTGTTAGAGATTATAGCCGCCGACTCCAGCGTCGAGCACGTCGGGCTACTCTTTGGCAGAGGCTCCCGCGCCCTAGTCTACGTTCCGTTGAGGAACGTATATGGTGCCAGGGACAAGTTCCAGGGAGACGCCTGGGATATAGTCGTGGCCTTCACCATGGCCGAGAGGTATGGGTTGGAGCTCGTAGCGGTCTACCACAACCACCCCTGCGGGGAGCCGAGGCCGAGCAAATACGACCTTGAGGGGATGAAGCGGTGGCCATATATATGGGTCATCGCATCGAAGAGGGAGATAAGGGCCTGGAAGAAGACCAGCAGGGGCCTCGTCGAAGTGGGTGTAACCGGGTAATGAACCTGTCGAGGACTCCGCGGCAACGGGGTAAGAGGAAGCCCCTCGTGGGCCTGGGAAGCATACTGCTAGCCTTCATACTAGCCTACGCGGGCTACCTAGCCACCGAGAGCATCCTGGCGGCTGGAGCTCTAGCCGGGATCCCAACCTACGTGGCCCCCGCGTACTTCGCCTGGAAGAGGGAGCCATTGAAGGCCTACGCCTCAGCCATCCTCGCGTCGATGGTGTCTGGTAGCATAGCGTGGATAGTCACGGGCCTCGGAGGCAGGGATGCCGTGCCTCCGGTCGACCCGGTCCTGGCTTTTGCACTGGGCCTCGCGACGGCGGGCCTAGCCTCCCACCTGGCGGCCAGTACTGTATTCGTATACTTGCTAGACGCCATAGACCATGCAACGACGTACTACCCCAGCATCGCGTCCCTGTTCCTCTGCACGTCGAGCGCCACGGTCCTGGGCCTAGTCATAGTGGTGTCGCTTAGGAAGCCCCGGGACATATTCAGTCCGAGCGTCCTCCTAGTCGCGGTCCTCGGGATACTCTTCCTCCTTTTGACGGCTGAGGCTTGGGGCGTTTAACCCCCCGGGTTCCAGGATTCCGGGACTAGGGGGTGTGCCCGGGGGTTAGAGTAGGGAGGCTAGTTTTCCGAGCCCGTATAGGGTTATTACGAGTCCCAGTATGAAGTAGAGCCCGTATAGGAATGACGCGGCGGTGGCTATGTCTAGGCTCTCCCTATAGGAAGCTGTCTCCCCGCCCCTCTGGTAGGAGTAGTCGTTTACCTCCATCTTGAGGAGCATTAGCTTGGGAGCGCCCGTGGCGTTACCGTAGCTGAGCACCCGGTGGGATTCTATCTTCATTAGGAGGCCCGTGGATCCATGGTAGTAGTATGTGGTGAAGCCCAGGTAGTAGGTCCCGTTCACCGGGCCGGTTATGATCTGGGGCTGCAGGTCTACCCTGTAGCCTGACGCTGGTCCCAGGCTAGATACTACCCCGCTCTGCTGGGCGTACAGGGCTAGGAGGTCTAGGGGAGCAGCCAATATACTGTATAGGTTCTCTATGGTTGTATTCGTGTGTATATCCTCGCCGTTGGAGGTCGTTAGGCGGACTTCGGCGTACCCGTCTCTACAGGGGTCGTTCAGGACTGAGAGCCTCCAGGTGAAGTTCTCCAGGACCTCCACGCTCCTGTTCCCCTCGAAGTAAGCCACCAGGGAGCCCTTCCCCCGGGACTCCAGGTTGGCTAGGTTCACGCCGAAGGCCGTTCCATTGCACTCGGAGGGTTCGCCCATGAAGGCCGTGTAGACCTGGCTTGCGGTCGAGGAGTAGGAGTATAGGGAGCTCGCCATGACTGCTAGCCCGACTAGGATTAAGACGATCCCGGCGCGTTTATCCATAAGCCCGACACCTCCTTGGAGGCCGTGGAGCCGCGGCCTCTATAACCCTTACCCGAGGGCGAGCCTACATTATCCTCTGGAAGCTCAGGAGCGATAGGACTAGCAGGAGGGTCCCTACGCCAACCGCTACGGTCAGGGCCATGGCCCTCTTCTCGCCCAGGAGGGGCTCCACGAGCTCCTTCAAGATGTATGCTCCATCGGCCAAGATAGAGCCGCCTGGCAGTGGGAGCACCAGGGGAGCGGCGTTCACTATGGCGAGGCTCAGGTTTATTATGAAGAGTAGGTTCATGAACACGCCGACCTCCCTGCTGGGCCAGTACTTGTTCTCAAGGGTTATGCCTATCCTCCCACGCTCACAGGGCTTCGCATTGGGGTTCCCCTCTCTATGCACGATTACATGGGTTACCTCCCCGTTGTACCGGACCTCGAAGTCTACAGTCAGGGTCTTCGTGGGGTCAGACAGGCCCATCGCCCCGAGTACGTTCAACACATCCCCAACGCTCCTAACGGGGGTCCCATTTATGGCGAGGATCTCCATGCCGGGCTTCAAGCCCGCCTCGCTGGCAGGGCTCCCGGGGTCGACCCCGGTGATGACGGCTCCCGCCACAAGGGCCCCGGCCAGGAGTAGTGCTATGACCGCGATCACGGCGTTGGCTCCAACGCCGGCTGAGTAGACTGGTATCTTCCTCCTCTTCTCGGCCCTATTCAGCTCCTCCTCGTCGGGCTCGACGAAAGCCCCCGGTATGAAGAGGAAGAAGGCTATCCCGGCATCCCTTATCTTCAACCCGACGGCCCTGGCCACGTAGGCGTGGGCCAGCTCGTGGAAGAATGCAGCAACGCCCAGCGCCAGTAGTATGTATATTGTGGCTTGCCACGACATGGTCACGCCAGGTATGAAGGGGACGAAGCCCGCGACCCCCGTGGAGCACTCGGGAGGCCTTATGTATCGTAGCAGGAAGAGGTCAATCGTGTAGTAGTAGAAGAGCACCGCCGATGCTATGAGGATTACGAAGCTGGCCCACCCGTAGAGGCGGAAGAGCTTGGCCTTGCGGCCCTCGGGCATGGGGTCGAGGCTGATCCCGGCCCTGGCTATTATATAGCCGGGGTGGACCTCCACCCTACCCCTCTTACCGCGGAACAGCGAGTAGACTATCGTCCAGAACACTACCAATATCGCGGCGAACGCCAGCAGACCCCTGTCCAACCCCCACTCAACTCCAGATACCCTTCCTAGGCCAGGCAATTAAGACGCTACCGCCTATACACTACAATCCCCGATCCAAGCGCCCCCATGCACCTCCTCCAAGAGAGAGGGGACGACATCGGAGGCCAGAGCCACGGAGTCCTCCACACCATACCCACGGAGCAGGTATCCCAGGAAGGCGGCCGTAAACGCGTCGCCAGCCCCAGTCGGGTCCTCCAACACCCCACCAGGAGGATCAACACCCCCGAGGAGGCGTCCATACATGTACACGTCAACCCTCCCAGGCCCCCGGGTCAATAGGAAGAGCCAGGCACTCGGCCTGTAGGGTGCCTCGCCCTCGCTGGCATGAACCACCTGCACCTCCCCCATGCCCCAGGGGTAGAAGAGGCCCCTCCTAGAGTACCCCTGCACGTCCAAAGCCACCATCCTAGAGTAGCCCTGTAAGAGTAGCGGGAGCCCCCCATACTCCTCCCCATAAACCGGGCTCACAAGGGCAACGTCAAGATAGCCAATGCCCCCAGCAACACCTAGAACAGGGCTAGTATCGATCACGGGGACAGAAGACCTGGCCCTTATAGTCCTTGAGGGACCCTCATAGGAGATCTCAAACACCATGCCTGGCCCCGCAATCATGTACCCGGCCCTGCGTATCCCAAGCCCCCACTCGACCCTAACCACCTCCATGGTGGCGTGCCCAACAGGGCCAACGGCATAGGGCTCCACGCCCAGCTCCCTGAAGGCGTATCCAGCGTATAACGCGGGTCCCCCAGCCCGGCAACCCCCCTCCAACACGTCTATTGTAGGCGGCGAGACCACCAGCGCCCTATACAACGCTCATCGCACCACTCGATCCCGCGAGACACAACCCCAAGCCCTAGACCCTCCAGGGGGAAGGCTGGCGCTATGCGAGTGAAGGGTCCCTCCCCGGTAAATATAGCCTAGGCGCCGGTCAAGGACAATGGGGCCATAGAGTGGGTGGCTGGTGTAACGAGATACCAGCGTGTAGGGGCGTCTACATATACCTGTTCCGGCTGGAGGAGAGGCTGGAGGCGGCTGTAGGGAGCCTTGGCCCCCAGAAGTTCCCGCCCGGGATCTACGCCTACGTGGGGAGTGCTAGGGGGCCGGGAGGGGTTAGGGCTAGGGTCTGCAGGCACGTGGCGCGGGAGAAGAGGCTTAGGTGGCACATCGACTACGTATCTGTCAGGGCCGAGCCCATAGGGGTCTCCTACACCTGTAGCAATGACTGTAGCGAGGGGTCCCTAGCCCTGGAGTGCGGCAGGCTACTGACCCCATGGATCAAGGGGTTTGGTTCGAGCGATGACATAGCTGCCGAGACCCACTTGTACAGGTGCCGGGGGCTCCGGGAGTGCCTGGAGGACGTGCAGAGGTGCTTCGAGGCTGCGGGGTGTAGCCCGGCCTATAGTCTCCTGGCTAGAGACTCCTCCTCTTGATGCTCCAGGCTAGGATGTAGGGTATTGCTGTGAGCCTAACCGGCCTATAGGTCGGCCTGACGCGCCCCTTCCTGATCCACTCCAGTATGTCATCGACCCCAGTGGGCTCCTCTGGGAGTACTATGGGCGTGGTTCCCAGCTCCCTGTGGACGTGGGCGTCTGACCCGCTGGTCCCCGGGATGCCCCGTTTATGGGCTAGTATGATTGCCGGCGTGTTTAGGCAGGGGGGTCCGCGGGCGTTCCAGACCTCTATCGCGTCGAAGAACCTGTATTTCCCGAGGATCTTTAGCCCGATGCTGCTCCTGACAGGGTGGAACGGGTGCGCCGCCACCATTAGACAGTTCCTCTCGTCGGCCCAGTCCCTCAGCTCTTCTAGCCTGGTCGGGTTCCCTGGATGGGGGGAGTCGCAGTAGACTAGCACGTCGCCTAGGTCTGTCCTGACCTCGTTCCCGTGGATGATCATGGGGCCCCCTAGTATCCTGGAGATCCTCTCGGCCAGGGAGCTCCCCCTGAAGGTGTCGTGGTCTGTCACCGCTATGGCTGTGAGCCCCCTGTTGCGGGCTATCTTGACGGCCTCCTCGGGGGTCATGGCCCCGTCGCTAACTCTCGTGTGGAGGTGTATCTCAGCCTTGTAGTCGTCCAACAGCCTCTGCCCCCTCCCCTTGTAGCCCCGCATATCTACTTATTACATTGCATCCGAGGGGTAGCCTATGGGTGGAGGGTCCCCGGTGAGGATAATCCCGGTTTACGGCGAGGGGATCTTTAGCATCGCGTGGGGAGTCATATACTATACTATAGTCTTCGACTACGTAGACCCCACGGGCGAGTTCTGGTCCTACATGAGGGACCCCCGTAATAGGAGGAGGGAGGAGGAAGAGACACGGAGGCTCATGCAGGATGCCATCGACGACGAACGCACGCTTGTTAATGGGGTCGAGGTGAGGCCGGTCGTAGACGCGGCTATCCTGCACTTCCGGGGCAGTAGGAGGAGGCATAGCATCACGTTCCACATTAGGATACCCTACTCGCCGATAGACGGCGTCAACGTCTACGAGAACTACTACGAGCCCGGCACCGCCGAGTACCCCTACATAGTCTACTGGATCGCCCAGCCAGACGGGAGGATAAGGAGGCTGGAGACGCCGGGCAGAGTCACCTATAGGAGCAATGGTAGGGTCGCGGTGGTTAGGGTAAGGCGTGGCACCAGGATAAACGGCTACGAGGCAGTCGAGTTCGAGGCCCACAAGCCAGTGGTGGAGAGCCCCTTCTAGGGCAGGCCTAGCGCCTCGCTGCTCACGCCGACGATATCCTCTATCCTAGACCTAATCATCCTCATCAGAATAGACCTGGCCCTCCTGACGGGGCCCACGGGCATGCCCCTCGACTTCAACAGGCTCTCTATAACCTGCAGGTTCTCCAATGTGGGTGAGGAGACCCTCCCATTCATTATCTCCCATGCGGCCTGCTCCAACACGTTAGCGGCCATCCTGAGCACAGCAGCCCTATGGGGGTTCCTCGCCTTCCTGGCCATCGCCCTGTACCTCTCCGCATCCTCGCTAGCTATGAGCCATGCGGTTCTAGTCATCGACACTCTATGGCACCCCGGTGGGTAATTGGTTAATACGCCGGGATTATCGGAGCCTAGAGCACAGTATTACCCATGTATGACTACACGATGCGAGGATGTGTGTCTACAAGGGGGAGTGCAGCCTATTGCTCCTTCCCCTGGTGGGCCTCCTTGTTTAGCCTGGTCCCCACGCCCCCGGTCGCAGGTTGCGTCGGTGCCGGCGATCCCAGTCATCGGCCCCTCCCGGTGAAGGATATGCCTTCGACTGACTCCACGATTATGCCCTTGTACAGCCAGCTTATCTGTCTTAGCGTGGCGTGCATGTCGAAGTCTGTTAGGGCACTTATACCGTCTACCGGGACCACCACCTTGTACCATCTAAGCGCCGCGCTCGCCGCCGTGTGTAGCACGCATATGTTGGCCACCGTGCCGACGATCACCGTGTACTCTATCCCATACACCCTGAGTAGGTCGTCGAGGGGCGTGCCGTAGAAGCCGTCGTACCTGGTCTTGACGATCACTATGTCTCCCGGCTGGGGCTTCAGCTCGTCTATTATCTGCCAGCCCCAGGTCCCGTAGCGGACGTGCTCGCCCCAGATCCCGTACTCGGGGTCATCGTCGTAGTGGGTGTCCTGGGTGTAGAAGACCCTGGCCCCGGCGCGCCGGGCCTTATCCAGTAGCCGCCTTATAGGCTCCACGGTCTCCATGGCCTTGGGCACGTGGAGCCTGCCCTCTGGCTTGACGAAGTCGTTCTGCATGTCCACGACTATCACGGCTGTCTTATCGGCTGGGAGCTCGACCCTATCGACAACACTGTACTCGGGAACCTCGACCATAACCATACCACTACCACCCCATACTATTACTACTCCCACCGCGGAGTGTATAACGCTTGCCTAGTCGCTGTATGGTAATGTAATATTACGAGGGACCCTCCACCAGCTTTGACACCCGGAGGTGAAGGACAGGGTTGCCATGGGGATTCTATGTGATAGGTGAAGAGGAGGAGGTAGAGGCTATCTCGGTAGAGGACATGAGGGCCTACGAGCTAAACGGCGTCTCCCTAGGCATACCACTACTCCTAATGATGGAGAACGCGGGCAGGAGCGTCGCCGACTACATAGAGTATAGGCTTGGCGGCGTGAGGGGGAAGAGGATAGCGGTCATAGCAGGGAAGGGGGGCAACGCCGGGGACGGGTTCGTCGCCGCCAGACACCTAGCCGGGAGGGGAGCCCGGGTCCAGGTACACCTCGCATATCCCCCCAGCGAGGTCGCCCACGAGGACGCAAAGCTCAACCTAGAAGCCCTCCTAGGGATGGACTCCGTGAGGATAGTGAAGCCCATGGCCCGGGGCTGGCTAGAGGTCGACGACTCCGACGTAGTGGTCGACGCGCTCCTTGGAACTGGGGTAAGGGGGTCCCTCAGGAGCCCGATCAAAGAGGCGGTGGAAGCCTTCAACAAGGCCCCAGGGCTCCGGGTCTCAATCGACGCCCCCACTGGCGTAGACCCAGACACGGGGGCAGCCGTGGACGAGGCGGCGAGGGCCGATGCAACGGTTACCATGCACAAGGTCAAGAGGGGCCTGTTGAAGGCGAGGCTCTACACGGGAGAGCTGGTGGTCGCCTACATAGGGCTGACCAGGGACGCCGAATACTATGCCGGGCCAGGCGACGTAGCCGCCAGGATACCGCTGAGGCCCAGGGACTCCCATAAGGGCGTCGGCGGGAGGGTGCTGGTCGTGGCCGGGAGCAAGTACTATGTCGGGGCGCCGCTCCTCACAGCCCTATCCGCCGCGAGGACCGGCGTGGACCTGGTCTACCTAGCCTCCCCGCGGGAGATAGCCTTCACAGCGGCATCCAAGTGCAGCACCGTTATACCATACCCGCTGCGGGGAGAGACCCTCTCAAGGGAGGACCTAGAGGGGATAGCCAGCATGATGGAGAGGGTCCACGCGGTGGCAATCGGCCCCGGCCTGGGGAGGGAAGAGGAGACCCTTGAGGCCGCCGCCAGGATAATAGAGTTGGCGGTCGAGAAGAGGGTCCCCCTAGTCGTAGACGCCGACGGACTGAAGGCGGTGGCCGAGTCCGACACTAGCCTTGCCGAGACCGTGATCCTCACGCCACACCGCGGAGAGGCGAGGCTCCTATCGGGCGTCGACGCCGCCCCGCTGGAGCAGGCCAGGAGCATAAGCAGGAGACTGGGGGCTACTGTGTTGGTGAAGGCCCCGAGGGACGCCGCGTGCAATGCCAGGGGGCTGTGCAGGGAGAATAGGAGTGGAGTCGCCGCTATGAGCGTGGGCGGCACGGGGGACGTGTTGACCGGTGTCATAGCTGGGATAATGGCGAAGCGCAACAGCATACTCGGGGACCCGTCGCCCCTCAACTCGGCTATAACAGGGGCCTACTTAGTTGGCCGCGCTGGAGAACTAGCTTACGGGAGGCTTGGGGAGTCGTTGACGGCCCTTGACATAGTCGAGGTGATACCCGGCTTGTTGCGTGACCCGTTGCAGGGCCAGACGAGTTAGACATGATATAAAACCGTAAAATATATACTGTTATATAAGTAGTGTGTAGTGCATGTATAACCCGGGCGGAATCATACGTGTAATAGCCATATCCGGCGAGACCTACTACGCCTGCGGCGAATGCGGCCTCATATACCGTAACAGGGAGACTGCCAGAGAATGCGAGTCCTGGTGCTCCAAGCACAACACCTGTAATGTAGAGATAGAATGTAGAGATAGCCAGGCACGCTGTGGAGAGCCTGGCCCCGGCGAGCCTCCGGCTAGCCAGCGCCTAGCCCCTCTACACCCTAAGCCTCTCGATTAACCTCCAGTAGTCCTCGTCGCCAGTAATCTCCTCGTGCTCTCTTGCTATCTTCCTGAGGAGGCCCTTAGCCCTCCGGGCTATGAAGCTTGCTATGTAGTCGCTCATATCGGCCCTGCCCGGGTCGAGGGGCGTGTTTACCCTGCCTATACTCGCCATGGAGTGTATCATGGCCGAGACGCTGTCCCCGTTGACGGCTGTCGACAGCCTGTCGGGATCCCTCACCCCGCTGTAGTAGAGGAAGCGTACTATCGAGAGGGAGAGGGCCTTGGCTATCACCTCCTTATTCTCCTCGTATAGCCTCTCCAGGCCCCGCCTGAGCTTGTCGAGAGCCTCTCTATAGTCGACGCGTCGTAGTGGCAGGCGTAGGGCCGGGGCCAGGAAGCTATGGTCTAGCAGGGGTTCCAGGCTCCTGTGCGAGAGCACGGTCGCGCTCGCGTAGGCGCTGTAGAGTATTGATCTAGTGAACTGCTCCACGTCATCCTCAACCACGTCATCCCCAGCCAGTATAGACTCGGCCTCCTCCACGCCCAAGGGGTCCATGGCTAGCGGCGTGCCCTTGGAGTCTAGGATCATCGGGACAGACCACGGGAACCCTCTTATGGTGGACGTGAGGGGCCTATCGAGAACCACCACCTTGAACTCCCCGAGCAAGCCCTTCTCATCGAGACCCCGCAGTAGGCTGTAGCTCGACTTGCACAAGGGATGGACTAGTAGCGTGTATCCCGCCATGGCCTCTCCTCCCGGGGGGCCGGAGGGACCCTCCCTTAATTACTCTAGATCAGTACGGTGGTCTATGAGGCATATCCTAGGGCCCGCGGAGGGCTAGCGGCGGTGGGTAAGGGCCACGTTATAAGGGAGAGGTATGAGGCGACCGCTAAGGGGTACGATGAGCTGTATAGGGCGGAGCAGTACGAGAAGTATAGCGTCGCCCTGAGGAGGGTCCCTCCCCGGGGCAGGGTCCTCGACGCTGGATGCGGTACGGGGCTCCTGGCCGAGTACATGAGGCTCACAGGCTACCTGGACAGGGTGGACCTCTACGTCTGCATGGACTATAGCTGGAATATGCTGGAGATAGCCAGGTGGAGGCTCAGCCACATATGCCCGGGCAGGTGCGTGGCCGTCGAGGGCAACGTATTGGAGATCCCATTCGGGGACGAGAGCTTCGACGCCGTCTATAGCTTCACGGTGCTTGACCTGGTCGACAGCGTTAGGAGGGCCGTGGGAGAGTTGAGGAGGGTCTCCCGGGGCCCCGTGGTCGTGTCGCTCTTGAAATCCCTGCCCCACAAGGACCTGCTACTGCTAGAGGGATACCCCCTGCTTGGGACCACCTCAAAGGATGCCTTGTTTAGGCTAGACCCGCCTAGGGCCTAGGGCCCTCCTGAAATAGGGGTTCTCCCTGGCGATCTCCTCGACTACCTCCTCAACGCTCTTGCCCGGGGGGACAGGCCTCTTGACGAAGACCCCAGTCCTGCCGTGCTCCCTGCGCCTCGACAACACCCGTATCCTCTCCTCGACGGTCTCAAGGCTCACGCCTGTCAGCCTAGCCGCCAGCCTCTCGTTACCCTCAACCTCGACCTCGACATGCCCCCTCTCGGTCGGTATAATGAGTACGAGGTCCTTATTGACCCCGGGGACCCTCTTGCCCGCCCGGAGCCCTTCCAGGCCCAGCTCCCCGCCCCACCTATAGAACTCTCTCTCCCTCGGCTTCAAAACCGCCAGGGGGACGCTGACGACCTGTTCCTCCGCCTCGTCCAGGTAGAAGTAGACCTTTGGAGTATAGTTGGGCGTCGCCTGCACGATCTCCCTATACCTAACCCTATAGCCAGCCCTCTCAAGCAGGAGCTCCACGATACCCGGGGAGACGGGCTCGACGACCACGACGTCGACGTCCGAGTCCCTGTCAACATCGCCCCGGGCTATACTGCCGTGGACTATGACCTCGACGCGCAGGGACCCGAGGGCCTCCATGATCCTCACAGCCTTAGCCCTCTTCCCTGCTAGAACCCTCCACCTCCACTCGTCGTACTCGACCTCGACGCCAGGATAGACGGGTCTAGATTCCATGACCCTAATCCACCACGTAGCGCTCGTGTATGGCCTCGCCGACGACCTCGCCGCGATTGTAGGCCGTCACGTGGAACAGCGCCCTCCTCCCGTCGAACGACACTAGCCTGGCCTCCACCCTAACCTTCTCCCCCTCCCCAACGCTCTTCCTATGCCTCACATCGACCCTGTAGCCGACGCTAGTCTTACCGGCGGGGAGGGCTAGGTCTAGGCAGGTCCTAGCAGTTACCTCCATCATTAGGACGAGACAGGGGGTCGATAGCACGCGGCGCCCCCTCTCCTTTAGGTGGAGAGCCAGGTGCTCCTCCCCCACGGTGAACTCCATCGCGCAGGCCCTATGGGACTCCTCCCTGACCTCGATCTCCCCCTGCAAGCCTCTCAGCCTCTCGTATGAACCCCTGGAAGGCCTCGACTATATGGCTTGACTCCACGCCCGCATACTCCACCAGGCTGAGGAAGCCGTTGGCCGCGTGGAATGCCAGGGGCATGCTGGGCGGGGCCATGCCTATCTCCTTCACGACGCTCCTAGCCAGGCCGGGCGGGTAGACGTGGATTGTCGAGTCGGGCCAGGCCCTCAGGATGAGGCCCTCCTCGCCCACAACCCCAACCAAGCCGAAGTAGTGCCTCCCACTGGCCACACGGTATGAGGCGAGCCGGGAGCCCCCATCAATGGGGTCCCTCCACTCGTCCCTGGCCAGGTCCACGGCTATGGGTTCTAGTAGCTCGGGCTCTATGGGATCCCCCTCCTCTAGCTCTGGGAATAGCTCCTCTATCCTGCCTATGGGGTCCCTCCCCGTGTACACCTCTACGAAGGGCTTCCCAGAGCTCTTGCCGATGCCGACAACGCCGTCACCCTGGAGCTCCTCCTCGTACCTGGAGTAGGCCCACCTAAGTGATCCCCCGCGTAGCACGATCGCCACGTGGTAGTCGCCCGCCTCTGCATGGTACCGGCCGCCCCCACTGGCTCTACGCACTCCATCCTCACCGCTCCATAGGGCTCCGAGGCTCCCCACAGTCAGCCCCCCGGTGGCTAGTCGGGAGACCGCTACTACGACGTCGTAGCCCTCGGGGAACCTGGGAGCTATGAACAGCGGTATCGCCGGGGCCATGGATAGGGGTATGGAGTCGTTCACCACTAGCAGGCCCTTCACGACACTACTCCCCCGGGAGGGACCCTCCCCTCATCCCCTGAAGCCTACTCGGCCAGCCCCGAGTACTTGTCTATCACGTGGACCGGCGGTATCATGGAGAGCTTGGGAGCCCTCACAGTCACCACCACCGCCCTCTCGTCCGGCAGATAGACCCAGTCGAAGCCCTCGCCCTGCCTGGGCAGGGGAGGCTCCTCCCCCTCTTCGAGGTAGTAGTAGGCCTCGACTAGGACCTCGTTCACGCCCCAATCTATCCTGAGCCTGTCGGCCAGGAGATCGCTCCCCTCAAGGGCCACGAGCTCCACTATAACCCCCGGCTCCTCCGGGTCGAACTCCAGCATCTCAAGCTCGAACCTCCCCCTGGCCTTCAGCCTATCCAGTATCCTAGACACAAGCCCCCTCCAAGCCTCCACGGCGTAGAAGTACACCTCGTCGAACAGGCTGGCCACCCTATGCTCCTTCCTCACCCTGAGCTCCAGCCCCCAGCGCGCCAGGTGGCCAGAGTAGGCCGACATGGATTCAAGGGAACCAGCCACCAGGTCTTCGACGCTAGTCTTCAGGCTCTCGGCAAGCCTCTCAAGGCCGCGCAACGCCTCGCTACTCACTTCAACCCTAATCTCTGGCATACACCTTCACCCCAGGTCTAGTAGCCCGTCGTACACCGGGGAATATAACGTGGAGTCAGTGACCGGAGGATGGGCGGCTTGAGGCTCGGGTTCGCTCGCCATCCCCCCATGGAGGCGGCGGGGGTCGGCAGCGGTCAAGCCACTCCATCGCCAGGTAGACACTATCACGGGCCCCAGGAGATAAATCCTTGCTGGGCTTCTCGACCCGCACTCCAGGGGCACTCGCCGTTATAGGGGCAATACTGACACCGGCGCCCGCCTCCCACGCGGGGCGGCCTCCCACCGGTTAGCAGGGCTATCTTGTCTCTTAGCTCGTGGAGGTCAGCTACTGGATTGTAGATTCTGGTCGTGACCATCCACTTGCCTCCCTTGGCTGGCTTAGGCCCGTGCATCTTCAGGTTTGACAGGGCCCTTGCTAGGCTCGGCTCGTCTAGCCCTACTGCGACTGCCAGGGTGATGTCGCCTGTATTGGCTGTTGTTTCTAGTATGTGGGCGGCTAGTATTAGTGGGGCCCAGTCCCCGGGGTATACTCGTAGCCTGCCCCTCATCCTGGCCCTCACTATGGCCCTGGGCCTCCCGTCTTCGTAGTATACCGCGTCGGGGCTCACGACGGCTGGGACCCCGTCGATATCGCCTACTAGGGTTACCTTGACGAACACTCTGCCCTTCCCGGGCACGCGCTTGAGGGTTTCTAGCATTCTCCTGGCCAGCTCTCTGGCCCTGCCGGGGCCTATCCTCTCGGTTCTCTTGGCGTCTAGTAGGGGCTTGTACTCGCAGTAGTATGAGGATTCGAGTAGGTAGCCTGTTACCGCGCCTGTGTAGGCTATTGGCGCCTCCCATGCCACTATGGTGTGCCTCCGCCTCGGAGGGCGTCTGTGGTATTATCATTAATTCTATATTGTCCTGGGGCCCTCCTTGTTTACTCTTCCGCGGCCCTGGCTAGTAGCTTGTTGAATATCGCTAGGCCTATCGCGTAGACTATTATTGTCCCTATTATCGCTGGCCATGCCATGGCCAGGGCCTCGCCTGGGGTGTAGTTGTATAGCGTCATCCTCCTTATCGCCTCTATCTCGCGGGATAGCGGGTATACGTCGGCTATCACCTGGAGGCTCTCGGGCAGTATGAACTTCGGGATTACTATCCCGCCGATGAACATTATCGGGAACGCGATAGCGTTTACTATGACCATGGCCGCCTCCTGGCTCCTGGCTAGGGGTGCTAGTAGTAGGCCTAGCCCTATAGTGAATAGCGCTCCGAGCGCCAGCAACGCTATTATCGCTATGGCCGCCTGTAGCGATATGTTGTAGCTGGCTCCAAGCGCCAGGCTGAAGAGTATTATTGACAGTGATGATATCGCTACGGCTATCAGTGTTGAGAGGGTTAGTGATGCCAGTAGCTCCCACTTCCTTATGGGTGAGGAGAGGATTATCCTGAGGGTCCCCTCCCTCTTCATGTCTATGATGCTGGTCGTGCCCGTTGAGAGGCCGATGAATAGTATCTCGACTCCTATCATCCCGATGGCGTAGAAGGCCCTCACGCCCTCGGGCGTCTCTAGGAGCGGCGGCGTGTAGAGGGTCTCGTTGACGCTCAGCGGCTCCTTGAGGAAGTTGAACCAGTTCCTCAGGTAGGCCTTGTACTCTTCTGGGATGTACTGTACTGCGAACTCCATGGACATGTTGAGGTACCTCTCCCTGATGCCGTTGGCGAACCCGTTGAGGAAGCCTATGGTGGCCTCTCTATTGTAGTCGCCCCAAGGGGTCTTCAGTGTGACTAGGCGTATGGTCGCGGGGGTCATGTTGAGGAGTGACTCGGTGAAGTTACCCGGTATTATGAGCCCGACGTCCACCCCTCCCCGCTTCACGCTTTCAACGAGCTTGGTCTCGTTGTCGTATATGTAGATCTTGAACACCTTGGACTCGTTCATGGCGGTCTTCAGCGCGTCGCTGAGGTCTAGCCTGGTCCCGTTCTCAAGGACTATTCCATTGTCGGGGTCGTATATGCCGGCTTTGATGGGGTTGTAGCTCGTGTTCCCCCATATGCCCACCATTAGCCCGTAGAAGAGTATGGGGAATAGTATCACCCAGAATAGCACCTCCTTGTACCTGAATATGCCCTTGACCCCCACGTAGGCCTCGCTCAGTATCCTGTTTAGCGATCCCATCACTCCTCCACCCCTTCTCCAAGCTCTACCCCGGTCAGGTGCAGGTACACCTCTGCGAGCCCGGGCTTCTTCACCTCCACAAGCTCTATACTAGAATTATTATTAATCAAAACCTCTATAATCCTGGGGAGCACGGTATCGGGATCCCTAGTCAAATACCATGCCTCGCCATCGGAGAGCTTCAACAACCTATACTCGCCGTTGGAGGGCGGGGGGTCCCTCAGGAGCCCGCGAATCCTGATCCTGGCGAATCCGGCGTGCTCCCTTATCAGGTCGAGAGGCCTACCCTCAGCCACAATCCTACCCCTATGGAAGATAAGGACCCTGTCAGCGTTCTCCTCGGCATCCTCAGCTATATGCGTACTCGCAAGGACCACGCGGCCCTCTGCCAGGCCCCTTATAATCCTCCACAACTCCCTCCTCGCGGCCGGGTCCAACCCGCTCGTCGGCTCGTCGAGTATCAGGACCCTCGGATCACCCATCATCGCCGCCGCTATAGAGAGCTTCTTCCTCATACCACCACTGAGCTGCTGGACCTTCTTACCCCTATGCTCCAAGAGGCCCAGGGCCTCCAGTAGCTCCAACCCCCTCCTCTTGGCCTCACCCATACCGAGGCCCCTGAGGAGCCCATACCAGACCAGGTTCTCCATCACAGTGAGGCGCATCCTGAAGGGCATGTCTTGGGGGGCGAACCCAATACACTCGCGGGCCTCCTCCCACCCGCTACCCCAGACCTCGTAGCCGCAGACCCTCACGCTCCCCCGCGTGGGCGCTAGGGCCCCGGCTATAATGGACATCGTCGTGGTCTTGCCGCTGCCGTTCGGTCCCATGAGCATCGTTATACCCTTGCCTGCCTCGAAGGACACGTTGTCGACGCCGACGGACTCGTCCCTGTATATCTTGACGAGGTTCTCTACGACAACCAGTGGCTCCACGGCCTCCACCGGATTAAATGTAGCCTCCCTGGGGAAATAAGCCACGATGATACTCTGAATTTCAGAGTCCCATATAGAGCAAATAGCGGGGATCGGTGCCCCGGCAAGTGGAAAACAGTGGGATAACCATGGGAAAACGATTTATCCTCTCCCAAACCATATGTAACAGATGGCCCGGCCCCAGGGACCACTCCAATACACACACTATAGACGCGCCCCGATACGCATCCAAGAGCACAAGCCCGGTGCTGCTAGAGAGGGGCGAGCCCCGCCGGCGGGGAAGGAAGAGTATGGGGAAGGGCCATAAGGCCCGCCACGGCGCGCCACGACGCCGTGAGAAACGCAACCCCGGTCGATACGCCTCCCCAGGGGGTTTGGGGAGGTGTTTGGGATCGCTGGGGTCCCTGGGGCCGGGTCTTTTTCTTTACCTGGCGATCCTTCAGAGTATCTCCCTGAGGCATTCCGCGTATCTCGCTAGGGCTTTGCTTACTAGCCTGTAGTATCCTGTCTCTGTGTTCTCTTCTATGCATTTCGCCAGTCTGGGTAGTGTTTTCGTGAGGTGGTTGTAGGCTAGCTTCCTTAGGATGGGCTGGGTGTCTGCATGGGGGTTGCTTGATATTATCGAGTATAGTTCCAGGATTACGAGTATGTTGTCGGGGAGCCGTTCCCTTGTGGTGTCGAGCATGAGTCCTGCTTCTCTAATGATGCTGTAGAGGTCGTCTATTATGTCGGGTTTTCCCAGCGTGCGCTCTCCCCCGCTATAGTGTGACTCGTATACTGGACACTTGGGCCTCGGATAGGAGGCGGTGAATAGCCTCGTGTAGTCTATCTCCAGCTCGTCGGAAGGCTCGGCGCGTAGTTTCTCGAAGGCTTGCACGGCTAGCAGTAGCGCTTCCCTGCACTGGGCCGCTGGGCAGTCGCTACTAGCGTCTAGGCCCTTCCAGGACTCCTTTGCGTGTTTTGGGTTTAGGAGGAGGCGTTCTATAATGGCTGCTATCTTGGTTGTTAGTGTGATGCATTCCCTCAACCCGCTCCCTCGTATATACTTTCCTGGCTAGATATTATACTTCTAGGATATAACACGTATTTATACAGCAATCTATATATTTATATCCACTAGAATATATATCACTAGTATAACCGGCCCCCGAAGGGTGTCTTAAATGCCCAAGCTCAAACGCAGAGAATTCCTAAAGCTAGCAGCCGTATCCGCAGCGATAGCCGCGACCAGCAAGGCGGGTGTAGACGGCATATTCCTCAAGAGGAACCCCATAAACCTCCTAGAGTCAGCAGTCGAAGAGCACGGCCTGGAGGAGCGCTACTTCGTCTGCAGGATATGCGGTGGAGGGTGTGTACTAAAGGGATATGTTGACAGGAACGGGAGGCTTGTAAAGATAGAGGGCGACCCGCGGGACTGGGTCTCCCATGGGACGCCATGCGTCAAGGGCAAGACCTCCCTGAAAATGTTGTATGATCCTGACAGGCTCCGGAAGCCCCTCATAAGGACGAGCAGGGACAGGGGCTTCATACTAGATGACAGGGGAGCCGTAGTTGGAGTGAAGGACCCCAAGTGGAGGGAGGCCACCTGGGACGAGGCCCTGGACCTAGTGGCGGATAAGATGGCCGAGGCCATAAGGGAATGGGGGCCCCAGTCGATAGTCTTCATAGGCCACGGCAAGGGAGGAGCGCTAGCTAGCCTAATCGGGACCCCCAACGTGGTCAAGCACCATACCACGTGCCATTCCACGTGGGATGTAGTCCTCAAGCCGATGTATGGCTCTGTACCGAATGCCGACATGGCTAATTCGAAGCTGATAGTGTCCTTTGGCTTCGACCAGGGAGCTGGCAAGTCAAAGAACCCCTTCCCATGGCTGTTCTCGGAGGCCAAGAGGCGTGGTGCCAAGATCATAGTATTCGAGCCCCGGCTCTCCGAGACGGCGAGCAAGGCCACCGAGTGGATACCCATAAAGCCGGGCACCGACGCGGCGGTCGCCTTCGCCATGGTCAACGTCATACTGGAGGAGGGGCTATATGATAGGGACTTCCTGGTTAACTACACGAACGCGCCCATACTGGTAGACAGGGAGAAGCTGATCTACGCTGGTGATGGGGGCCTCCTGGTCTATGATGCGGTGCGGGGCGAGGTCGTGCCAGTCGAGGAGGCGGGGTCCCCTGTCCTTGACTGGGAGGGCGTGTATAAGGGTCGACGTGTTGCGACGGTCTTCAGGATCCTGAGGGAGAGGATGAGGGGGTATACCCCGGAGTGGGCCGAGGGGGTCAGCGGGGTCCCGGGCTCTAAGATTAGGGAGATAGCGAGGGAGCTGGCCACTGTTAAGCCGGCTAGTATCCCGCACTGGAAGAGGTCTGGCGGGACGGGGCCTAATAGGAGGCAGGGGGTCGAGACTTACAAGGCCATTGCACTCCTAATGGCCTTGACCGGTAACGTCGAGAGGAGGGGAGGCTGGCTATTCAATAGGACCGCCAAGTTCATCAAGAAAGCCGTTAGCAAGAAGCCCAAGAAGACCTTCGCAGACCTATACCCTATACCGGAGGAGTACCGGGGGCTTACTGTCGATGAGAGGGAGAAGTTCCCTGTCTACAAGAAGCATACCAAGGAGGGGGTGTTCCAGAAGGTCTGGTACAACATACTCCACGACAACCCCTACCCTGTCAAGGTCGTCATAGTATGGGCCCAGGGCCTTCAGGCATTCATGGACTACGAGCTCGTGGAGGCCGCCATCAAGCACGTCGTAGAGGACAATGACGGGATCATAGTCAACGTCAACATATACCCCGACGAGATGGCCACGCTGGCCGACGTAGTCCTCCCCGAAAAGCTCTTCCTAGAGGGAGGGCCCACGATAGGATACTCCAAGAGCTTCGACCTAACCTATAGGATACACTGGGTCGACGGCATACCCCCGGTACATCCAGAGGTCAAGAGCGAGAAATGGATAGTCAAGCAACTAGCCTACAGGATCGCGGAGAGACTCGGCATAACGAGGGAGGACCTAGAGAACAACTACTTCAGCGAGTACTTCCTCGTGTCGAAGGAGGAAGAGCTGCAGAAGATGATAGACCTGTACAACAAGAAGCTCGGGACGAGCGTTACGCTAGAACAGCTCCAGAGGGAGAAGATATTCTCTCTCGACTGGACGCCCAAGGACCTGAGGAAGCTCAAGACAAGGTCAGGCAGGATAGAGCTACTCCCAGTAGAGTTAGCAGAGCACGGCTACGACCCCCTCCCCCGCTGGATGGATACCTTCACCTACGACAGGCTAGGCGAGGGCGAGCTCGTGCTAGTCACATCGGTCTTCAGCATGAACAGGCACTCCAAGACTGTTAACAACGAGTGGCTGATGTACTTCCTCGCCAAGCACCACGCAAACAGGATCTGGATACACCCCTCAACCGCCGCGAGGATCGGCGTAAAGGAGGGAGACCTGGTTCTAGTGGAGGCTGTCAGGACATTCAGCGAGGAGGCGACAATACACAAGCCCAGGTACAGGCTCGCTGGCAGGGTCCACGTAACCGAGGCTGTCCGGCCAGACATCATATTCGTGCCACACGGCATCGGACAACTGTCGAGGTTCATGAAGAGCTACGGGTTCGCTGTAAAGGGAGGCGACGGGGTGATCAAGCCAGTCATAGTCGACTACAGAGACCCCTCGGCCTCCTCGTCGGACCAGGATGTTATAGTTAGGGTGATGCCCTATGGCTAGGTATGGATTCGTGATAGACTTATCGACATGCATAGGCTGCGGCGACTGTGTCGCAGCGTGCAGCGAGGAGAACACACTCGTGCTCAGCGAGATCAAGGAGGACGCGGTCGTACCGCTTGGCAGTAGGAGGGATATATGGGTCTCCGAGAGGGGCTTCTTCCCCTCCGTCATACGCGCCCACTACCACAGGACATGCATGCACTGCGAGGAGGCCCCCTGCGCGGCCGTCTGCCCGACCGGTGCAACCTATAAGACCGAGGAGGGAGTTGTCCTAGTCGATTACAGCTTGTGTATAGGCTGTAAGTATTGCCTGGTGGCATGCCCCTACGACGCTAGATACGTGAACGAGGCTCTGGGAGGCCCCGACAAGTGCACGATGTGCATGCACAGGCTGAGGGAGGGCCTCCAGCCGGCGTGTGCAGAGGCCTGCCCGACGGACTCCATAGTCTTCGGCGACCTAGACGACCCGGACAGCAGGGTCGCTAGGCTCGCTAAGCACGCTGTAACGCTTGGGCCGGAGCTGGGGACCAGGCCCAAGGTATTCGTGATTCCTCCGTAGCGGGGGTGATGGCTTGTGGATGGGGTCGTGTTCGTGGGCCAGGACTGGTGGGGTTGGATTATCGCGGGTTACCTCTTCTTAGGCGGTATGGCTGGGGCGTCGGTCCCGGTGGCATACTATTTCTGGTATAGGGATGGTAACAAGCTAGTCAACTACAGTGGAGGCATCGTAGCCTTCCTGGCGATGCTGGTCGGCGTGGTGCTACTGGTCATGGATCTAGGCAGCCCCGGCAACGTGATGGCCCTAGCCACTAGTCCTAGGCTGAACCTAGGGTCCTGGATGACGATAGGCACCTACATAATAACGCTCTACATGGTCGCGACGCTAGCCTACACGCTACAGTTTGCCCCTAACTCCAGCGGCCTCCTGGCGAGGCTCAAGCTGGCTCGAAGGAACGTAACACTCCTCGGGCTAGTAACCTCTGCCCTAGGCCTGGCTACAGCCGCCTACACGGGCTTCCTACTGGCAGCGGCTAGAGGTGTCCAGTTCTGGAATAATCCCATGCTCCCCGTGCTCTTCCTGGCGTCGGCCACTTCAAGCGGGTTATGCGGGACCTACTGTGGCATAGTGGCTCCTATCCTCTCGTGGAGGGTCCCCCAGTACAAGCAGGTGGGGACTAGGGTTAGGCTGGCTATACAGAGGTTCGAGGTATACGTGTTGATCGGCGAGCTCTTCCTCCTCTTCGCCTTCCTAGACATCGCCCTGTGGGGTCCCCCGGGCGCCGCCGGGCCCGCTAGGGAGATCCTCTACGGGAGCCTTGCCCCGGCGTTCTGGATCGGCGTGGTGATCATAGGCATCGTACTGCCGTTAGCACTCCTACTGGGATATACACTCTGGGTCAAAGAGGAGAACTTCAGGGTCGAGCTGGCCTCGGCGCTGGTCGGGTGGGCTGTCGTTATCGGGGGATTGTTGCTGAGGTTTATAGTGCTAGACTCCGGGGTAATAGCAGTTCCACTACCCTAAACCTTTTTTATTCAAACAATAGAAATAGGATTAGGTTTTAAATTATATTACGTTAGTTTGCAAGAATACTCCCTCCGGGAGAGATGTAGGCGGAGGATACGACGATGGACAAGAAGGGGTTCAAGCCTAGAGGACTCATCGGCCTCGTCTTGGCTGGCGGCGAGTCACGCCGCTACGGGTCCCCAAAGGCCCTAGCCCGAGTCGACGAAGAGACGTTTCTTGAGAGGGCGTATAGTAGAGTGTCCAGGGCCACCGGCTATGCATGTATAGCGTTGAGGGACCCCTCGGGGGACCTGCTTGACCTGTCAAGGAGCATCTCGGACTGCATAGTCTATGACAGGGATCTGCCGTGCCAGGGCCCTCTAAGAGGGCTCATCTCCTCTATCAAGGCGGTCCAAGCAGAGTACTATCTCTACGTGCCAGTCGACTACCCCCTCGTGGAGGCGCGTACCCTGGAGAACCTGGCCAGCCTTGTCATTAACGGGGGATTCCTGGGTGGGACTGTGCTGCTCTGGAGGGGATACCTTGCTAGCTCGATCGGCGTCCTATCACGTGATGCCTTGGGCGTTGCGAATAGGATTTGTTCTGTGAAGGGTCGTAGGGCCGGGCTCTCGGACCTCTATAGGGTGAAGGGCATGGTCCTTGTTGGTTGGAGTGTTGTGGCTGGTAGCCCTGTTGAGTTCAGCAACGTTAATAGGCCTGGAGCGTTCGTTGATGATAGTGTCTCGAAGGTGGATGACGTCGTTGTCATTGACCATGAGTTCTTCATTGACGCGTTAAACTATTGGG
>WWDN01000013.1:0-10839 GCA_035615875.1 Thermodiscus sp. | reverse complement strand
GGGTCTACAGGACTATACATCCTGGTTACGCATATCGCCTTGTCGGCGGGAACAATCCTCCCGCAGTTGTCACATTGCACAGTTCCGGTCTTTCCCTTGGCGCCT
Source organism: Thermodiscus sp. (assembly GCA_035615875.1). Lineage (GTDB taxonomy): Archaea > Thermoproteota > Thermoprotei_A > Sulfolobales > Acidilobaceae > Thermodiscus. The sequence continues at coordinate 10,734 of WWDN01000013.1, read as the reverse complement.
TTTCTCCTTCCCCTGCTCTCCCTCTTCTTCGGCATCCCTATCTTCCACCCAGGCCATAACCTGGAGTATGGGATTATTATTTGTAAGGCCCTTCGATATGGCTATCCTAGTATGTCTTCGAGTACCTCATGTATGTTATAGCTTTCCTTCCACACACCGGACACGCCTCGCCCTCCCTGGCTTCCTCAAGGGGCCAGGGAGTGCCGAGGGCCTTGCCCTCAAGCTCATCTTGGAGGTGGACTGCGCACTCCTCCCTACCGCACCACGGTATCTCTACTACACCCTTGCGCTCTGCTATCCACCTCCTAGCCTCCTCTATGTTTGACGTCCTCAGCACTCTCGACTTCAGGTACTCCCACGCTCTCTCTCGGAGGCCATTGAATATCTCGTTGAAGAGTCTCTCTATAGCATCTGCTAGCTCCTCTAAGTCCACCTGTAGTTTTTCAAGGGTATCCCTCCTGACTAGGGTGACTCTGCCCGCCTTGGCCTCCCTGGCTCCTATCTCGATCCTCACAGGTACTCCTCTCGCATCCCAGTAGTAGAACTTTGCCCCGGGCCTCAGCTCCTCGCGGTCATCGATTCTATACCTCACGCGGTTCTCTTCCAGTAGCTCCGCCACCTTCTCGACGGTTCTCTTCACCAGTATACGGTCCTCTTCTTCCCGGGCTGGTATCGGGATTATCACTACCTGGATGGGGGCTATCTCTGGAGGTAGGACCATGCCGTTATCGTCTCCGTGTAGTGATATGACTGTGGCCACGACCCTGTCACTTATACCGTAGCTCGTCTGCCATGGGTGGTCCAGGCTCTCGTCGGCCAGCTGGATCTTGAAGTCGAACGCCCTGGTGAAGCTCTGCCCTAGGTTGTGGGCCGTCCCTATCTGGAGGGCTCTTCCATCGGGCATTACTGTGTCGAAGGCTATCGTGTATAGTGCTCCCGCGAACTTGTCCCACTCTGGCCTCCTGGAGACTAGGTATGGTATCGCTAGGGAGTCGAAGAACTCCTTGTAGGATTCTATGGCCTCTAGTACCTGTCTCTCCGCGTCTTCGAAGGTGTCGTGGAGCGTGTGTGCTTCTTTGAACGTAGTGACCTCTCTTAGTCTTATCATGGGTCTCGTGGCCTTGGTCTCGTAGCGGAATATACTAACTATCTGGTAGTATTTCTTCGGGAGTTGCTTGTAGCTCTTCACCCAGTACTTCTCCATGAATGTTATGCTGGTCTCGCTGGTGGGCCTGAGGGCTAGTTTCACATCCAGCGGCTCTAGTCCCCCGTGGGTCACCCAGTATACCTCGTCCTCGAACCCCTTGACGTGCTCGGATTCCTTCCTGAGCAGGTGCTCCGGGATTAGGAGGGGGAAGAGTACTTCCTCGTGTCCCTTAGAGTCTAGGATTCTCCGGATGAGTTCTATTATCTTGCTCCTTATCTTGAAGCCGTAGGGCCTCCAGACGCCCATTCCCTTGACGGGGTATCTTCCGTAGTCGTAGACTTCCGCCTCTTCTATTATCCAGTCGAACCACCGAGGATAGTCTGATTGCCACTTCTCTCTCTTGCCCTGGGGCATTCCTCGTCGTACCCTGCAATTGGTTGTGCAGTACCCCGTATATAACGCCGATTGAAATACTAATAAAAATTATTTTTGTTATTTTTATATTACGAAGAGTATCAGCAACGCCACCAGCAAACCGTAGATAGCGATTCCCTCTCCAAGAGCGACGTAGAGGAGCGCAGCACCCATTATCTCCCTATTCTCAGCTACAGCACTAGCCGCAGCGGCACCAGCAACACCTACAGCGTATCCTCCACCTATACCGGCCAGACCCACTGCGAGAGCTGCTCCCAATCCCTTGGCGAAGGTCGTGTTGGCAGCCAACCCGCCCTGGTCGCCGCCAGCCTCCTGGGCTGAAGCTAGATACCCGACTGTCATGAATGCGGCGAAGAACGCGAAGACCGCGACCACTAGTGTTAGAAGCCTGAACCTCCTGTCCTTCAACAGCACCATGAGCGCCTTCACGTCTACCACACCCTCATGCAACCGACTAACGTAGGAGCTATTAGAGGGTATTTGAGGGTTTTCCAACCAAGAGTCATTATAATCCCGGCCAACGTAATACTAGGCATCCAGGGCTACCCAGGGTGACACGCCTTGATCCTAGGAGACTATGATATAATGCTGCTCCTACGAGCAGGGGACCTGGTAATCGAACCCTTCGACGAGGAGATCGTTAGAGAGAACGGCCTGGATCTCAGGCTCGGCAGGGAGTACTGCGAGTTCAAAGACACCAACACCATACTCGACCCCAAGCATCCCGGGGATCCGGGAGAGTTCTACGAGTGCAGCGATGGAGACGAGATAATAATCCCACCCAGGAAGCATGTACTCCTACACACCCTCGAATACATAAAACTGCCACCATACGTGGCGGGCCTAGTAAACCTGCGTAGCACCTGGGCCAGAAGCGGGATATACGTCCCCGCTACAGTAGTCGACGCTGGATTCGAGGGCCAGCTAACCGTTGAGGTCGTAGGATCGAGCTTCCCGGTGAAATTATATCCAGGCGACCGCTTCCTCCACCTGGTGATGGTCAAGTTAAACACTCCAGCATTAAAACCCTATGAAGGCCAGTATAAGGGTCAGAGGGGGGTGAGACTGCCAAAATTCTTCCCTCCACGCTAGAAGAGACGGGTGGATAGAGTGGATCCTCCAGGTCTCCTAGAGGTTAGCCACGACTCGTGTCCAACTCTCTCCGAGATCCTTGACGTTGTCGATGGGAAGAGGACGATTAGCGTAGGTAGCGAAACCCTGCATTTGGCCGATAAAGTGAGGAGGCGCTATGAGGAGCTTGTGGAACGGGGAGAGAGAGTCTACGGGTACTGCACGGGCCTCGGGCAACTATATACGAGGAGCCCCGATAGATGCGGTCCTGTGTGGGAGAAGCACGTGCTTGAAGAACATGCCATGGGGGTTGGAGAGTACGCGGCCCCGGACATCGTTAGGGCCTTCCTAACAGTCAGGCTAGTGCAATTATCGAGGGCACGAGCCCCCGTCAGGGGTATAGTTATAGAGAGGCTTGTAGACGCGCTAAACAACGACATCACGCCACTAGTACACCTTCACGGGAGCGTGGGTGCTAGCGGGGACCTAGCCCCGTCGGCAGAGGCCTTTCTCTGCCTCTACTACGGAGAGGGGACCGCGTACTCAAACGGGGGCGTCTCCAACTGTAGAGACGCTCTTAAAGAGCATGGGTTAGAGCCGCTTGAGCTTGAAGGGGGCGAGGCTCTAGCGCTGATAAACAACACCGCCTGGAGCACTGGCATTCTCCTCTTATCTATACGCTCTCTCCGAGAGCTATGGCTCGCGGCATTAGACTCCTTCACACAGTCAGCAAGAGTTACTGACTGTAACCAGCAACACTACCATCCTAACGCGTTGAGATCCTCTGGCCATGAGGGCGTGCGGAGGGTAGGCTCCCTTGTTGAAGCTCTAGCCGGGAAGTGTAGTGGTAGGAGGCTCCAAGACCCTTATAGCTTGAGGTGTACGCCCCAGGTCATGGGAGCCGTCCACGATATACTAGAGTTCGCAGAGAGGATAGTCCTTGAGGAGGCTTGCTCCTCCACCGAGAACCCAGTCGTAGTAGATGATGGACTCTATCACTGGTGCGGGTTTCACAGTGTCTACGTTGGCATAGCCGCCGACATGCTACGCCTTAGCATAGCCCACCTAGCAAACCTCATCGAGAGGAGGATAGCGCAGCTACTCCGTTCAGAGATAACGGGGCTACCCGACTTTCTGGCGAGAGACGAGGATAGTGTGGGCGCGATGATACTACAGTATACCTCGGCTAGCCTCGCCTCAAGGATTCGGTGGCTAGCCAGCCCCGTGAGCGTACATAGCATACCGACAAGCGGTCTCCAGGAGGACGTTGTGCCCCAATCGCCCGAGGCCGGGTATAGTCTGGCAGAGTCGCTCGTACACCTAGCCCGTCTCATCTCCCTTGAGAAGGCTCTAGCGGGCTATGCCTCCACTGGCATGGAAGGTGGAGTGAAGGAATTGCGTTCTAGGATAGACGAATACGTGGAGGAGGTGGCTAGGAGGGCCTCGCTGGAGTGGGCTATTTATTCCCGGCTAACGAGATGATCCTGGCTTTGAGTTCTGATGAGAGAAGGCTCCTCGGGACCCTCTTCCCAATGTATCTCTTGTCTATGGGGTCGGACGAGTACATCGCCTCGCTGATTACACCCGAGAACTCCACTGGAGGTAGTATAGCGGCGGCCCGTACATCGCCTACCCTTATATCGTCTAGGTTGGTTACTATTGTGAAGACGGCAGTCCCCGCCGATGCTCTCGTGAGTTTCAACTTGTCGGAGCGTGGGAGCGGTTCTATCCTGGTGACCTCTACCCCGACGACGTCTACAGCATACTCCGGGTGGTTGGCTTCTCCTAGAGAGATCCTGGATGGAAGTCCTATTAGTATAAGCAGGGCATAGCGGATCTCGGCAAACGCCAGAGCCCTACTCCCTTCCAACTTATAACTCGTCCTGGGCATAACTGTATCAGCGATTTCCCTAGCCGACTCGACAATCGTCTTCAGCTCTTGGGATTCGAGCACCATATCCACGGGCAGGTAGGAGTATTTTAGCTTCAAGAGAGCCTTCCTAGCCCTTTCGAGACTCTCCAAAGCCTTGCTCCTGTTAAAGGGCCACGGCAATCCCCACTGCCTTAGCCTCCTTTCGAGCCGATTAACCGCGTCCTCGGCGACCAGAATCCTGTAGTCCCTGGCAGTATCCAAGCCCGACACCCTCTCCTGGGAGAAGAGGCTATATGGCCTGGGGTTTAATTACTAGGCCAGGTGACGAATTGCCGGAACTCGAACTAAAAATCCCACGAAATAGCATGATTAGAATTAGCGGGCCAGCCGAGATAGTCATTAGTGAAGGCTCGTTGATGGTCTTAGGGGCCGAACTGGCCAAGGGGGATAAGGTCTCGATAAGCGAGTACCGTAGCTACGCGCTGAAGGCCCTAGAGGATACTAGGATACTGGTTGGCTTAGGCGAGCGAGGTAAGATCGAGTGGGTAGGTCCCGATACAGAGCCTCTAGAGGAGTGGGTGTCTATCGCCGAGGCGGTTATTGATGGCTGTACTCTGCCTTGCAGGGTTGTTGTCATGGGGCCCGTTGACTCTGGGAAGACGAGTTTCACGGCGTTGCTGGCTAATAGAGCTCTAGCTAGAGGAGTTCCAGTCGCGTTAATTGATAGCGACGTGGGACAAGCCGATATCGGGCCGCCAGGGTTCGTAAGCTTATCCCTTCCATCCGATTGGATCCTATGGTTGAGGGAGCTTGAGCCAAGTTCGATGCGGTTTATAGGCTCGATAGAGCCGGCTCCCGTCGTGGGCAGGATCGTGTCTCAAACTGTCATACTAGTAGAGCGTGCTGAACGCGAGGGCGCTGGTTTAACGGTTGTGGATACTGATGGGTGGGTGGAGGGGTGGAATGCTCTAGAGTATAAGGGCGACTTGGTTAGGACAGCTGGCATAGACAGGATTATAGTGTTAGGCGATCCCGGCCTCTACGGGTTCCTCCAGAAGCTTAGGCCTGGTAGAGTGTACTATGCCAGGAGTCCGGTTGTCAAGGTGTCCAGGGACGCGGTCGATAGGGGGAATCTGCGGAGCATGAATTATCGGAGGTTCCTAGAGGGAGGATTATCCCGTGAGATAGACCTGGGAGGGGTCTCGGTCTTTGGGAGTTGCCTCTTTTCGTCTCAACCCTTTGGTGGCAACGGTATCAAGAGTAGACTGGAGTCCGTACTGGGGAGGGCAGTGGAGTATATTGGAAGGTATCCCGGCGGGTACTGTATCGTAGTTGAGACTGGAGAGGAGAGCCTCGGTGTCATATCAAAGGCTGTGCAGAGAGAGTTGTCGGGGGATGTTATTATCCTAGACAAGTTCGGCTTCAAGGGCGTGCTTGTGGGGTTAAGTGATGGAGCCAGTGATCATCCAGCAGTGGTTGAAGACGTTGATCTAGACAGGCGCGTTATCCGAGTCAAGACCAGGTATCGTGGAGACGTGGAGGCAGTGTTCTTTGGCAGGATAAGGCTTGAGGGCTACAGGGAAGTTCCTAGGCGCCGCATCTGGATATAGCTTTAATTTAATCATCGTATTTCGGGGTATAGACCTTAACCGGGCATGGGGAATCGACCGGCAGTCTCCCCTCTTTTAGCTTGAAGATTAGGCCTCTAGTCGAGTCTGTAAGTTGAAGCCCCAGGGCCTCGTCTAGGCTGAAGAACCTGGCTTCCTCGGCGTCGCTGGCCGGCTTGACCGTGCCCCCCTTCATTTTCAAGAGTACGGTCACTAACACATACCTGTATTTTATCCTGCCATTTTCATCATATATTATAGCGTCGTCAACGTTAACCACGCCCAACGGTTCCCCGACGACGCCAGTCTCCTCCTCAAGCTCCCTCCTAGCGGCCTCCAAGACGCCCTCGCTTAGCTTTAGGTGACCGCCCGGTAAGCTCCACCTGCCTCTTCCAGGCGGATACCTCCTCTTGACCAGGAGGATCCTATCGCCCTCTAACACAAGGGCTCCTACACCGACCAGGGGCTCTCTCGGGTATACGTGGCTCATCCCGGGCTTCCACCGTCTAGATATCCTATTGATACAAGGCTATAATGAAACGCCCTGCTAATATTTTCTAACGGTGTAGGCTATGCTGGTTGAGATACGTTTCCACGGCCGCGGCGGGCAGGGCGCGGTTACTGCGGCAAACCTCCTGGCCAACGCCGCGGTTCGCGAGGGGAAGTACGCCCAGGCATTTCCTTATTTTGGAGCCGAGCGTAGAGGGGCCCCGGTAGTTGCTTTCGCCAGGATAAGCGATAGGCCTATAGAGACCCACTCTAGGATCGAGAATCCCGACGTTGTAGTGGTTTTAGACCCTAAGTTGTTCGAGCTAGCGGATGTTACCGTTGGCTTGAAGGATGACGGGGTCATTGTTGCTAATGCGAGGGAGAGACCCCCAATCACGGGCAATTACAGGGTTTACTGTGTGGACGCCACATCCATAGCTCTACGACTCGGCTTGGTGGTCAGCGGATGGCCCGTTGTAAACACTGTCATGCTTGGCGCGCTGGCTAAGGCGCTAGGCCTTGTAAAGCTCGAATCAGTAATCGACGCTGTCATGGAGCAGTTCCCGGGGAGGATCGGCGAGTTGAACGCTGAGGCGATAAGGGAGGCGGCTCGGCAGGTTAGGGAGTGCTAGCACGGAGGTATTGGCTCCTAAATAATAACCCCCTGGATGGAGTGATTAATGTATGGTGTGGGCTGGTCCAGATGGCGTCTAGTAGTGGCCCTATACTAGAGGAGCCGAGAGTGGTCTTCATAGCTCCTATCAGCAAGCCCGCGCCCGGTAGCGCTGGGAAGACGGGAACCTGGAGGACGCAGAAGCCCGTTGTCGACCTCGACAAGTGCACTGGATGCCTGATCTGCTGGCTCTACTGTCCCGAAGACACTATAATTAGGCTGGAGAACGATAAGGTTGCCATCGACTATGACTACTGTAAGGGATGCGGTATATGCGCCCACCAGTGCCCGTTCGACGCCATCGAGATGGTCCCCGAGGGGTGATACAGGGTTGGTCGTAAAGACCCTGACAGGAAACTACGCGGTAGCCTACGCAGTCAAGTCAGCGAGAGTCCAGGTCGTTAGCGCATATCCCATCACGCCCCAGACGACAATAGTAGAGAAGATCTCGGAGATGGTCGAGAAGGGAGAACTCGACGCCAAGATGATACGGGTGGAGAGCGAGCACTCCGCGCTGGCAGCTGTCTTCGGAGCGGCTAGCGCTGGCGCGAGGGCCTTCACGGCTACAGCAAGCCACGGCCTACTCTATATGCACGAGGTCGTATGGTGGGTTGCTGGGGCCCGGATCCCAGTAGTGATGGCCGTCGTCACCAGAGCCATAGGCCCTCCCTGGAACATCCACGTAGACCACCAGGATATAATGGACCAACGGGATAGCGGCTGGATAATAGCGATAGCCCAGGAGAACCAGGAGGTATACGACCTGACCCTCCAGGCTTTCAAGATAAGCGAGGACCCCAGAGTATACCTGCCGGTCATGGTGGGTCTAGACGGCTTCATACTATCCCACACGACAGCCCCGGTTGATATCCCAGACCAGGACCTAGTTGATCAGTGGCTCCCGCCCAGGAGGCAACCCTATGTAGTGGCTCCCGAGACCGAGGTCGTAATGGGCAATATCGCGCCAGACGAGGACCACTATATGATGAGGTACTCGATGGCGGCCGCAATGGAGGCAGCGAAGCAGGTGATAGAGGAGGTAGACAAGGAGTACGGGGAAATTTTTGGAAGAAGCTATGGAGGGCTTGTGGAATGCTATAGATGTGATGACGCGGACTACTTCGTACTGCTAGCTGGGAGCTGGGCTGGCGATGCGAAGAGGGCTGTCGACTTCCTACGGGACGAGAAAGGCCTACCCGTCGGGGTTGTACGCATCAGGTTCCTAAGGCCATGGCCGCAGGAGAGGCTAGCCGAGATACTGAGCGGTGCAAGGGGCGTGCTGGTATTCGATAGAGCTATATCAATGGGTAGCACTGGGGTGCTCTTCGCAGAAACCGCGCAGACGCTCTACCCCTACAAGGTCAACATGAAGGGCCTAATCGCCGGCCTCGCCGGAGTAGACGTGGATCCAAAGAGGATTGCAGATGAGGTAGAGAAGTTTATCTCGCAGACGGAAGAGGGAGTGGTCTATAGGCCTGTAGAATGGCTCCTGCCCAACAAGTACGCGGGCAAGTATCCCCCTCATCCACGGGAGGTGATCGCAAGGTGACCGTGAACATAAAGAGAATCCCCAAGAAGAAATTCCTCATGCCCGGTAACGCCGCATGCCCTGGCTGTCCCGAGACCATGGGCATGCGGTACTTAAGGATGGCTCTAGGCGACAACTTCGTCATGGTGATACCGGCTGGCTGTAGCAGCGTCATCCAAGGCATCTCTCCCAGGTCAGGGATATACGCGCCAGTCCTCAACGTGGTGTTTGCCGCCGCGGCCGCCGCCGCTGCAGGCATGAAGGCCGGGTTCGAGTCCATCGGGAAGAAGGATGTGGAGGTTGTCGTGTGGGCCGGTGACGGCGGGACTGGCGATATAGGTTTCCAGGCTCTAAGCGGTGCCGCCGAGAGGAATGACGACATACTCTATATCTGTGTAGACAACGAGGCCTACATGAACACTGGCATCCAGAGGAGCAGCCTAACACCATACGGAGCATGGACCACCACCACGTGGACCGGGAAGAGGGAGCACAAGAAGAACATCCCCCTAATACTCATAGCACACGGAGTCAGGTATGTGGCCACAGCCTCCGTCGGATACCCCACTGACGTCATAGACAAGATCAAGAAGGCGTCAAAAATAAGGGGCTTCAAATACATACACCTGCTATCACCATGCCCCGTCGGGTGGAGATTCGACCCAGCGCTCACAGGAGAGATAGGCCAGCTAGCCGTGAAGACGGGCCTCTTCCCACTCTTCGAATACGTAGACGGGAAATTCCAGCTGTCGCCAATAGGGAGGCGATACAAGGATCCCTCTAAGCGAGTCCCCGTAATAGAGTACCTGAAGCTCCAGGGCAGGTTCAAGCACCTACTCAACAAGCCCGAAGAAATCAAGAAGATAGAAGAATACATAAACAGCGTCTGGTACATGATTGACATACTAGAAAACGCCTTCGACCCCAAGAAAGAAGCCGAAAGACTCCTAAGAGCACTCTAACACCCACGCACCAATAACCCTGAACACAATTCTCCTATCCCCAAGGCCCCCCGGAGGTAAAGTTGATAAACTCACCTGGGTCAATCTCAAAAGGCATGGACGGGCCGGTAGCTCAGCCTGGAAGAGCGCTCGGCTTGCACCCGAGAGGCCCCGGGTTCAAATCCCGGCCGGTCCACCAACCAACTTCTATATTTTGGCGATCGCTTGCGATTGCTGGCAACTCTCATCCGATGGGCAGTGTACTTGGCAATGCCTTCGGAGCCTGAGTATCCTTGGACGGCTAGCGTCTAGAATGTCTAGAATCAATCTTTGATATTAATTCGTACGTTATTATTCTTCTACAATCGATACGACTACGTCGTAGAGGCTTGGGTCTCGTTCCTTTAGTCTGTCGAGGCTCCAGGGTAGCCATCCGCCTTGTGATACGCTTTTTAGGACGTTGCGTATCCAGGAGTCGTAGATTTTTGAACAATTATTAAAGTTTTTACAACTATTTTGGATAAATTGTTTTGTGACTAGGAAAGCCTCGTCAACATCCAACCTCTTCACATTAACAAGATACCTGGCGATTACATAGAGAATCAACCTGGCTCTCCCGTCAGGGGCCCCCTTCTCGATAATCCTCTCGACCCAGGAGTAACGCTCTAGGAGCCTTCTATAACCACGCGGCGCCTCGCATAACCTGGGGTCGCTACACATCTCCGATAAGAAGCGTCTCACAGCCTCTCTACAGGCCTCCTCGCCTTCAAGACAAGCCTCAACGAGCTCCCGGTAAGCTTCAGCCAACCCTGTACCCTGTAGAGGGATCTAGCGTGTAACCCTTATTAAACCAGGAGTGATAGGATAATCTATCTGGGATGGATAGCCGGGTCGTCTAGCGGCCAAGGATGCGGGGCTCTGGATAGCGGCCCCTTCGTGGTGTGGGGGGTCCTGTCTCTTATACACATCT
>WWDN01000012.1:0-4895 GCA_035615875.1 Thermodiscus sp. | reverse complement strand
TACCGGCAGGGCCCCCGGGAGGCCTAGGCAGACCGGGCAGACGTTTGAGTTGGGGGGAAGGCCCCGGTAGTTGCTCTTGCACGAGCAGAAGAGTTTCGACCCGGCCTCCGTCAGCTGCACGTGGACCTCAAGGCCTATCTTAGCCTTCACCAGCAGCCACCCCCGCTAATCCGGTTACCTCCTCTACTAGGAGGCCTGTCTCGAAGAGCGTCTCCTCGCCCCAGGGCCTGGCCATCAACTGTAGCCCAACAGGCCCCTCGCTGGTCAGGGCTATCGGTATCTGGAGCGCTGGCACCCCGGCCAGATTTGCTGTGACGGTCGCCAGGTCTAGGGCGTAGAGGCTTAGAGGGTCCCTCAGCCTCTCGCCCAATAGTGGGGGTGTCACCGGGCTCGTGGGCGTTGCGACTAGGCACTCCCTTGTAAGCCTCAGCACCTCGTCCCTGACCAGCCTCCTCACCCGGGTCGCCAGCACGTAGTACTCGTCCCTGTAGCCCTCGCTTAGGACGAACACGCCCATTGCTATCCTCTTTCTGACCTCGGCGCCGAATAGCCTGGACCTCGCGGCTATGTTCTGCCTCTCCCAGCCCGGCTCCCGTATGCCGGGGCAGTTGTATAGGCCTCCATCGTAGCGGGCTAGGTTGCTGGCCGCCTCCGCCATCGCTATTATGTAGTACGTTGGGAGGACGTACTCCTGTAGCCTCAGCGATACTGTCTCGACCCCTACGCCCTCCGACTCCAGCCTCTCAATTACCCTCTCGAACTCCCTGGCTACATGCTTCGAGGACGCCTCCAGGACCTCCCTCACAATACATAGCTTCAAGCGCCGGGGGTCGATCATGGATAAGCTGGTGGGGTCTGGTGGCTTGCTTTCCAGGCTAGTCGCGTCCAGGGGGTCGGGCCCCGCTATGACGCTGTATAGTAGTGCCAGGTCCCTGACGCTCCTCGCCATCGGGCCTATCTGTTCCAGGCTGTTGGCGTAGGGTATTAGTCCTCTGCGGCTGACGGCGCCGTAGGTGGGTTTCAGCCCTACCGTTGCGGTGTAGGCTCCTGGCAGCCGTATGCTACCTCCGGTGTCGCTGCCTAGTGCGAGGTCTACTGCCTTGTAGGCTAGGGCTGCCCCGCTCCCGCTACTGCTCCCCCCGGGGACCCTCCTTGTATCCCACGGGTTCTTGGTTGGGCCGAAGGCGCTGAACTCGCCTGTACTGCCCATTGCGAACTCGTCCATGTTGGTCTTCCCAACTATGATGGCGCCCTCTTCTAGCAGCTTGCCGACCACGTGTGCATTGTATGGGGGCTTGTAGCATTCCAGCATCCTGCTGCCGGCAGTGGTGGGTAGCCAGTCTGTAGATATGTTGTCTTTAACTGCTACTAGGACTCCCTCCAGCCTACGAGCTTTCCCCTGCTTGATCCTTCTATGCGACTCCTCCGCTAGCCTGCGGAGCTTCTCGGGGTCTTCTAGGGTTATGAACGCGTTTACCTCTGGCTCTAGCCGCTTGATCCGGTCTAGGGCCTCTTCTAGCCTCTCGACGGGATCATAGGATTGTGTTGCCAGGGCTTCTAGGAGGCTCTGGGGGTCCCTCAAGCCTTACCCCTCCAGGGGAGCTTTACGTAGCCCTCCTCTAGCGTGACCCCCAGCTCCTCTACATTGACCTGCTTGTATCCTTCCCCTGTCCTGAGCCTAGATTCCACTTCCCAGACGTGGTATAGGGGCTCCACGCTCCCGGCGAGTTCTTTCGCTTTTGATAGCCTCGCGAAGAGGCTTCTTATAGAGTCTATGGAGCTGCAGTCCTCTTGTGAGAGTTTGATGCGGGCGAGTTTGGAGAGCTGTTCTAGGATCGAGTTACAGTCCTCCACTCTGTGCCCCAAGGGAAGGGGATGCGGTGGATCCGGGTTAAAGGCGTAACGTTATGGGAGAAAGTAGGAAGTAGGGAGGGATCGCGGCTTACTCGGTGCCGGCCTCTCTTCGGGCCTCTTCTATCAGGTCTACTATCTTCTTGCGTGGTATCGTCCTGGAGGGGTATTCGGGTATTATGCCCTTGGGCCTTATGAAGAGTACTATGAGTATGAGGGCGGCGACTAGTATGTATTCGAGGGCGTTGGCGAAGTTGCCGGGGTCTATCCCCACGGCGTCCACGTGTAGTACTGAGGCTATCTGGTTCTTGTAGATCCTTATAGGTCCTATCAACAACGCGCCCACCACGACTGAGGCGAGGCCGGCTCCCTTGTTGCTGCTCATGCCGCCCAGTATCATTAGGGCCCAAGGCCAGAAGGTCCAGAGTACCCTGTCGAATATGCTCATGGCCGCCACGCTGGAGCCAGCTATCCATGGTGAGAAGCTGTATGATACCCCGGCTAGGGCGGCCAGGGCGCTGCCGATTATCATGGCGTCCCTCCTGACCTTGGCTATGTCCTTTCCTATGGCCTCTGCGCTCTCCTCGTCGTCCCTCACCGCCCTGAATAGCCTTCCGCTTGGGCTGTGGTATAGCCTCTCAAGGAGCAGGTATACGCCTACCGCCAGGAGTAGTACGAAGACCGTTGACCAGAGGCCCGCGTTGCCTGTGAAGCCGAAGGCGTTCGGTACTGTGAGGCCTACGGTGGGTGTTGAGCCCATTAGGGGCTTGTAGTACATGACGAATATCCTAGTGCCCTCGCTCGCGGCCAATAGCATTATAGCCAGGTAGTCGCCCCTCAGCCTCAGCGCCGGGTATGAGGCTAGCCAGCCTAGCAGGCCCCCGAGTATTAGGGCTACTATCACTGAGAAGAATATGATTACCAGTGAGACGCCTGGCATGCTTGGGAGTATCTGGTTCACGTGGGCCATTAGCTCCGTGTTGTTCGTTATAGTCATCTTGACGGCTTCCCATGGGGTTAGGCCTAGCTGGCTAGCCGCGGCCGCGGCTGCTATCCTGGCTGAGAGGTTCCCGACCACTATACCTCCTACTGCGAAGAACATTGCGTGGCCGAAGTCCGGTATGCCGGTCATCCCGGCCTTGATGTTTAGGGCTGCGGTTAGCACGTAGTAGATTGCTATGAAGCTTATGATCTCCTCGAAGAGTACTTCGAGGTTGACCATCGCCCTCTACACCCCCTCCCCCTTCCTAGAGAAGATCCTCCTTAGCCTGCCGCTCTTTATCAGGCCGCTCAGGCCCTCTGGAGCGAAGAGCAGGGTCAGCGCTACCGCCAGCATTGATATGACCTTGCTGTACTTGAAGAGCTCCGCGTTGCCGGTGAGTACTGCCAGCCAGTTCGGTATGTAGAGTTCGACGAACCCGATTAGAACTCCGCCGCCTATGCTGCCGAATATGCTGTTTACTCCTCCTATTATGCTGCCAGCGAAAGCGCTGACTACTATCTCGTCGGCCGGGCTCGTCGCTGATATGGGCTTCAGGCTACCGGCTCCCGCGGCCATGAGCATTAGGTAGCCTGCTAGGCCTGCTGTCAGCCCGCTGATTATCCATGATATCGCGTATACCTTTTCTACGTTGATGCCGAGCACCTCTGCCAGCGGCGGGTTCTCGACGCTGGCCCTCATCTTGACTCCGAGCGTGGTCTTGAATAGCAGTAAGTATAGTGATAGGCCTAGTAGTATTATGAGTGCTATTGAGAAGAGGAAGGAGCCGCTTATGAATGTGCCGCCCTTCGTCACCACTATCACGTCGTAGCTGGTCATGCTCATCTTCGTTGACAGTACCCCCACGTCGGCGAGTATCTTCCTTATATCGACGTGCGTGTTGTATATGAAGAGGGCTGCTACCAGGAGGAAGTCGTAGGCTAGCGTCGCGATCATGAGCATGAGGAAGTCGGCTCCCCTCTTTGACAGGGGCTTCAGTATCCCGTAGTACTCCACGAGCGCCGCTATGACGCCGAATACCATTGAGACAACTATGCCTATGGCGTAGAACTCCCATGAGAAGGGCACTGTCGTGGCTCCTATGAACGTCTCCTTAGGGGTCAAGTTGGGCCCTGTCCCGGTTGACTTGGCGTAGTACGCCATTAGCGTGGCTGAGGCGTAGGCCGCTACCAGGCTCAGCCTTGGGTGGGCAAAGTTGAACACCTTGGTGGTCATATAGATGAGCGTGATCCCCAGGCTCAGCAGGGCTAGGACGCTTGCGTAGATCGTGGTGCTCATGAACAGGTTCCAGTCCACGGGATCCCCACCTCCTATACTCCCAGTCCCAGGTAGATGCGGGCCAGGTCCTTCCTGGCCATCAGCTCCTTCGCGGGTCCGTCGAAAACAACCCTTCCACTGACGACTAGGACTCCCTTGTCCCCTATCTCTAGCCCCGCCTTGGTGTTCTGCTCCACAAGCACTATCGTGTAGCCCTGCTCGTTCAGCCTCTTGACGTTGGCTAACACCTCCTTGGCTATCTTAGGCGCCAGTCCTGCTGTTGGCTCGTCTATTAGGAATAGCTTGGGCTTCCTGATCATGCCGATCCCCATGGCGAGCATCTGCCTCTCGCCGCCGCTCATAGTCCCGGCTTTCTGGTCCATCCTCTCCCGTAGCCTCGGGAAGGTCTCGAACACCTCGTTTATCCTCTCCTCCAAGACGTCCTTCGGGAGGTCGTGGCCCGCCAGCCTCAGGTTCTCTATAACCGTGAGGTTGGCGAAGATGTTGTTCAACTGGAATATGAATGCCATGCCCAGCTTAGCCCTCTCGTGGGGAGCCATATGAGTTATGTCCCTGCCATCAAACAGCACCTTCCCACTGTAGACCGTCGTGAGGCCGAAGAGCGTCTTCAAAAGCGTGCTCTTGCCAGCCCCGTTTGGACCTACTATGACTGTTATCTTACCAGTGGGTATCTCTAGGTTGACGTCGAAGAGCGTCTGCAGCTTCCCATAGCCAGCGTTGACGTCTATGAGCTTCATTATAGCGTCTCCATTACCCTGGGCCACGG
>WWDN01000011.1:0-2830 GCA_035615875.1 Thermodiscus sp. | reverse complement strand
GGGGGAGTCGTGGGGCCTCGATATATGTTGGCCAGGAGGATGGGGGCGAGGTCCACTTTGAGAACTCCAGCCTGGATAACGGGTTCATCCCCCTCGGGACTGGTGCTAGGCTGGGCGAGGCATTAGCCGATACCCCAGTCCGGGTTGTCTCTCCCAACGGTAGCCTGGTTGTCCAGGACTCGAACTTCACCTGTAGCTCGGGGGCCTGTAGCTTGGAGTTTGCCGGTGTTGGCAATGGAGTATTCGCTGACGCCGTCTTGGATTTGGCTGGCGGGGTATTCAAGTGGGCCTCGGGTACCGTGTCATCTAGCCTCGTCTTGAATAGAACCGTTGCGAGGGGGAGCATCGATATACGCCTTGCCTCTGGCTTGGGCGAGCTGGTTGTAGAGGACTCCTTCCTGGGTGTGAGGGGAGGAAACGCCACGTCTATCTCGGGGTATAGCGTTAACTTGTCTGCTAGCCGGGTCAGGGTATCCAACTCCACCCTCTCGGCAGGCAGTATATTCTTATCTTCTAGGAGTGTAAACGTTGCTGGGTCTAGGATCCTCTTCGGGTCCCTAACTATAGATGGCGCCTCTGAGATCCTGATGACCGGGGATATGTTTGCCGGCGACTATATCCTGGCCGAGTCCAGGGGGCTAGACAGGGTGTCCTGCGTCGGCTGCGAGGTCTTCACAACCATCATACTAGACTCTATACACTGTAATAATACAGTGATAAACATATCAAATACCGTCTTCTACCGGGGCGACGGACTCGTACTCAGGGCCCTAGAGGGAGAGGTAACGGCCAGCATAACCGGGACCCTGTTCATGGACAGGGGAATGGAGTTCATAATCTACAGCTACCCGCCAAGCAACGTAGAGGCCCACGTCGCCACGAGCAAGTCATACTACTCCAGCCTAGCAGGCCCCACGGTAAAGATCAACGGAGAGACAAGGAGGTATGGCGGAGCCATAATCGACTTGAAGGGTGTAAACGCCACGGTAACGGTTAGAGACTGGCTCCCGAGAACCGATAGCGGTGCCGTGGAGGAAGCCGGGGATACTCCTCCCTTCGAAGTGGAGGGGGGCCACGTTGTACATGTTAGAGGGACCCTCCCCAAGCTAGACGCCAAGGAGTTCTACATAGTAGTGCTCGACACGCCCAGAGAGGAGATAGCCATAACGACCAATGAGACCCTGAGGATCACGGCCTATGATGGAGAGGGGAACCCCCTGGCCAATAATACCGGGGCTGGTAGGGTCCTACTAGAGCTGCCCTATAAGGCGAGGGAGCTCGTAATCCTGTACGAGACCCTAGAGACGAGAACAGTACCAGGCGAGGGCAGGGCGTCAAACACCTCTGGCAGTAGTAGTGGAGCCTCCTCCACCGCCGAGCCAGGTCGGGTGGCCCCGTGGGAGAAGTGGCTCTTAGCCCTGTTGGCTGTAGCGGTTGCTCTCCTGGTGGTGTTGCTGTTGTCTAGGAGGCTCCATTAATTAATGGAACATAGGATAACGGTCTTCGCATGGAGGTAGGGATGGGGGAGTTACTAGCGCTGTTGCTGTTCATCGTGGTGGTAGCGGCTATCATAGCTAGGGTTGTAGAGGAGGCTGTCGCTGCCCTGGCAGGAGTAGTGCTTATGGTAGTGTTAACCGGGTATACGCCTGTTGACGCGTTCAACGCCATAGACTGGAATGTCATGGGCATACTCTTCGGGATGTGGGTTATAACAGGGTATATGATGAGGGCCGGGTTCTCCCACGTGGTCCTCTCATGGATCGTCGAGAGGGTCAACAGCTATAGGGCCCTGCTCCTCATGCTCTCCCTCGCGGCGGGCTTCATATCGATGCTAGTTGACAACGTGCTCGTGATACTCCTATTCGGGGCGCTCTCCATAGAGGCTGCAAGGAGGGCCCGTGGCAACCCCGTGCTGGCGGTGCTACTAGTTGGGTTCTCGGCTAACTTCATGGGGACGGCGCTACTAATGGGAGACCTCCCGCCACAACTGCTCCACAGTATAGCAGGGGCCGAGTTCGTCGACTTCATATGGAGCCGTGGGAGGCCGAGTAGCTTCATACTACTCACGATAACATTCCTCCTAACACTAACGATATACTACGCATTATACGTCAGGAGGGAGCCCCAGACGCTACCCCCTGTAGGGTTCGGGGAGGATAGGGTCGATAGGGGGCTACTCTGGCTGTCAACGCTGTTCTTCGCCTTGACCGTGGCGGGGATGGCTGTCAGGCCCCTGCTGGGGGTTCCCCTCGGCTTCATAACCCTCTCGGGCGCGGCTCTGCTAGCGCTAACCGTGGAGGTGTATAGGCGTCGTAACAGGGGGTGGCCGGGCTTCGACGAGATACTGGGGGAGGTTGAGTGGAGGGCCCTACTATTCTATGCAAGCCTCTTCGCCCTCGTCGGAGGGCTAGAGTTCAACGGCGTGTTGGAGGCTACGGCTGAGAAGTTCCTCCCCTTAATTAGTAACGGTGGCTTCGCGGCGTACGCAAGCTCTTATTGGATCGTTGGTGCCCTCTCAACCTTCGTGGAGCACGATGCCCTACTACTCACGTTCCTCTACATCGTGAGAGACGCGGCTCATATAGCGGGCTTCGACCCCTGGCCCCTGTACTGGGCTATGGCCTGGAGCGCCACGCTCGCGAGTAACATGACTACTGCAGCGGCTCCAGCCCTATACGTCGCGTTGACGCTGGCCGAGGAGAAGGGGTATAGGATAGGGGCCAGGGAGTTCCTCAGGTATAGCGTGCCCTTCGTATTGATCAGTCTTGTACTGCAGTTCCTCTTAAGCGCCGCCATATGGGCCTAGAAGCCCTTGAGGGGCGGAGGGCCC
>WWDN01000010.1:0-1960 GCA_035615875.1 Thermodiscus sp. | reverse complement strand
GGTATTAAGCCTCCTCGTGGTATTCTTTTGTTTGGTCCTCCTGGTACTGGTAAGACTCTTCTCGCTAAGGCTGTTGCGACTGAGAGTGGGGCTAACTTCATAGCGGTGAGAGGCCCAGAAGTACTAAGCAAATGGGTAGGAGAAAGCGAGAAGGCGGTTAGGAGGATCTTCGAGAGGGCCAGGCAGGTCGCCCCAACGGTCGTGTTCTTCGACGAAATAGACGCGATAGCCCCGGCCCGTGGCTTCAGGCATGATACGAGCGGTGTGACCGACAGGATAGTCAACCAGCTACTCACGGAGCTAGACGGCATAGTCCCCCTCCAGAACGTGGTGGTTATCGCTGCTACCAACAGGCCCGACATAATAGACCCAGCCCTACTAAGGCCCGGCCGGTTCGACAGGCTGATCTACGTGCCACCACCGGACAAGGAAGCAAGGAAACAGATATTCAAGGTCCACACGAGGAAGGTGCCTCTGGCTGATGACGTGGACCTGGATAAGCTGGCCGAGCTCACAGAAGGGTACACGGGCGCCGACATAGAGGCTGTAGTCAGGGAGGCTGTAATGATAAAACTCAGGGAGAAACTAGAAGTAGGCCCCGTCGAGATGAAGCACTTCATGGAGGCACTGAAGAGGGTCCCGCCAAGCCTGACCCCAGAAGACGTAAAACGCTACGAGAGGATGGCCCGCGAGCTCAAGAAGCTCAGCCTAGGATAGAGGGGATACCGGAAAAGAACATCATTATCTCATATTAAGCCGTCATCCCCTAACATTTTTGGAAAGGCTTAGATAGGGTCCTCCACCCACTTCGAATACCACTGGAGATCTTCATGTACGAGGTCGAAGCGAAGATCCGGGTGGACTGTGACGGGCTAGAAGCTATACTGGAGAAAGCATTGGAGCTAG
Organism: Thermodiscus sp.; assembly: GCA_035615875.1. Classification (GTDB taxonomy): domain Archaea; phylum Thermoproteota; class Thermoprotei_A; order Sulfolobales; family Acidilobaceae; genus Thermodiscus. The sequence continues at coordinate 1,054 of WWDN01000010.1, read as the reverse complement.
GCGGCAGGCTCGTTGGAAGACAACGGGAGGTCGACATCTACTACCAACACCCCTGCAGGGATTTTACTGAGACCGACGAAGCCCTGAGGGTGCGTGTTATAGACGGGGCTAGGTATTCGTTGACCTATAAGGGACCCCGGATAGACGATAGAGGAGATATCAAGAAGCGCGTTGAGATAGTAGTTGAGATCGGCAGAGGCGATATAGAAAAGCTCCTTGAGGAGATCGGGTTCAGACCCATGGTATCGGTCTCCAAGGACAGGACATACATAGAGTTACGCGGCGCGACTGTAACCCTAGACCGAGTCCAGAGGCTAGGATGCTTCGTCGAGATAGAGGGCGATAACCCAGCGGGTATAAAGCAGGTTATCGAGGAACTAGGCGTTAAGGGGGAATACGTTAGGGAAACATATGCAGAAATGATTGCCAAGTTAGAGGGGGCGGATTAGCCGTTGGTCCTCCGGCGCCCCCCAGGGTTCCCCTATCCTTTGGTTACACCGATGGGCCTCAGCCTAGCCACCAGTAGTCCGATGCCGACTTCATGGGCGACCCGTGCTACCCTGTCAACGTCCTTGTAGGCCTCCGGCATCTCCTCTACAACAGTGGCTCTGTTGCTGGCTCTTAGGTAAATGCCCTTAGACTGTAGGTCTTGTAACACCTCATGGTACCTCCTAGTCCTCTTGGCCTTAGCCCGGCTCATCCATCTACCAGCCCCGTGGGGCGAGGTATACCAGCTCTTAGCCCCCCTCGGAGACCCGATTAACACGTAGCTTGCAGTACCCATGCTGCCTGGTATAAGCACCGGCTGTCCCACATCGCGGTAGTCCTTCGGGATCTCCGGGTGGCCTGGTGGGAAGGCCCTTGTGGCTCCCTTCCTATGCACGACAAGCCTCTTCCTCTTACCGTCTACATCGTGCTCCTCTATCTTAGCGATGTTATGGGCCACATCATACACGATCTCAAGGCCCAGCTGGTCAGGATCCCTGCGGAAAACCTGGCGGAAAGACTCCCTAGTCCAATGGGTTATCAGCTGCCTATTGGTCCAGGCGAAGTT
>WWDN01000009.1:0-5195 GCA_035615875.1 Thermodiscus sp. | reverse complement strand
CTACTAACACTCACAGAGCCAGTGGAGCCCGGAAGCAAGGTATGCTAGCCTAGAGAGACAACACAGACTATATAGACGCCCTTCACACACCACTGTGATAAACGGGTATCGCCCGGGGCGACGGCGCCGTCATCGGCGCATGGGATGAACCCGGGTATCCGGTCCATCTACGCCCTGCCGATGTATTCTTCTGGGGGCACATAGAAGAGTAGCTTGGCCTTGTGATAGTCCCTGATGACTGTTCGGGCGGCCTCCTCGATGAGGGGCTCCCCGGAGAGCCTGTAGAACCAGCCCCTCTTCCTCGCGAGTTCCTCAAGAATCTCCATGGGGTCCCTCGAAGTAATCCCATAGGCCTCCACGACCGCCTTGGGATTATACCTGAGGGCTCTTTCGAGTAGCGACATAGCAGGCGGGACCGGGTCCGGCAGCTCCTCCGGGCTCCTCCCCCTGATTATGGCCTCTGGCCAGCCGCCCTCCACTGGTATCACGCCGGGCGTGTCTATCATGTAGAAGCCGGGCTCTATCTTGAGTAGCTGGAGTGACTTGGTGTATCCTGGGCTCCCGGGTATGGGGCTCGTCCTGGCCCCCTTCCTGCCCCTCAACGCGTTTATTATGCTGGACTTCCCGGTCTTAGGATAGCCCACTACGACTACGCTGAAGGGCTTGACCCGCGCCACGTGTTTTATGAAGCCCCTCAGGATCCTGGTTCCCAGCCTGTGCCTGGCCGATATGTAAAGTACATCGTACCCCTGCCCCTCTATTATCCTGGACCACTTCTCGGCTACGCTCCGGGGGACTAGGTCCGACTTGTTCAATACTATGACTATGTCCTTCTCCATGGCCTCGGCCATCTGCTCTATCCTCCTACTCCTCGTGTGTATCGGGTCCCTGATGTCGACTACCTCGACCACCACGTCGGCATTCTTCATCGTCCTGGCTAGCAGGCGCCATGATGCCAGCTCCAATCCAGTTACCCTCCCAAAGGGAGGAGGGAGTCCAACGCTTATAGAAGCTTCTATCGCGGGAGGGGAGTGGAGAAAGTAAGTGGGATGGCTACTCTAGGGGATCCGCGCCCGAGTAGGGCCGGTTTATGCTGGCTCTACGTGGATTATGTTCACTGGGCAGCTGTCGGCTGCCTCCTGTGCGCAGTCTTTTAGGTCGTCGGGTATGATTCCCTCTGCCAGGTTGTCTGGGGCTACCCTGTACTGCTCTACTATCTGGCTCTTCCCGTCCTCGTCGTTCATCTCGAATACTTCTCCGCATATCGATACGCAGACCATGTCGCTGATGCAGGTGTCCCTTGGGTCGATCCTTACCTTGAAGGGCATCACATACCACCTCTGGATCCGGGCTCACGTAGTTGATAATGTGGGTTACCTATTAAAGGTTTGGATCCGTAGGTGTTTGTGTCGCCATCTATACCCCGTATTAAGACACGCCATGGCGAGCCGGCGTGGCCCCGGGGGTTGATAAAGCACGTGTATTGACGTGTATAGAGGTGTGGATTGTATATTCTGGTTGTTGCTAGGAAAATGGGGGCTCTTGGACTCTTCTGTGATGGTAGGTGGTTATGCGCCTAGCCCAGTCACACTGGCTATGTACCAGTCGAGCTCCTCTACATCGGTCTTGCCTACATGTATAGCGAGCCTTCTACGGGGCTCCCTGGCCACCCCGGATCTAGCCTCATGTACTATACTCATATTGCTCGCCTCCACCCTTATAGTCTATCGACGAGCGTATATAAGACCTTGTACGGGAACCGATCGACCACTGTCGTACAAACGCTAGAGACGAGCCAACCCCCCAGGAATCAATCGACCGCTAACCGGCTACAGTCGCCGAGAAGGTTACGGACCATGCGAAGGGCCTCTTGGGCGGTCTGGAGAGCTTCTACCGGCTCGACCCGGCTACCTTCTATGTACTTCCTCCAGAGCCCTAAAGCCCTCTTCCAGCCTCTGGCCTCCAGCTCCCTTAGGATCCCGTGCTTAGTCCAGGGACCTCTATAGCCGGAGGCAGCTAGGGCTAGTTTGACCGCCTCTCCGGCGGCTATTGGAAGGAGCTCCGGCTTTCCACTCCATTCTCGGAGCCTAGTTTTAACTCTCTCTAGACTCCCGCATAGGATCTCGCTCCAACTTTGCCATGGTATCTTCTTGTGAAGCGCCCTGCCCCACGCGATGATGTGGTTCTCCTCGAAGTCCATCCTATACAGGGTTAGGAACTTATACTGGCAACCGTATCCCAGCTCCTCTGCCAGGCACCAGGCAACATCGACGCCACGAACCGGCAAGCCCCCGATGCATTTTCTCGCACTTTCTACTAGGAGCTTTTTGACCTCCTCGACGGCATCCGCAACCGGGCACCTGTCGCTGATGACCAGGAATATATCGATATCACTGATATTGGGATCGAAATCGCCCCTTACAAGGGAACCGTATAGGGCGGCCTCCTCTAGACACTTGCTGAGATCCGCTCTAGAGACCAGTTCTGCGAGCTCAGACGCTATACACTCCGAGGTGCGCCCCACGGTATCAGCCTCTCGGGAGTCGTAGTGGAGTCCAGCCCCCGGTCTCTGTAGTGTTGGGGGTGTCGTCATATCTTCTCTTGGCTTCTGGCTACCTCCCGGTATATTCCTAGTATGGAGAGCAGGTTCCCGGTTAGGGCTATGGCTAGCCCGAGTCTTAGCTGGCTGGTATCGATCTTCACCGTTGACGGCACGGTTATTTCCTGGGAGCTTGTGCCTGCTGGCATTAAGAAGGGGTCGTCGGCGTGGAAGGACTTCATGCACACCTCCTTGACCTCTACTCCAGCCATGAGTTCTCCAGTGAGGTTCGAATCGAATAGTAGTGTGAGCTTGGTCGTGTTCAACGGGAGTGCCCTTTTAATGGGGTATATTACTATGTCTTCTCTGCCGCTTGGAGAGAGCACCGATACGTAGCCAACAGTTACTGTACCGTTTACCACCAGTGGTGTTGCCGTGGATGTGTCGGGCGCCTCGGGGGCTGCTGGTAGCGGTTTTACCTCTAGGTGGTAGTCCGCTATTGTGGTGTTACTCCCGTCAGGGAAGCCTGCTACGATCTTTATGCGAATATAGCCGGGGGCTTTCTCCGCTATCCCCTCCGCCTTTACATTGATCTCCCTGACTCCCTTGTTGCAGCTTGGGGGTTGTAGTTCCCGCGTTATCTTCTGGGGTGTTTCGTTTAGGGTTATTGGCTGTGCTAGTCTGTCGATTATCTTGGTCGTGTTTATCGTGTAGTTTCCCGGCGGCTTGAAGTTGTAGATGGGCACGTAGATGTACTCTGTTGTCTTCACGACGTCCACGTGGACCTCGCTGGTGCCAACTGTGAGGATGCCGATTGCGAGTAGTACCGCGCCTGCGGCCAAGAGTATATTGTGTCTCAAGCCGTATCCCCCAGCTCAATTATGTAAACACTAGATTAAAAATCATAAAAGTGGGATGTCCTTCCCGGATAGTTGTGTGGGCAGAGCCTATTTCATCCTCACCAGTATTATAATTATTAATATTAAATTTACTATCGTTACCAGCTCTAATATAGTCATTGTCCGCGAGCCTGTCCCTGTCTCCCCACTCTTCTGCACGGCTATGCTCTGGTTTATCGAGTCGATCTTCGCATCTATATCCTGTATCTGCTCCTCTATCCTTTCCCCCAGCACATCAATTATAGAGCTAATCGAGTTATTCAACCCATCTATCCTACCTCTCAGCTCCCGTACTTCCTCCCCCATGGTTTCTAGCGTTTTATTCAGCGCCGCCACCTGCCTGGTTACATTGTTGTTGACCAAGTCTATCTTCTCTCGGATCCTGTTTATCTCGTCGAGCGTAGCATCGGTCACATTGAGCCTTACCGTCGTGTATACCGTGTAGCTGACAGCCCCAGTCAGCTGGAGCCTATACGTGCCCCTGGCCAGCCCCGGGACCGGTATAGTGTAGCTGCTGCGGCCTTGGCTGTCCGTCATTATATAGCCTATCGTTAGGTTATCCAGCAACACCGCCATCGTGGCATAAGCCGGCAACCCACTCGCCTCCCCGGCTAGTAGAGTGGTTCTACCAGCCTGTATACCCGTGGTCCCTAGACCCATATCGGCCCTGGGCCTCTCGCCTATGCTTGCAATGAATACGTCCGTGTTTACGGCTCCGAGGCCTATTAGAGGCGTGTTGACCGGGGTGTATAGGCTCCTCCTCGTGTCAGTCCATGCAACGTAGACGTTTCCCTGGGCGGCTGCCAGGTTTATGTAGTCGCCCATGAACTCTACAGGGAACGCTGGGTTCGTGTAGTCGGTTACCCTCATGTTCCTCGACACGTCGGCCCCTTCAGCGCTGGCATAGTATATGTCGAAGCCGACCCGGCCCGGTGCAAGCCTCGTATCAGCCCAGGCGACATGGGCCTTGCCCTCGGGACCGGTCGAGATCCATGGGAAGAACTGTGCGTTGCAGGAGCCGCGTGGATCATCGTTAACCCTAACCGGCCCCGTCCAAGTCTCGCCGTAGTCGCTGGAGTAGAGTAGGTAGACGTCGGCCGGGTCGCATCCCCTGCCGTCTGGGTCGCCTGAGTATGCCATGTAGACTGTGCCATTGGATGACGCCGATATGACTGGGAACATCGAGGACCACCACCTGAACACGGGGACCCCCGTGTCGCCTATGTTGATGGTATAATAGTATTGGAGCTCGTGCACGATCCTGGCTACCTCGACGGGCCTGGACCAGTGGAGTCCGCCATCGTCGGACCTCGATAGCATTACACTAGCTGATCCATTGAAGGGCCCGTCCCGGGAGCTATCGTAGTATGCTATGTAGATGGTGCCGTTGGGTGCTATAGCGGGGTACGAGCCCTGGACTATATGAAACGAGCTGTCCTCGTCGGTTATCGTTATAGTCGGGCTTATACTGTACGGTCCCTTCCAAGAGCGCCCCCCGTCGTGGGATACTAGAGCCTTAATCGTGATATTCTGGAACGCGTGGTTGTTAGCGGTGTCGAATCCTATGACGAACTCCGTATAGCTTATAACCAGCATGTCGTCCCCCGTGACAGGCGACTTGCCAGCGGCGATGTACTCCTTGTCGAGCAGTATGACCCGTGGTATGACGTGTTTCACGCCAATAAGCCTGGCGGCGTCGATGTAGTCGAAGGGATCCACCGCCGGCTTGAAATCCCACGTAGCTCCCCCGTCATGGG
>WWDN01000008.1:0-2050 GCA_035615875.1 Thermodiscus sp. | reverse complement strand
GTGTTGCTCGACGAGAGGGAGTGTTGCATGGAGATACTTTGGCTGGCCGTGGAGAGGGGCTTCCAGGGCAGGGGGCTTGGAAGCATGCTCCTAGAGGCTAGCGCCGGGTACGCGTGTAGCAGGGGGAAGCGCATCCTCTCCGTGAAGACCTATGGCGGGATGGACTACGAGCCCTACCTGGCCACCCTAAAGTTCTACAGGGATAGGGGCTTCAGGCTCTACGAGGTGATAGAGGAGTACAAGCCCTTCGGGGGACAGCCAGCAGCGATACTCTTGAAACACCTAGACTGCACCACAACAGCCGAGAGCCCGGAGTAACGCTGGAGCCGTGGGGGCCTTCCCCGGGCTCTTATAGTCCACGGATTATTACCCCTCTAGCACGCCACAGCCTATATACCGTGGATGGCGGGGGTTCTCTGGGCCTTGCCAAGGATACTGGTGTTAAGCGACATACACGGCAACCTACCAGCCCTAGAAGCGGTGCTAGAGGCCGCCCGCGGCTGGGACGAGGTAGTGGTCCTGGGCGACTTGGTCGACTACGGGCCCTGGCCCGGAGAGGTCATAGACGAGTTAAGGGGGCTTGGGGCCTCGATCGTCAGGGGCAACCACGACCATGCAGTGGCTTACGGCGTCGACTGTAGGTGCGGCGAGGCGACCCACTGGCTGAGCACCTGGTTCAGGAGCAACGTGACGCTCCGGCTCCTAGACAAGGCCTCCATAAGCTTCCTACGCAGCCTCCCCACTAGGCTTGAAACAGAGATAGCCGGGGCCAGGGCGGTCCTAGTCCACGCGGCGCCCTCCAACCCACTCTACACCTACCTACACCCCTGGCTAGGCGACGATAGACTCTGCAGTCTGCTAAGGCCCGGGCTAAGGCTGGCTGGAGGGGGAGAGGGCGTGGATTGCCCCAGGGGCCTATACCTGGTCGGCCATACGCACCACCAGTTCTATAGGACCGTTAATGGGGCAGTGGTGGCTAACCCCGGGAGCGTCGGGCAGCCGCGCGACGGCGATCCAAGAGCCGCCTACATGGTTCTCGACGACTCCACGGGCCTCATAGCCCTTGGAAGAGTCAAGTACGATGTTGGAAGGGTACTGCAGGGGCTTGGAGAACTCGGCGTGCCGGAACCCTATCTGGGAGCCCTCAAGTACATGCTAGTCAATGCGAGGATACCGCCGAGGAGGGCTCCCGCCGCGAACCCCTAGGCAGGCCTCATACCGTGTAGGATCACTGCGATGACAGTTATTACCGGCAGCGTGTGTACCAGCAGCGGGACTTGGTCGTGCACCGGGACGGCTTCGTATAGTCCTGGTGTAGCCGGGGGGTTAAGATCCTGTGGCGTTCATGGTAGAGGGCCTGGGGAGGGTCCCTCTCCCCGTGGTCTATTGTCTTTAAATGGAGCCGGGCTGGATAGGGTATCCTGGGTGCCACGCGTTTTGAGCAAGCCGGGAGAGCAGAGGCTACCCTTCGAGGCCCTGAAACCAGCCTTCATCCTCTTCATAGGATCCACGAGGACCTCGACGATCCCAGGGATAAGCATAGCCGGGCCAACACCGGAGGCCACACTCTTCACGCCCACACTCGACGCCGAATACCTGCTGGCGGGGAACCCCCTGAGCATGGTCGTCGTCCCAGTCTCGCCCGAGGGAGTCCCGACACCGGCGGTGGTGTCGAGGGCACTCCTAGGCCTACTCAAGATCCCCGCCTTCGTCGCAGACTCAGGCTCGTTCCTAGAACCCAAGATACCCCACGTAATCCTCCCATCCAGGAGAGTGGGCGATCGCATAGACACTGGCAAGGCCCTCCCGCCGGGGACGGCGGCAAGGCTCTACGAGGAATCACGACTACTAGGCAAGACCATGGCCGTGGGGATGGATGTGGTGGTTGGCGAGAGCATACCTGGCGGGACGACGACCGCAATGGCCATAATGGAGGCGCTCGGCTTCAAGGCACGGGGGAGGGTTAGTGGCGCCGGCCCCTTGAACCCCCACGAGTTGAAGGCCCGGGTCTACGAGGAGGGCGTCAAAGCCTCAGGGATCGAGGTGCCGG
>WWDN01000007.1:0-3385 GCA_035615875.1 Thermodiscus sp. | reverse complement strand
TATAAGTAGTAGGCTACCTCTGCGTGTTCCCTTAGGTAGTCTATGTGCCACCTCCTTGCCCCTCTTCCGCGGATGTGCCTGCAGAGCCGGGCCCTTACCCCGCCAGGCCCCATAGCACTACCGACGTAGGCGTAGTACCCCCTGTCGAACTCGACTACTCCCAGGCCCCCTACCTTGATCCTTAGGGGGTCCCTTAATCGTAGTATCAGTATGTAGGCTCCCTTACACGCCGGGATGTCCGCGCATATATCCTCTCCTCCCCTGTTACCAAGGTCTAGGGCCCGCTTCAATAGTTGCCAGCCTCCCGTGTATTTCCGGCCGCTTGGCTCGGGGTGTATAGAGTAGTGGGTGGTAGGATACTAGTCGTTTCACCCCCAACTCTCGACCTTATTGATGGCAGGTGCAGGGCTGGCGGTCCAGGCCTCTACGCTGGAGTCACTATACGGGTCTTGGGTTGGCGAGCGGAAGCCGTTGGCCCGGTGGGTTATGTGACGCTGGAGTCTGTCCGCGTGGAGAGGAGCCTTGGAGTGGAGAGGCTCGGCTACCAGGTTGACGGGCCGGGATTCGTCTTCCGCATAGAGTATGAGGATTCTTCTAGGAGGGTTAGCCAGGTGGGGGTCCCTCGAGTAATCGATACTAGCGCGGTGCTAAGCCTTGCTGATGGCTACTATGAGGCGGTGCTTGTATCCCCCGTCTATGGGGAGGAGCCCGGCACTCTCCCTCCTCTGCTGGCGGGGAGGGCTGGGCTGGTCGCAGTCGACGTCCAAGGCTACTATAGGGTAGGCCTAGGGGCTCCGGGCGGGGAGAGGCTGGTCTCGCTCAGCCATACCGGAGAGGAGGAGGGTGAGGGTCCCTCGAGCGTGTACGTTAACGTAATGACTCGGGGATACGGCACGGTTACTGTCCAGTATAGGGGAGGGGAGGAGTTCCTGAGGGACCCTCGGGGGCCTAGGTTGAGCGATCCGACGGGGGCGGGCGACGCTTTCACGGGAGCTCTACTAGTGCTCCTTGCCGAGGGGTATGCTGTAGAGGACGCTGTTGCCGAGGCCTCTGAGGTGGTGGCTAGTGTTCTCCCCGATATCCAGTCTAGGGCCTTGTTGGACTGCGACTGGATAGGTAGTTACTCTATTAATACGTTGTAGGCGAGCTTGGCCTTGCGGGGAGGGTTACCTAGTGGACACTGGCCTAGTAGCATTCACAGCTGGACTAGTAGTGTTCTGGGCTATCGTATACGTTGCATTCAGGGGTAGGAGGGGGAGGGTCGAGGTAGGCCCCGGTTACCTCATAGTTCGCGCCGGTATAAGGCTTGACCCTATGGAGCCGGGCTGGTGGTCCCTGGCTTGGAGGGTCTTCGGCGTAGTCAGCCTGGTACTCCTGGTGCTCTCCGCCGTTGCCTTCTACTACTACGCGGGCAAATTGTTTGTACTGAGGTATATCAGCCCGCCCCCATGTGCTGGAAGCGTTGCGGGATTCGTGCCCTTTATCCCCGGGGTAACGCTTAGCTGGAAGGCCACGGTCTACATTGGAGTGGCTCTCGGCATAGCCGCCCTCTTCCACGAGCTCAGCCACGCCTATGTTGCCAGGAGCGTTGGCGTGAGGGTCAAGGATGCTGGGCTCGCCTTCTTCCTCTTCATACCAGCCGCCTTCGTAGAACCGGATGAAGAGGAGCTGGGGAGGGCTAGGGTTAGGGACAGGGCCCTAGTCTACAGTGCAGGTGTAGGGGCGAACGTGGTCCTCGGACTCCTATTCCTAGCACTGGCGACTAGCATGGTAGCGGGGGTCGTAATCACCGGGGTAGACCCCGGATCCCCGGCGGCCAAGGCTAATCTAACAGCTGGAATGGAGATCATAGCGGTCAACGGGACAAAGGTGGATAATGTCGGAGACCTCGTCCGGGTACTCTCCCAGCTGGGGGCGGAGGATCCCCATAGGAATGTTACTCTGGTCTTCACAGTCCGGCAGGATGATACTGTTAGGAACGTTACAGTCTATAGGCCCTGGAATAGGACAGCGGGGAACTGTACTCGTGCAAGGATTGGGATAATGATAAGCAACAAGTACTGGCCTAGCCAGCTCCTAGGAGTAATGTCTAACATCCTCTTCCTAATCAATATAAGCCTGGCAGTAGTGAACGCTGCGCCACTAGTCATACCCCTCCCTGGGGGCTCCATCCTGAGCGATGGAGCTTACGTTCTCCGGGACAGCCTAGCCGTACTTACGGGTGAGAGGAGGGCTATGATACTGACACTCGCTGTGGGTGTGGGGACTCTCCTCCTAGTACTGAGCCTCCTGAGTTTCCAGCGAATAATGTAACCCTCATGGAAAAATACCCCGGTCTTGCGCCAAGGGCTATAAGGGTGGATCATGTGGATAAGGCTCGAGCGGTAGCCCTCATAATCGTAGGCCTCCTACTCATTGGCACCGGGGCATGGTTCTACAAGGTCGTAGCCCACAAGTACACTCCGCCAGGATGGGAGACTCCCGCCACCTGCGGCGGCCACATCTACGCCGTGAGCCCCGCCTATAAGGGTGCGGTGGGTAAGGGGAGCATCTACTACGTCTTCGAGAACGGTAGTATAAGGAAGGCGGGCTTCACATGGCACGTCTACGTGTTAAACGATCCATGTAAGACCAACGGTACAGCCAGCGTTGTATTGAGGTTCGAGCCCTCCGGCCTAGTCATACAAAGGCAGGTGCCGGTCACACTCCTATACAGGGTCTTCATAGCCCCGATAGATGCTGTGGTTATGACGGGGAAGCCGAGCGCTGCAGTCACCGGCCTTGGCGTGGCCAGTGCCTACCAGGTGAACCTCCAGCCCCGCATAGTACCCGGGCAGGTGCCCAACACGTACTACTATGACTTCACTTCATACTACTATGATCAAAACGGCATGCTCGTGAGGGTGGACTCGGAGAGGATACTGGGAGCGGGAGCCGCGCCCAACGCTCCCCAGTACATGAGGCTAATAGACCAGGTCCAAGACTTCTACTCTAGTAATGGGCAGGGAGGGGGATACGTCTCCTACTCAAAGAGCCTTGACATAGTAACATCGGCGAGCATAGTGGCCAGCATCTACATTGTTGCAGGCCTCCTACTCCTAACACTAGGCACGATCAAGCTAATACCCTAGCCCGTAGATAGTGCGAGAGCCAGCATGCTTAGTGAGAAGGCGAAAGCTAAGAGGAGGCTTGGACTAGCCAGGTAGCCAGGCCTCCTAATACTCCGGAAGAACACTAGGCCGAGAACAGTGCTCGAAGCTGTAGCCAGGAAGGAGGCGGCATCTAGGGGGTAATCTGGGCTGAGCGTGGAGAGACTGCTCAGGAGGTTCATGAAGTAGGCTGATGCGGAGAGATGGCCGGCGAGCCCGCTAGTTGCGAAGCTCAG
>WWDN01000006.1:0-4481 GCA_035615875.1 Thermodiscus sp. | reverse complement strand
TATTTATACCTTGCTCTACCAATGCCTTTGTAGCATCACTCGTGAGATTCGCTACTGAGTTTTCAAGACCTCATAAATTCTTGTAGCTCCTGGACCACGAGCCTGGCCTCGGGAAGGTACTTCTTGATCTCCTTAAAGATGTCAACAAAAGTTTAAGTATTAAAAGCCTACCAAAAGCCTGCCTTGGAAAAGGGATAAATCCACATAGGCGTATTTGGATTGTAGAGGCCCGCCGGTTCGGGGGCTGGTGCTTCTTCTAGCTTTATGGGTTTTGGATCGGTCTTGACAAATTGTTATTATTGAGTATGACGTGCCTTGGTTTTTATTGGGCTCGTGGGAGCTTGAACGCGGTATTAGAGTGCAGGAACATCGTTAAGAGGTACGGCGAGGTTAGGGCTCTTGATGGTGCTACGTTGAGCGTAGAGAGGGGGTCTGTTGTCGGTCTTGTGGGGCCTAATGGTGCTGGGAAGACTACGTTGTTGAAGGTGGCTCTTGGGATACTCAGGCGGGATAGCGGTGTTGTGAGGTTGATGGGGAGGGATCCCCTCCTCGACGCTGGGGCCAGGGAGGATGTGGGGGTTGTCTTCGAGAGGCCTAGCCTGCCGAGCTCCATACCTGTGTCGCGCGTCCTTGAGTATGCCGCCCGGATGAAGGGTGCTGGTAGGGGGGAGGTTAGGAGGGTTGTGAGGCTTGCCGGCTTGGAGGGGCATGAGTGGAAGCCCTTCTCTAGCCTGAGCGCTGGGTTGAAGCAGAGGGCCGCCATTGCCCATGCGTTGATTGGAGGTCCCTCCTTGGTTATCGCCGATGAGCCTACGAGTAATCTTGATCCTGTGGAGAGAGTTAGGGTTCTGAACCTGATTGGGGAGCTGAACAGGGACTATGGGATCACCTTTGTGGTCTCAAGCCATGTCCTGCCGGAGGTTGTAAGAGTGGCTACTAGCATAGCCTTGATGATCGGGGGGAGAGTGGTTAGGGTTGGCGCGCCGGAGGAGGTGTTGGGCGGGCTCAGGGTCTCCAGGGTTAGGTCCAGTGACCCGGACCGGCTGCTGGAGCACTTGAGGAGGCTTGGGTTCGATGCTATGGCTGAGGGGGTGAACGTGGTCGTCTACCTCGACGGCTTGGAGGGTCATCGCGCATTGTTTGAGGCCCTCTCCGAGGCCGTGGCCCAGGGGCTGGTGGTGTACTCGGTTGACTTCGTGGAGGCTTCTATAGAGGCCGAGATGAGGAGTGAGGCGCGGTGAGGCGTGGAAGACTACTCACGCTAATACTGCTCGATAGCGCCGATAGCCTGAGGCCTCCGGGTTTTGATGTGATGATGCTGGTTATAGCAGCGCTCGGAGCTGTTATTGCCACTATACAGCCAGTCACCAAGTCCTATGTCCTCGCGAGGCTGGTCCTTGAGCCTACCCTCTTCACGGTAGCCCTGTACCTGGGGCTCCGCGGGGCTTCCGGTCTGGCTAGTCTTGTGAGTTATGGCGTGGTCGAGGTCTACATGTCGTACCCAGTATCTAGGAGGACCGTGATACTGGGTATACTGACTAGTAGGGTCGTTGTTCCAGCCTTGACGCTGCTCTTCATTCCATTGCTTGTGGCCGGGATAATCGTGTACCCGGTCGTGTTGGACGGACCCGCGCAGTACTTGATTGTCTATGGCGGGTATGTTGTCCAGGCCCTGCTCTATGGTACTGCATTCCTCTTGATAGCGCTGGCTTCCAAGAGTAGTGGCACGGCGAGCGTGTTGAGCATCACGTTCTACTTCGCCTATGGGGTCGTGTGGCTGCTCATGCAGACCCTAGCACCTAGCCTCGGCGACTGGGCCCTCCACCTCTCGATTGCAATGATGTTCTACAGGGTCGCCTACTTCACCGCTCTCTCATATGAGGGCTTGTCCACGATCAGGCTCACGACGATGGACTACCTGTTCGTCCCCGTGCTACTCCTATCACTGCTGGCGACGCTCCTCTACTATTTCGAGAGGAGGTTTGAGCCGGCTTGAAGCCCAGGATGAACATCGCATCGAGGATCCTGCTCGTGATCGGGCTGGCCCTCCTCATAGCCTCCACTATATCTAACTACTACGGGGTTAAGAGCGAGGCCCGTTATAGTGGAGCCGTTAGTGTGGGTGAGTCTCAGGGTGTGGCCGTCTATGTTATGAGCATGTCGAGCGAGGGCGTTGTTAGGATCGAGCTGAGGGGCGTCTCCTCAGCATACTATATAGCGAACGTATCGGGCGACGTCGCCAGCCTCGTGCAGTCTCTATCGGTGTTTAACATATCGGCTATGGGGGAGAACCTGCAGCACGACGTGAGGTCCGGCCTTGTATACGGGTATGCTAGGCTCAAGACCAGCAGATACCTGCTGGGGACGCTCCCGATTATATCCAAGATGCTCAACTTCGCCATCAACAACGCTAGGGTCGTGAACCAGTCTACCGTCGTTGAGGCCCGCTTGGAGCCAAGCCAGAGCCTTGTACTGATAGGAGTGCCCAGCGGGGAGACGGTGTATTTCGACGTAGACTTCAGGCTCACCGGGTACCGTAGGCTATCCTACGCCCACTCACTACTACTGAGCCTCCTCCTAATCGCCCTGAGCCTTCTAATAGGACTTGCTAGGAGGAGACCTAGAGAAACCTACACGTGAACCGCTATACTCCCCTCTAGACGACACGACGTATCATTATACGCAATCATCACTTGTATGACGCCTAGAACCTCCCCCGCTCAGCCAGTAGCTTCTCTAGGGCGCTCTCTAGCCTTACTGGTATGTCTCGAATCTTCTCCTCCATTCTGAAGAGGCTAACCATAGCTTCGGCGATCAGCTTGGCCCGCTTCATATTCTCAGCGCTAATTCTTATGAGGTCCCTTAAGGCCTCGCTTCTAGACTCATATACGCCCATTTCCACGAGCTCTTCCACTAACTTCGGTATCTCGTCGTTGAGTCGAATAGGGGATCGCCCTATTACCTTGTCCGGACGCCTATCATCGTATACTCACATTAGGATATATCGTTTAATGCTTTAGCGATATCTTCGTGGTATGACGTTCTAGGAAAATTGGGCTCGTAGTTATATAATGGTTGTTATATAACTACTGTTATATGGTGCTGGAGGGTGCCCTTCAGGGTCATCTTAAACCGGTGGGAGTGCGGCTACCTCGCGGAGAACTCCAATAAGTGGTTACTCGTATACGGCAGGAGGAAGACTGGCAAGACCTGGCTACTCCGCCACTGTGTAGAGTGGAGCCTCTACGCGACCATAACCCGGAGTGGGGAGTGCATCCTAGAGGAGAGAGACACCACCGGTTATAGGGTGGTTGGGCTAGGCGAGTGCATAGACACTATCACCAAGAGACTCCGACGGGGTAGCGGTTCCATCGTTATAGACGAGTTCCAGCGGCTACCGACACGCTACTGGGACCTGATAGCCCTAACAGGGCAGGAGGCCGAGGCGGGCCTCATAGCATGTGGGTCGAGCCTAGGAATCGCGGCCAGAATCTTCGACAGGCACAGTCCCCTCCTGGGATTGTTCGAGGCCTTCCGGGTCGACCTCGTAGACATAGCCGATGCCATCGCGTCACTACACGATTGGGGCCTTCCTGGTAGGGAGGCCGTGCTCTGGTCTGTCGTGGCGCGTGATCCCTGGTTGCTGATGCATGTGGAACCGCGTGGCGAGCCATGGCGTGTCCTAGCACAGCACGCCCGGGGGCTGGTTCCAGCCGCCCGCGGGCTGGTAGGGGAGGTGTTTGTGGAGGAGGAGAGGCAGCTCAGCCGGGTCTACGACGCTACTCTACGACTCCTAGCAGAGGGCTACTGGAGGGCGAGTGACATAGCGGCGAGGCTCTACGCCGCTGGGCTAGTGTCAAGTCCCCAGCCCGGTAGCGCTACTGGCGTGCTTGGTGTGTTAGAGGAGATGGGTCTTGTGGAGAGGATACCCTTGTGGAGGACTCGGGGCGCCCGCACCTACTACCGCCACCGCTCTCCACTAGTCTCGCTGCTCTACCAGGTGGCGGACTCCGTAGAGGAGTTGGGTGTAGCTCCAAGCCCTGAATCCCTCCGCGCCCGCTATGGGCTCGAACTACAGTTTACCATTGGAGAGTTACTCGCTAGGCGCCGCGCTTCTAGAAGGGCCTACTCTATACAGCCTGGGGGGCGCGATGTCGATGTCGTCCTTCTCGAACGCAGGGGGCACGCGGTCTGGGGCTATGAGGTGAAGATGGGTAGTATAGCTACTAGTGAGGCCGAGTCTATTGCCGCCTGGATGCGTTCAATAGGCATACCTAGGGCTGGTGTAGTGGCTCTAGGAGGCGTGTCTGGCGTGGCCCTGGGGTTGGACGAGGTTCTAGATGCCGAGGCTTTAGTGGAGGAGGCTAGGAGGATTCGCCGGGGAACCAGGGATAGAATGTAGGTCTTTTAAATTAATAGTATAATATAAACATGTTTTATGTCTGGGAGTGCTTAGCCCCCAGGCGCGCCGTGGTACGGAC
>WWDN01000005.1:0-4181 GCA_035615875.1 Thermodiscus sp. | reverse complement strand
CCCCAGGCAAGCTTAGGACCCTCAAGACCCTGAGAGTAGACACCGGGGACCCCCAGGTAGACCAGATGCTGAGAGGCTACATCCGGGTACTCACAGGCTTCGCCCGATACCGCCTCGTCAGAATAGCATAACCAGCCGCCACGCCCAAGACGGCCAATAGGAGGGCCAGCCACCCGAAGCCGCCCTCCCCGGGCTCCACTATCCCGGCCTCGACTCTCTCGACACTAATGTTCTCGACGAACACCTGCAGGGACCCCCGGACAAACAGCTCCACGGGGAGAGTCGGAGGCGAATCCCCAGCGTCTTCCTGGAAATGCTCTCTAAGGCTCCACGGGGTGAGGAGCCAAATCGTATCCTCAATAGTCCTATCACCAGTGGCTATGATGGGAGATCTCCCGTTAATAATGAGGGGGAAGCGCGGATCGACGGCTAACACGCTATCATTGATGGGGTAAGGGAATAGGATGCTCGCTATAACATCGGTAGTATAGAATTCGGGGAAGGACAGGTTGAGTAGCAGCATGGTCTCCCAGTGGAACACCGCCGCGCCGGGCATGAGCATGTAGGTGTGGAGGAAGAGCTGCCCGTTATAATAGACGAGCACCCAAACAGTGCTCGAGCCACTATAAACATACATGACATCGCCCATATCGATAATCACCGGCTCACCGGTGGGTTCAAAGACGCCGCTTGTCTCCTCGGGGAGGAAGGTGATGTTGCAACAGGTGAAACCTGGGCCCGGGGGTGGCCCGGAGAAGACAGCGTAGCCGTCAAACATGTTCGCGGGGCTCAACCCGTCAACATTAATTATCCACCCATAGCTTGTAAGAGTATAATTGACCGTATAATTAAACTCGTGCCTCCTAATGAAATCCTCCACCGCGCTCGCAACAGCGGAGACCCTATCCTCTCCCAGGCCGCCTGGTAGCTTTAGGGGGATGAATCCCCGCCCGCTGGAAGAGACGGCGACAGCGACCCTGTCGCCAATGGCGAAGCCGACGTAGGTGGGAGTAGGGTAGGTTAGGTTGCCTATTGCAACGACGCCCGGGGCCAGGATAGTATAGTTATAACTGGCTTCAATCGTTTTATTACATACTTGTTTTATATTTTTATCCTGGTCCGCGGTATAGAGGGTCACATTTACAACGCTATGGTGAACGAGCGTGTTATAGCTGGAAGCATACAATACCCTAACCAGCGCGTCTCCGGGCTCGACAACAGCATATAGTATGCAGGGTTCCACGCTACATGGACATCCAATGCTGGACGCGTTAACTATGAAAACAAGTTCTCCGCCGGTCCAATTAAGCCTATAAGTTGCATTAACTATATATTCGTATTCCTGAGAAAGGGAGACCGTGGACGCGGAAAACACAAGAGACAATACAAATAAAATAATAAAAATGCTCCTATACACTATATCACCCTCCCCTTCAGGGTGGAAGCTCTACGGTAGCCCGCAACACCACATTACCATTACTAACAAAACTTATGTAGGTACTCGCCTTAACCCACTCAGCCGTCTCGACAGGCGCCAGCGACCTAGTATAGGTTCCGGGTTCGAAGAAGTACTTGTCGAAACCTACTATGCCCGAGTCCCACTGCAGGGTACCCGTTGCCCTAATAATCTCGTTCTCGGGGACAGTATAGACTTCGATATAGTGGTTGCTGCGTGCAAACCCTTCTCTATCATCGAATACTCCGGACACGTAGACGTAGCCGATGGAGTTCTCGTCCCAGTCTCTATCATAGTAAATTGCTGCGCTAGGTGTTGCAGCTATTGCTAATGTAAGAATCGAGAGTGTTAGACCTAATAGGTATAGGATGCGTCGTTTCTTATTCAAGTGGATCGCCTCCTAGGATTTAATAGATATATGTTTGTAGGGGTAAAATGTTTTGGTATGGTGTGGGGATTGCGCGTTGCTCCCCCCAGTGGGGAGGCTCTTGTTGTTTTCACTGTGATTTTAATCGTGTTAGTGTCTTCTGTTGTCTACGCTTATAGTGTTGGCCCCGGGACGTCGGTCAGTATACCCTACATACTCTACTGTAGGGAGCCTGTTGACGAGGGCGTTGTCTTGTTTGCCTTTTCCGGGTCTAGGCTTAGCCTTTACGCTTCCTTCGCCTATGAGAGTCCGGTTTTCGTGGAGGTCTGGTTCGGGGATCAGGTGTTTAGGGGTGTTGTGGAGCCAGGCTTGAATAGGCTTGTGGGCCGTGTCATTGTTGAGGGGGATGGTGTTGTAGAGGTTAGGGTTAGGGCTGCGTGTTCCTCGGATTCCGGCGTGGGCGAGGGCCTCTTCTCCCTGGTCATCGCCGGTAGGCCGCTGTGGAAGATGGCCCTGGTATACCTGGTCGTGGCCGCGCCTCTGGCCTTGATAGTGGTTGCGTTGGTTCGGAGGCTCGGGGTGGGCTGCGGTTGCTGGCCCGGTCTCCAGGCCCCCGTGGTTGTGGCGTCGCTGGTGTTGCCTGTCCTCGCCTCAGCCGGGGGGCATATGAGTGGGGCCGAGGTCGCGGGGTATCCTCCCCTCTGTGTGCTGGATGCTGCTGAGGCCGGTGTTAGCGGGGCTTTTCACGACGTTATAGAGAGTCTTATTGTAGTGTTTGTAGTGGCGGGTGTCGCAGGACTCTACTACACTAGGAGTGGGGGGGCCGAGTATTTCGACTCCTTCCTAGCGGTCTACGGGTTTAGGTCCCTGTTAGCCCGAGCCCTGTTAGTGTGGCTGGCTGTCGTCCTCTTCCTCTACACCGGATTCTTCGCCATGACCGTTGCGGTGGGAGCCTTTAACCTGGCCCTCTACTACGGTCCAAGCTTGGAGGACCTGGTGATCTGGCTCCCCCTAGCCGCCTCTACGGCCGTATCCTCGCTCCTCGTAGTATTCTCCGCTGGAATGTGGAGCTACGCGTCCAAAATGCCCCTCGCCGTCCTGGTCGGCTTGGCCGTGGCGCTCATCACTATGCAGGGGGCCCTACTGGATATGTGGTATGTTGAGTGCACCTCCAGCCTCCGGGCCACCGTTGGCCAGCGCGGGCTAGGGGCTCTAGCCCTCTCCCTGGCCGGCGTTATACTCTTTATCATAGCCTGGAGGAGGCGGTAGAGCCTTGTTTGAGATAGTGTTTGAAGGGGTATGGAAGAGGTATGGTTTGTGGTATGCGCTTAGGGACGTATCCTTCTCCTTCACCGGGCCAGGCCTACTCCTAGTCTACGGGCCCAACGGCTCGGGGAAGACGACGCTTGCGAAGATAATCCTCGGCCTAGCGAGGCCAAGCCGCGGCCGCGTCATTGTTGGTGGCGTAGACCCTGCTACACAGCCGCGGAGGGTGCAGGGTATGATAGCTAACCTGTTGGAGGGTGTAGCTGTGCCCTCCTGGCTCACCGGGAGGGAGCTGGCCCGGTACTATGCTAGAACCCGGGGGGTCCCGTGGAGCCTGGTGGTCGAGGAGGCGGAGACGCTGGGGGTAACGGGCTACTGGGGCCGGGTCATAGCGGGGTACAGTATGGGTATGAGGAAGAAGCTCCTCCTAGCCCTGGCCCTGGCGGGCTCCCGCGAGGCAGAAGCCCTGCTACTCGACGAGCCCTACACCTTTCTCGACGCCGCCTCGAGGGAGAGGGTGGCCGAGAGGATAAGGAGTGTGTCCAGGGAGAAGACGGTCGTCGTGGCCACCCACCTCATAACGGGAGCCGAGGAGGAGGCAAGGGAGGCCCTAGTCCTAGACAACGGTAGGTTGGTGGCGAGGCTCCGGAGGAGCGAGTCCGGGGTAGTAGCCTGTCCCAGGGAGAGGGCTTGGGAGACGGAAGCAGAGTATTGCCTACCCAGGAGGGGCGAGGCAGTATGCTATAGGCCACGCAGGGTCCCCGCGGGGTGCAGGCCCGTATTGGATCCAGAGGCGCTCCTCCGAGCACACACGGAGGTATACGGGAGGGAGTAGAAGGGCGGCACCCCGTGTCCTGGAGGTCGCCTTAGAGGGTGAGGGGTTAATTCCCCGACCAGCGTAGTCTCCCGGGCGGCGGGGGTCCCTGGGTATTGGCGCCTGTACCGGACAAGCTGGCGAGGGTGGTCTACGACCAGTTCGGCCTCGAAGAGTGGGTGAAGAGGTTCTGGGCCGAGGCCAGGGCCTACGAGCTTGCCAGGGAGAAGTCGAGGCGTAGCACCCGTAAGTTCTACTTCCTCGACGGCCCACCCTAT
>WWDN01000004.1:0-3100 GCA_035615875.1 Thermodiscus sp. | reverse complement strand
CCGGAAGGCTAGCTCCCCGGGTTTTACTCCGGCTACGTAGAATGTTGCCTCGTAGCCGCCCATTGATAGCCTCTCCCGGAGGTCTCTGGGTACTTCGTAGAGGGGTCTCGGGTACGCGTCTATGTTGTATTGCTCCTCCCTGAGGCCTAGCCTACTGGCGGCTTCCACTAGGATTTCCATGGGCTCCACGCTGGCGTTATCATAAAATACTATGATATTGTCTCCTCGCGTGAGCGTGAGGCAGTCCGCCATGGCCTGCGCGATTCCCTCTACGATATTGTCCTCCCCGTTGTAACGTTTTTCCATGTTTGCGCAACCAGTTCACTAGGGTGGGTGCCACTGTATTATATCTGGAAAGCTAATCATGTAGTAGATAATAAGTAGAGTTAGGGTCGCCTAGGGACTCCGCATCAACTAAATGACCTAGAGATCCTACTACCGTGTCGCGGAATGGCTCAGGATGGGGGCTTGGCTGTAATGGGTAATAGTTGTGGAGTTGAGGGATACCTTAAGAGTCTTGAGGGCGTGGGTGTCGAGTACAGGATTGTGGAGCCAGAGTGGCCGGGGAGTTGGGAGAAGTGGTGGCCCGACCCGCTCGATGCCTGGCCCCTGTGTAATCTCACGCTCTACTCAGGTATCTATCGGCCGGGTGGGCTTGCAGTCGTAAGGCCTAGGAGCGTGGATGAGCTAGAAGAGGTGGTCTCGAGGGCCCGTAGTCATAACGTGTGCCTCCTACCCAGGGGTGGGGGTAGCGGTGTGCTCGGCGCCCTTGCCCCTCGTGACTGCTGCGTCTATGTTGACTTGACTGGGCTCGGCTGGGTCGAGCCGCATATGGAAGAGGGCTACGTCTACTCGGGCGCTGGAGCTTTGCTCTCGCGTGTTGAAGAGATACTCGGCGTGGAGGGTTACACTACTGGGCTGGAGCCGCAGAGTATAAGGGTTGCTAGTGTGGGGGGCTTGGTCAATACTCTCGGTGCTGGGGCCCTACAGCCCGGGATAGGGAATATAGAGGACGTCCTCGTGTTCGTCGACATGGTTGACGGTAGGGGGCACCGCTTAAGGCTGGGGGACCCTCGCAGGCCGAGGGCCTATGGCCTAGCCGGTGGCCCATTCATCGTTGCAGGCAGCGAGGGCGGCCTAGGAATCGTGTATGGCGTCGGCCTGAGGATACGTAGGATTCCACGCTATATTAGTAGTGGGACCTTCGAGTTCAATGGGGTCGATGACGCCCTACTCGTGGCTAGGAGGCTCCTGCAGTGGAACCAACCGGCCCTACTCAGGGTGCTCGACGAGTACGAAGCCTCGACACTCTACGGTAAAAGCGGGACCCTCCTGCTAGTCGCTTACTATGACGATGAGGACCCGGGGGTCCCTCAAGCCCTCTTAGAAAAAGCGTCGAAGATCGCGGGAGCCCATAGTGGAAGGGCCACGCAAGACATTTACGAGAAATGGAGGGAAACCCGGTACGACTACCACAAGCTAGTAGAACAGGTTGCAGGCATCGGTCTCTGGTTCGACACAATAGACGTTCAGGCCACGTGGCCAAGGCTACCAATAATCCACCGGGCCGTAACCGAGAAGCTCCAAGTGACAAAGGGTGTTATTGGAGTATTCAGCCATATATCCCACTTCAACGTGATGGGTGGGTCACTCTACACCACGATAATAGTTGAGAGGGACCCCCGGACACTCGCCAATGCGTGGCGTGTAATGCTAGACACAGTCCTGGAAATGGGGGGATCAGTGACGCACCATCATGGAGTTGGCCTCCAGAAACTCTACTGGATACTCCGGGAGAGGCCCTGGGAGGTGGAAGCCTACTGCAGGGTTAAGAGAGTCTTCGACCCGGACAGCATACTCCAGGCTCATGGACTAGCCAGTGCTTGCAGGAAGAGCGAGTGGGGAGCCCCTTGACCGATGCTGACGTAATAATAGTGGGCGCCGGGGTCGTAGGCCTCTTCACCGGTCTAGAGGCTGCCCGTAAAGGCCTGACACCACTAGTACTCGAGGAGGAATCGCCCGGTGCAGGAGCATCGACACGAAACGCCGGAGTGCTCCACTTAATCCAGCCGCCCCCGGGCAAGCTGAGGCGCAGGCTAGCCCTCGAAGGGGCAAGACTCTACCGAGTACTCGCCAGTGAAGTAGGCTACCAGATCTATGAGACGAGGCTCCTAATACTAGCTACTACGAGGCTAGAATCACTACTCCTCAGGCCAGCACTCCTAGCGATTAGGAGGCTAGCGCCAGGGGTGAAAGCCTGGATTGCTAGTAGGAGGGAGATACTAAGCCTAGAACCCGAGGCAAACCCCGACGCGCGATCAGGAATCATAGTAGAAGGCTATGGAGTCGTCGAGCCAAGAGCCCTCATAAACAGGCTAGCGAGAGAAGCCGAAGCGCAGGGAGGCATAGAAACCGGGAAGAAGGTGACCGGAATTAGGTGTGATAACGGTAAGGTAGTAGTGGAGACAAGCGATGGAAGCAAATACACGGCTAGATACGCCGTAAACGCTGCTGGAGCAGGAGCGGAAGCCCTAGCACGCCAACACGGGATAGGTGTAAGGATTGAGTTAAAGCCGGGGACAATGGAGATCTACCAGTACCCCAGGCCTAGTAACATACTGGCGAGAATACCGACCACGTCGAAGACCAAGGGGGGAGCAGTCATACCCTGGCCCCAGGGGACCCTCTACGGCCCCGACCTAAGGGAGAACCGGGGGGACCCCCAGCCACCTCCTGGTGCAGTAGCGGCAAAGTATCGCAGGCTAATTCGGAGGGATCCTCAAGGCTTACTCGAAAGGATCGAGGGCCTTAGAACTGTCGCCAGGCCCAGGGACTTCCACGTGATCGCCCCGGATCGTTGCCCGCGAGTGGTCCACCTTCTAGGCATTGAGAGCCCTGGTCTCACAGCGGCGCCAGCCCTAGCCCGGCTCGCCCTCTCTAAGCTCCTCGGAGAATAGGCCTAGTCTATGGGGACCCTCTGCGCGGCCTTAACCATCTCTAAAGCCGCTATGGGATACCTCATGATGGTACTATAGCTACCCTTCGCTAGGACTAGCTTCCTCCTCATAATAGCTGATAGAGGGTTGACCTTACCCTGGAT
>WWDN01000003.1:0-2027 GCA_035615875.1 Thermodiscus sp. | reverse complement strand
TCCTAGATCTATCCATTCCTGATACTTCCGGCCTGCTTTAGGCCGGAGTGTTGAATTGTAAAATAAGGATTATAAACTAGTAGTAAGAACAATTACGGAAGAGTTATCCCCACAACAATTACGTATCACGGCTACGTATAACTCCTACGCCTAAAAGGCAACCCGGAGGCCAGGCCCAACCCCACGAGGATGCATGAAACCGCCAGGCTAGCCCCGAGGCCCAGCCTCCTATAACCTACAACGTGGTAGTCCAGCTTGTACGCCACACTATCCCCCCGAGGGATGACCACCACGAGTATACCCTCTCCAGGCTTTAGCATAGCCTTAACCGTGGCTTCCCCATTCACAACCCTAACCTGCTTGATAGAGAAGTGCAGCATCTTGGCGATACCCGGCAGGGCGGCTAGGAGGAACCTGCTCGTCCTTAGTGTAGCATGGCCGTAGACAAGCCCGGCCCTGACATCGTGGATCGTCTGGGAGTTGAAAGCCGATATGTTGAACACCCTGAGGCTACCCATCAAGGTGCCTATATCCCCGGATATGTTGGCAATATAGTAGACGGTCTGAGCATTACTTACTCTTAACTCTAGGCGGCCCTCACCCCCAAGGCTCATGGCGTATATTGCAAGGCCCTTGGCAGCGCCAAGAGCCACAGTGCCCCCAGCACTCGTACTGGTCTTGGCCCCGTAGGCCTCGGCCACGATAGAGGCTAGGAGCAGGCTTACGCCCAGGATGACGAGTATCCTGCCGTATAATGGGAGCCTCATGTCGGCTCAAACCTCCACTTGAAATACACGATTGTGCCGGCTAGTGCTATCAGGGTCATAGCGGGTACCAGGGTGAAGCCGAGGAGCCCGGGCTCTATGCTTGGGTGCACCCCGCTCAGGCTCATGGCGTAGTAGTAGAGGACCTCGTAGAACTTCATGGCCACGCTCAAGCGGAGGAGACCGCTCCCCAGCCCCGGCGAGAGGGTTGCCAGGAGCATCCACACTATATTGTAGGCGAAGTAGAACGTTATCCCAAGAATGCTAGCAGTCCCACTGGTCCTAGAGGAGAGGGCTATTCCCAGGAATATCACGCCGTAGAAGAACGCCTGGACCAGGTAGCCCGTGAACACTACGAGGAGCCCTAGAGGGTCCCTCGCGACCACCGGGGCAAGGATCACGCCAGCCACCGCCAGGGGGACGGAGAGGAGTATGATGGAGGGGACTAGGACTCTAGAGGTTACTAGGGCTTGGGCGAGGCCTCCCCTCGATAAGGGGTAGGAGAGGTACACCTCCATGATGCCCTCCCCGACCAGGCTAGCGACCCCCGCCGCGCTCCGGAGGGCGAGGTGGAGGGCCACGGTGAAAAGAGTTGGCTCGAGGATGAGCCTGGCAAGCAGGTAGGAGCTGGTGGCAGGCTGAATACTCCCCAGGATAGCCCCCAGGGTAGCTATGACTAGTACCATAAGGTCGAACCCCGGGGGGCGGAGGCTATCCAGGCTGTCCAAGACTATGAGGTCAACGAGCCTCCCCCTAACCGCCACGGCTCAACTCCTCCATAAGACCGGGCTCAACGAAGTCAACATTATACACCTGCAAGCCCCTCCTCGAAGCCTCGGCGAGAGCCTCGAACAAGTCGCACTGCACGGACGACTCTACTAGAACGCTGACACCCTCAAGGGACACCCGGAACCCCCTCTCCTCGAGGAACCCGGCCAGCGCGTCGGGGTCCCCCGCCCTAACACGGGCAAGCCTAAGGCCGCCCAGGACCTCCTCCGGAGTCCCAGCGTGTGTGACCCTCCCACCAACCAGGACGACAAGCTTGGAGGCCACCCTTACAACCTCGGGCAACACGTGGCTAGACACCAGTATAGTGATGCCCCGGTCCCTGTTCAACACTGAGAGAAAATCCAGTATGCGGGCCCTCTCCACAGGGTCCAAGTTACTCGTGGGCTCATCAGCAACAAGCACCTGAGGGTCCCCCAGCAGGGCGTGGGCTATGGCGGCCCTCTGCTTGAGCCCCGCGCTGAGAGCCCTGAAAGG
>WWDN01000002.1:0-4872 GCA_035615875.1 Thermodiscus sp. | reverse complement strand
GATGGGGGAGCGAGAAGAAGACCCTAGTAATGGGGGAGGAGACAAGCACAGTCCTCTGGGCATCCCCGGGAGAGTACATCGTTGAATACAAGGTCCTGCCGCCCCAGAACTATGTGGGAGAGCCCGAAGCACTAGGGGAAGTGAAGACGCAGACCCTAACAGTAGACGTTGGGGAAGCCAAGACCATCGAGATCAAGGGCTACGGCGCCATGCTGGGCAGGATAGTGGTGAAGGCGGGGAGCCCCGCCACCCTCATAATATCATGGAGCAACGGGTCGAAAACCTTCACAGTCGAAGGCGGAGGGACCCTCCAATTATGGGCGGCCCCGGGAGGATACACGGTCAAGCAAATCCTAGAGAAACCCAGAGAATACATTGGACCGGAAAACGCCCTCGTGAAAACCTCGAATATAGCTGTGAGAGCCGGTGATAGTAAGACCCTGACAATACCCTCATACTCCTCCGCGCTAGCCAGGGTAAGTATAGAGTCGAGGGCCACAGGGACAATAACAATAACCTGGGGCGGGTCCAGTAAGGCCTTCAACCTAAACCCCGGGGAAAACATAACCCTCTGGGCTGCCCCCGGCGAGTACCAGGTAGCCTACACACTAGACAGGCCCCAGTACTACATAGGCGATCCCAAGTGGCTGTCCTGGACTACGAGCATGGTAGTGAGGGCTGGGGGCACAGCGACCCTGGAGCTCTCGAGGGAGGCCAGGCTGGCCAGGGTAATAGTGGGGGTTGGAGACACCAAAGCCTCGGTATCATTCCGGGGCGAAGCGGGGAGCGGAGAGGTAGACCTCCCAGCCCACGATTCGGCGATAATCTGGGTACAGCCAGGCGGCTACACTATAACGATCACCCTGGCAAAGCCCAGCAACTACATCGGGGATACAAGCGCCCTCGAAATCGTGAAGAACGCCCGCTTGGAAGCCGGCTTGTCAATAAAACTGACCGCTCCCAACCTGGAGGAAGCCCTAGGCAGGCTCACCATACGATCCGGGTCAAACGCCACCGTCACATTCATGTGGAGCGGCGGCAAGCAGGAGATACGGGTGGGGCAGGGGGGCGAGGCGTCCTACTGGATAGCCCCCGGGGATTACGAGGTATCCTACACCCTAGACAAGCCGTCCAACTATGTAGGCGATGCAGGCGCCCTGACTGGGACGGCGGCCCTCGCGGTTCAGGCTAACTGGAGGGGGACCCTCAGGGTTCCAGGCCTAGATGATAAACTAGGGCAGTTAGTAATAAATAATAATATAAACAAGGCGAAGCAAGTGCTCGTCACCTGGAAAAGCGGGTCAAGCAGGATAAACATCCAAGCCAAATCCGCCATAACCCTCTGGGCCGCGCCTGGCAGCTACACGATATCATACCAGCTAGATAAACCGGAGAACTACGCTGGCCCCAACAGCGCGCTGACACGCAGTATTAAGACTACGATAAGCTCGCCGGGCGAGAGGAAAGAAGTCAGCCTGGAAGACTACAAGCACGTGCTAGCAGCCGTAAGGATCACAGTGCCCTCCGATTCAACACTCATAGTAAAAGGCGGCTGGGGGACAAGCAAGGTACAATTAAGCAGGGGAGCCAACCAGGTATGGCTCCCCCCAGGCAACTACAAGCTAGTACTGGAGACTAGGGAGGCGGGCTCAATACTCTACAAGCCAGTATCCTACAGTGTCAACCTAGCCCCGGGGAAACTGGAGCAAGTAGCAGTCAACACCTACCCGCACTCACCAGTATACTATGCAATAATAGGGGCGATAGCCGGGGCAATCGCCTACATAGCACTCCTACACCCAATAGTACTAGTAAGAGATGTGGGGAGCAGTGAAGAAGGAATAATAGAGGGACTACCACTGAAAATAAAAATAGAGATATTCAAGTGGGGCCTGCTCCCGGCGAAGAAGACGCTGAAAATAATCGTCGAGGGATACGAGGAACACCAGGAAAGCCTCCGCCTCGGAAAGCCGGGAATACACACAGTGGAAGTAGAGGTCACGCCTAAGACGCAAGACTAGGAGCAAGGGACCCCCACAACCCCCAAAGCAACCATTAAAAGCTCAACTTAATCAGGGATTCCCTAAGAGCAACTCCAGGTCCTTTTGGACCAGCAGAAACCTCCGAGGCAACAAGCCTGTAAGCAGCCGTAAGAGCAACTCCCCTGGGAGGCCGTTGAGCCCTCTCTCAGCGGCTATCAGCATACAGGTAACTGCGGCGATAGTGTCAGAGTCCTGGCTCTGGGTAGCCCCCTCCTGAGCACCACCTCCATGCTCCCACCATATAATATGTTGTAGAGGGTGAAGATCACTATCTCGAGCAGGAAGGCGCTCGACCCGCATTCAACGTTAACTGGAGGGGAGTCCACCCCTTCGAGAGGGCCCTGGATAGTATCTTCTCGATAAGCCTCCAGCCCGCGTCCCTCGGGGGTCCCCTCATCTGTCTCCAACCCATACTTGGTGCCGTCACCCTCAACCCTCCTATGGAACCTGATGTAGAGTTCGACGAGCCTGCCCCTATCCCCTAGTGTTAGCTTACCGCTGGCCAGCAGCCCGGAGATCCTGGCTAGCGCATAGGAGGATGCAAGGGCTAAGGGATCACGGTATATGAGGACCGTGTAGAGCAGGGTTTCAGGGACCAGCCTATCCATTATTAATATACCCGGATATGGGTGCCGGCGGCAGCTTCATCACCGCCCCCGTTGCCAGCGCTCCTCACGCTCGAGTAATACCATGGTAGACCCTCATCCTTGAACCTCCTCAGGAACTCCCTAACAGTCCCGCCTATCCCGATAATCCTCTCCCTACTATAACGCTCCGCGATAACCTCTGGGTCGAGCCATCCCCGCCTCAAAAGAACCTCCAAGGCCCAGTAGGTTAACTGGGTATCATCGGTTACATGGGAACCTCTGGGGAAGGATTTGAGCTTCAAGCGAGATTTCTCCCCTATCGGCTTGAACTCCAGAGTGCTCCCGAGCGAGTCCCCGAGCGCTACACCGAGAGGCATTGAGGTAAGACGGTCAACCCTGACATTCGAAGCATCTTCCACCTCATCGATAACCGAGGGATCCGACACGGGTAGGAGGCCTTCATCGTATAGTAGGTGGAGGATGCATGAGCTCTCCGTGCACCTCCATATTTCGGGGGAGAGAGCATAGAGTCTATCCACGCCGCCCACCATAAACACACCTACAAGACCCCCGTAGTAGGAGTATTTAATAAGGGGGCATGGGAGCCCCCCAGGCTAGACAGTGGACTATGATAGCGTTATGTACTCTAGAGTACAGTACTCCTAAGAACTGTACCTGAAAGTACCTAACCAGGGGTCCCCCATTGTCGTGCCCATTCCTGGATAGAAAGGGAGAACTGGAAGCCCTAGAAAGAGCCTACGATAATAGGCCTAGCTTCGCCGTAGTCTATGGCAGGAGGAGGATTGGGAAAACCAGGCTACTCCGGGAGTGGATCCATGGGAAGAAGGCGAGAACTGTCTACTACCTAGCCCACCTGACGAGCCACGAGCACAACCTCTCCCTCCGACCCCTGAGGGACCCTCAAGCCGAGAGTCTCTAAGTAGTAATAGGGATACAGGGGACCCCTCAGCCATGACTATTGGTTGGGGAAACGGGTGAGCCGGAGGGTCCCTCCCTGGGGGCCTGGTAGGCTTTCCCCTTGCATGTTAGAGGCTCTTGTATATCTCGTATAGGCGTATTACGGCCTCCTCCATGTTGGGCCTGTCCTCCGGCTCTAAGGCTAGCATAGCCTCCAGTAGGCTTCGGAGGCCTGGGTGGGGGACCCCTGATAAGGCCTCGGCGACTCTCTCGGGGTTTGCGGCTTCCTCCCCGTCAATGGCCTCGCCAGTTAGGAGGTATAGTAGGAGGTTTCCTAGCTGGTAGACGTCGATCCTATTCTCCAAGCCCGCGGTGGAGGCCCTCCTCCTCAGGTCGCTGAAAGCCTGCTCTGGGGCACGCCACCCTGGAGTATATGCTAGGGGGTGCCTGCTCGTTAGGGTGACTAGGCGGACGAGCCCGCTGAAGTCGCCCAGCTTGACCACGCCATTAACGGCGAAAACGTTGCCAGGCTTGATATCGCCGTGTACCAGGCCCCTAGAATGAATATACCGGAGGGCATCACCGAGCTGCAGGCCAACTAGGACAACATCCCTAACACTCGGAGACCAGCCCAGGCCTAACTGCCTATCAAGACTAGACATATCTGCATACTCGTAGACGAGGAGGGGCGCCATGCTAGAGTAGCCGAGGAGTCGGAGGATATGGGGATGCCTCAGGCGGGAGACCAAGCCCGCAAGACCAGTAACCTTCCTCAGGAGGCGCTCATCAACAGTAGGATACTCGCCCTCCTCAACAATGCCCTCCAACCCGCGTGGCACCTTAAACACCACAGAGCCACCGGTCGAGCCAGGCCTCCGGCAGCGATAAGCGCAGCCCCAGCCACCACAGCCAAGCCTACAACAATCCCACTCACCCTCAAAGCCCTCCGGAGCAACACTCCCCGAGAGGAAGACACGATAGGAGCCCCTGCAAGCGTCAACCCTACGCAACCCGCCAATCCTAGAACCGAGTAGCCCGGCGACACCCTTCAAACCAGCACTACCAGCCAATAAGGCCACACCGGGGGACCCTCCACCCCTACCAGGCCCACCAGAACCGCTCGAACCCTCTCGGCCAAGCCCACCGCTACCAGCAGGACCAGAAACCACGCCGGAAAACCCACCAGCAACCCTAGACCGGCGGGTCAAAAACACAGCGGCAACAACAGCTAAACCAGCGCCTAAAACCAAGCCCAAGAACAAGCCAAGACTAGGGAAACCACTAGACCCCACAGTCGTCGCCTGAGAAGGCGAAGCCACATAGAT
>WWDN01000001.1:0-34542 GCA_035615875.1 Thermodiscus sp. | reverse complement strand
TAAGAATCCGCTCACAGCGGGAGAAAGGATTTATCTACTGGACAAGGTTCTAAAGAGGAGGCTGGGATCCCGATACTGTGATGTTAAAATAATTCCTGTAATGGATATAAACATGAACAAGGTATGGGTGCATTACCTGGAGATGCTGCTACCACCATTCGATGGCGTTGTCACGAGGAACCCTCTAGTGAGGGAGTTATTCCTGGATTCCGGCTATAAGGTGGTAGAGCAGCCCCTGTATGACAGGCAAGACTGCGAGGGGACTAGGATAAGGGAGAACGTAGTGAAAGGTGCTAGGTGGGATACATGTATTCCCGAGGAGATCCGTGAGGATCTTGAGAGGATAGGTTTCGTGAGCAGGCTAGTTGGCCTGGTCGATAAGGATTAAGGGGGATCCTCTATTGGATAGAAGCGAAGCTATAGTTATCGATGGCTCTATGGGTGAGGGAGGGGGGCAGATACTTCGGACAGCTCTGGCGATTTCAGCCGTTACCGGGAAGCCTGTAAAAGTAGTGAATATCAGGGCCAAGAGGCGGAATCCCGGCCTGAGACCCCAGCACTTGACGGCCGTCAAGGCACTCGCCGACATAACCCGGGCCCGTGTCAAGGGCGCCTTCGTGGGAAGTATGGAGATAGAGTTCCGGCCAGGTCCAGTTAAGGGTGGCAGGTATACCTTCGACGTGGGAACCGCCGGAAGCGTCTCATTAGTTCTGCAGGCACTACTTCCCGCTCTAGCCTATGCGGATTCTCCGGTCCATGTTAGGATTAGGGGAGGAACCGACGTGCCCATGTCTCCGTCTATAGATTACATGAGGGAGGTTCTCTCTGGTTTGCTGGCTCGATTCGGTTATCTGATAAGGATTAGACTCCTTAGGAGGGGACATTATCCCCGTGGTGGCGGGATTGTCGAGCTGGAGATCGACGAGCCTCCAGGCATGTTGAATCCTGTTGATATGGTTGACCGGGGCTCGGTTAGTGGCGTTCGAGGGCGTAGTCATGCAGTTAGACTGCCTAGACATGTTGCTGAGAGGCAGGCTAGGGCTGCGTCCCGTTTGATAGAGCGAGAGCTCGGTGTAGTACCCGAGATAGAGATCGAGTGGTACAGACCGGAGAGGGACCCTCATCTAGGACCTGGTAGCGGAATTACTATATGGGCTATAACGGAGCGTAGTGTGCTGGGTTCTGACGCCTTAGGCGAGCGTGGCAAGCCCGCTGAGAGGGTTGGTGAGGAGGCGGCTCGCGGGCTTTTAGAGGATCTTAAATCAGGGGCCGCGGTCGACAGACACGCTTCTGATATGTTGCCAGTATACATGGCGTTGGCGAAGGGGGTTTCAAGCTTCACGGGCGCAGTATTGACTAGCCATGCTATGACAGTATTCAAACTGCTAGAGATGATAATAGAAGGTTTTGAATTTAGGATAGAGGGAGAGTCCCCCTTTAAGGCTGTTATTTATGGGATCGGTTTGAGGAGATGAGGGTTAACCCTATTTTATAGACAAGATTTCTTACCTGGTCGAGGTCTAACGTGGACATCTCGTAGTAGTCCACTATCTTTCCTTTCCCGAGTAAGAGGGAAGCTTTCTCGCGCGCCCTTTCCAGAAGGTCCTGGTCAGCCTCGTCTATTTTATTTAATGCAAGATATATCTTTTTATCGGGCGTTATCTTTGTTATATTTGACAGTAGGTTAAATTGTCTGTCTAGGTCTGCGTAGGCTTCTCCGCTGACGTCGACCAGGAATAGTATAACTCCATGTAGCTCTTTCATAGCGGCTACGGCCTTTCTCTCCACGTTATTCATCTCCTCCACGGGTCTATCTAGGAGACCTGGCGTGTCTATCACCTGGATCTTGTCGTCTCCTATAGTGAAGTGTCCTATGTGTATGTTCTTGGTGGTAAAGGGATAGGATGCGACCTTGGGCTTGGCTCGCGTTGCGTTTCTGACAAGCGTGGATTTACCACTGCTCGGGGGTCCAGCAACTATTATCGTAGGTAGGTACGGGTCGATTGAGGGGAGCTTTTGTATGAAGACCACAAGATCTCTTAGGTAGTAGAGCGATCGCCTACACTTCTTGAATAATGACAGTATTCTTCCCCGGCCCTCGCTACCAGTTCTCACAAGCTCTCTTCTATTCTCGGCTGCCATTAGCAGAAAGCGGTATTTACCGAAGAGTTTCGCGGCGATCTTTCTACTTTTGCTTATACAGGACAGGGATCTATGAACCTGGCTTCGATCGAATTCGATCTCTATCAGCCTCCAGTAGAAGGGATGCAGGCTATCTAGGAGCTTGGCCAGTTCACGGACGAAGTCGGTCTTAGCCATGACGATATCGTATGTCCTCTGAAGCGCGGTTTGCTCCTTATCAAAGAGCGTTTTAGCCCTTCTAGGGTACTTCGCCTTAATTCTTTCTAGGATCTCCTCATACGTTGGGACATGTATATTCTTTGCAACCTCAGCCGGGTTGCTGTATGTTTTCGCCTTCATCATTCCGGGCAACCCTTCTTATAGCATCTTCAAGGTCGTCTCTGTACTCACGTATTATCTTTTCAAGGGTCTTTAAACTGACCCCGGCTAGTTTAGAGGCGCTCCGCATCGCAGCATTCTTACTCGCTCCTTCAGACCTCTCAGCCATATAAATTGCTATAGCTGTTAGTGTTTTAGACTTAAAGGATCTATTCTTCATTAACTTTGACGTCAGAAAACCGACTATATGGTTTATCTCCGGGTAGTTTTCCTTGAGGGAGAGGTGCTTCTTGTTAGAATTACCTGTCTTTTTTAACCCCCAGTTTCTAGAGTCGAGCGTGATGACTCTATAGAATCGGGTTCTAACCCTATAGTTGCTTGAGAAACCCCCATGGTACGGGGTTCTTCTACCCTGAGTATAGGTGTCGTCTATGGGGTTTTCTTCGAGGACCGCGCCACAGGTGCTACACACTATTTCGCCAGTAAGGGGGTTCAAAGTCACTTTCGTGGAGCCGCATAGGGGACACTTCATAGCCGGTCCCAGCATGTAGCTCGTTTCTTGGTTAGTGAAGGGCTAGTAAGGTGCTGGATATCCTGGCGAGAGTGGGGGACCATTGGATAGTGGCTATAGCTCCCCGGACATAGTATTATAACATCTCTTTATTCCCGTCTCTATCAGACGACTGTGTTTGGCGTGGGTGCATGGAAGTGTCTAGCTACTTTGGGGCAACCAGCATTGGAGTTAAAGCCAAGAACGGCGTTGTATTAGCGACCGATCGAAGGATGTCCTATGGGACTTTTATCATGAGTAAGAACGCTAGGAAGATATACTTGATAAACGATAATGTGGGTATCGCTTTCGCAGGCCTCTATGGCGATATAAGCGGTCTCATGCGATTCCTAGAGGCAGACATAAGGAGTTATACTATTACGACAGGCAATACACCGACGGTATTAACGATAGCTAAGAGGTTATCACTCATAATGTACTCCTATAAAATGCTCCCATTCTGGGTTGAAACCATAGTGGCGGGCCTGGACCCAGACGGCCAGGCAAGGCTCTACGTCCTAGACTCCCTAGGATCTATAACCGAGGAACCCTACGCAGCGGTAGGTAGCGGTGCAACAGTGGCTTTCGGTTATCTTGAGGCCAACTATAGAGACGATATAAACGTGGATGAAGCCGAGAAGATCGCTGAAAACGCCGTGAGAACCGCTATAATCAGAGACGCGGGTAGCGGCGATGGAATTGACATAGTGTCTATATCGCCAGAAGGAGTAAGGGAACGAAGAGTAAAACTGCATATAACCTATCTAGAGGAATAGGCGTAGATAAGAGATGCACGCTCCGATTGATTGCGCCGAGACCCACGCCAGGTTCTCCCAGGCCAAGGCTAGGAGAGCCCAAGAGATTTTATCCAGGAAAGTTGTTGTCAGGGATGATTACAGACTAATTAGGCGGGTAGCAGGTTTAGACGTCGCATACGTAGGCAGGGGCGAGCACGCGACAGGTATAGGTGTCGCCGCCGTCTTCTCATATCCTTCCCTGTCGCTGATTGATTGCATAGTGTACGTATCTAGGGTGTGTATACCGTACATCCCAGGTTTACTTGCCTTCAGGGAAATGGCGGTCCTCGCTCCTGCGGTGATCCGGTTAGGGTCTCTTTACAACATAGATCTATACGTTGTTGATGGGCATGGGATAGCGCACCCGCGTAGACTAGGCATTGCAAGTCATATCGGGGTAGTGTTCGACAAGCCCTCAATCGGTGTAGCTAAGAGGAGACTCTATGGTAGAGAAACGGTGGTGGCTGGACGACGTGTTCTATTAGATGAAAAAGGCGATATAATAGCGGTTATAGTGGAGAGCGGGAGGGGATCTAGGATCTACGTTAGCCCGGGGAATAAAATAACACCACTAAGCGCGGCTAAGCTAGTAGTGTCTATGTTAAGAAGGGGGAGAAGACTCCCTGAGCCAACCAGAATAGCTGATAAGATCTCGAAAAGCGTCAAGAGGCAAGTTACCTCTAGGAGGGTATCCTACGGCTTTTCTAGGTGTTCCGACAATAACTTTCACGACATATCTTTAATATGATATCGCTCGTACTCTTCATTTTACCTGAGAACTCCAGTTTGGACATAAATCTAAATACTCTAGGTCTCTTGCCGGTCCTCTCCTCCACTAGCTTGGCTAAGAGATCCGGATTGAAGGACTGGTCGGGGCCTAGAACTATCACGTCAGGCCTTATATCTTCTAAGGGCTTGAGTTTATCCTCTAGGTCGCCGAGCCGGGCCTTGTATACGTATCTGATAGCGGAGACTACTCTAAGGCGGCTCTCCTCGTCTAGTACCGGGACTTTTCCCTTCTCTCTTGCAACGTTCTCGTCTCTAGCGATAACTACATGAACTTTACCGTGTCTCGCCGCGAAGCGAAACAACTCTATATGGCCTGGATGTATGATATCGAAAGTTCCCGCCAGGAAGACCGTGGGCTGTTCCCAAGCGGGCGTAGGCCATTTCGGCTCTAGTATACCCATATATTTGAGCGAGTCGAGCAATCCTTCAGCGTAACTTGCTGCTGATAGAGATGTACCGCAGTCCCCCTTTTCGGCATAGTAGATTGCGTCTTCAGCGTACCTTTTGCTGGCGTCGATCAAGTCATGATATCGCTCTGAGACCTCGCGAGGGATTCGATTGAGTGCCTCAAGCACTGCTGAAGCATATCGGATCCCCCTATCACAGCTATCATCGCCAGTCATTACTGACACCCTTTGGGTAATTCTCGGGAATCTGGTTTTAAGCTAGTTAGGAGCCCTTGGTGTGTGTTTTGTGGCGGGCCCGCCGGGATTTGAACCCGGGACCTACGGGTGTCTTCCCTGGGGGGCCAGGACTCGGTTTACCCCCGCTAAAAGCCCGCCGCTCTCTCCAGGCTGAGCTACGGGCCCATATCCTTCTCAGAGTGATCTATATGCTAGGGGTTAAAACTCCTACCTATAGCCTCTAGTAGCTGTCATTGGCACAGGACCTAGAATATACACGAAAAGGCTATAAGAACCGTTTAGCACCCCCCAACTTTGCGAGTATGCAGGGGGCTTGTAGAGGTTGCCATCCAGGGCTAGGAGGAAGGTCAGCAAAAAGATACTGGAACACGAACTCGTCCCTAAACATGAAGTGTTATCCTTCGAAGAGGCCACCGAGGTCCTACGCAGACTAGGCATCGCCCCTAATAGACTACCAGCTATTAGTATCAACGACCCAATCGTGCAACTCCTAGGAGCCAAACCCGGAGACATTATACGTATAACCAGACGATCCCCCACCGCTGGAGAAGCGGTATATTATCGGATAGTCGTAGCCTTCTAGACGCTGGGGGTGCGATAAGATGTCGGTAGAGTCTAACGGTAATAGCCTAGAGGATGCCTCTTATATTACGCCAGACGATCTGTGGATTCTGTTTAGCTCCTATTTATCAAGTATGGGTCTCGCGAAGCAACACATAGCATCGTATAACCAGTTGGTAGATCACAAGATACAGGAGATGATTAATGATATAGGGGAGATAACTCCTGCCTGGCGAATGGCACGTAGGCGTCGCACCCCTATACCTCCTGTGGCCCTGCCTGACGTCAGGATAAAGCTGGGAAAAGTAGTTATGGGTATACCCGAGGCCAGGGGGGCAGGATATACGACTAGGATCTACCCGCTCGACTGTAGGATGCGGAATCTATCCTATACAGCTCCCCTCTATGTCGAGGCGTCTCTTATAATAAATGGGGTTCAGAAGGAGAAGCAGTTGGTCAAGATAGCCGACTTCCCAGTCATGGTGAAGTCCGAGATAGATCCGATATCGAAGCTGTCGGAATTTGAACTAATAAGCATCGGCGAGGATCCATACGACCCTGGAGGGTATTTTATAATAAATGGTAGCGAGAAGGTGATCGTTGTCCAGGAGGATCTTGCTGTTAACAGGATTATTGTAGGCCCCGCTGTAGCTGGAACTGCAAAGATAACTCACAGCGCCAAAGTAGTTTCGACTATGCTAGGAGTCAGAAGACAGGTTATAGTTGACCGTATGAGTGATGGCAGCCTAGAAGTCTCGATTTCCCGGTTGAACGCTAGGATTCCCTTCGTCGTCTTGATGAGGGCTCTCGGCGTTGTTGAGGAGCCGCGAATCGCGTTCTCTGTATCAGCGGATCCCGACATACACAGGGAACTCATAACTAGCTTCGAGAAGGTCTCGGCGACTATAACAACTCAAGAGGAGGCTCTGGAGTACATCGGCAATAGGTTGGCCAGCGGACAGCCCCGCGAAAAGAGGATTGAGCGGGCCCTAGAATTCCTGGACACGCAGTTCCTACCGCATCTCGGCAATAAACCGGAAGATAGGTTGAAGAAGGCCTTCTACCTAGCCGAAATGGCTAACAGGGTTCTACAGTTATACCT
This sequence comes from Thermodiscus sp., assembly GCA_035615875.1. Classification (GTDB taxonomy): domain Archaea; phylum Thermoproteota; class Thermoprotei_A; order Sulfolobales; family Acidilobaceae; genus Thermodiscus. Next base: position 27,639 of record WWDN01000001.1, on the reverse strand, counting down.
GGGCAAAAGGGAGGCCGATGATAAAGACCACTACGCGAATAAGAGGCTGAGGCTAGCTGGAGACCTGCTAGCCGAGATACTTAGAGAGGCGTTGAATAGTTTTGTATACTCTGTAGAACAACAGCTAGAGAGGCTACTGACTCAGAGGCCCGTCAACACCCTCAGGTTATCCCATCTCATTAGGCCAGATGTAATTACGGATAAGCTGAGAACAGCGCTTGCCACGGGTAATTGGGGCCGCGATAGGACTGGTGTAAGCCAGGCCTTAGATAGGACAAACTGGATAAGCCTCCATAGCCACTTGAGAAGGGTCATATCTCCTCTAAGCAGGGGGCAGGTCCATCTGGAGGCTAGAGATCTCCATGGAACTCATTGGGCTCGTCTGTGCCCCTTCGAGACCCCCGAGGGGATAAATTGTGGCCTAGTCAAGAATCTAGCCCTTCTAGCCTATATCTCGGTTGGGATCCCGGAGGAGGAGATCGAGGAGCTACTCTATGACATGGGAGTTGTACCTATAAAGGAGGTCGTCGAGGAGGCGGTTGAATCGGGCGAGCCCCCAGAGGTAATGGAGTATGGAGCTAAGGTCTTCCTAAACGGTAGACCTGTAGGATTCCATCCCGACGGCGAGAAACTAGTGAAGGAGCTACGATCCCTGAGGAGGAAAGGCAAGCTGCACTACGAGGTCAATGTAGCCCACATCCAGTCCGAGTACTATAACGAGGTCTACGTCAATACCGATGAAGGGAGACTCATGAGGCCTCTCATAGTAGTTGAGAACGGGAAACCCAAGCTAACTAAAAGCCACGTGGAGAAACTAGCTAAAGGCGAAATCAGCTTCTGGGATCTAGTTAGGGAGGGTGTGATAGAGCTTCTAGACCCAGACGAAGAAGAAAACGCGTACATAGCAGAGTTCCCGTGGGAGGTCTCAAAAGAGCACACACACCTGGAGTTGTGGGTCCACGGGATTGTCGGCGTGGCAGCCGCTACGATACCGTATCTAGAGCACAACCAGAGCCCGAGAAACACTTACCAGTCTGCAATGGCGAAACAGGCTCTAGGTTTGTATGCGCTGAACTTTAAGTATAGGGCTGATAGCCACTCATACCTGCTTCACTATCCCCAAAAACCGATTGTCCAGACAAGGACGTTAGACCTCATAGGCTACAATGAAAGACCCGCTGGGCAGAACATGGTCGTGGCGCTTATGGCTTATATGGGATATAACATGGAGGACGCACTCGTCTTTAACAAGTCGAGCGTTGATTTCGGCCTGGCAAGAGCGCATTTCTTCAGGGTCTACACTGCAGTCCAGAATCTCTACGCGGGAGGCGCCATGGACGAGATAAGAATACCCGAGCCAAACCTACTAGACCACAAAGGAGACGAGTTCTACAGGAAACTAGGGCCCGATGGAATAGTGGAGCCGGAAGTCGAGGTCGAGGGCGGTGACGTCCTGATCGGAAGGGTGAGCCCACCCAGGTTCATCGGAGAGGAGAGAGTCATGGTCTCGACCGCCCTCGTCAGGAGGGACACGAGCATACAGCTACGCTACGGCGAGAAGGGCATAGTCGACACGGTTGTCCTTACACAGAACCTGGAGGGATTCAAGCTAGTCAAAGTTAGGGTTCGAGAGCAGAGGATACCAGAAATAGGGGATAAGTTCGCCAGCAGACACGGACAGAAGGGCGTCATAGGTATACTGTTGCCGCGATACGACCTCCCTTATACGGAGGACGGTATAGTCCCCGACATAATACTAAACCCACACGCGATCCCGTCTAGAATGACTGTAGGGCAACTCCTGGAAACGATTGCGGGCAAGGCGGGGGCTCTAATGGCTAGATACATCGACGGCACGCCATTCTACAAGGAGAGCATAGACGGGTTGAGGGTTGAGCTTTTGAAGCGTGGCTACGATCCTAACGCGCGTGAAGTAATGTATGATGGCAGGACTGGTAAAAGGATAGAAAAACCGATTACAATTGGCGTGACCTTCTACCAGAGGCTCTACCACATGGTATCGGATAAGATGCATGCGAGGGCTACGGGCAAGGTGCAGCTACTCACCCGGCAACCCACAGAGGGTAAAGCTAGACAGGGCGGACTCAGGTTTGGCGAAATGGAGAGAGACTGTCTAATAGGTCATGGCGCAACCGCCTTGTTAAGGGATAGAATGCTGTTCAACAGCGATAAGTACGAGATGCTGGTATGCAGTAAGTGCGGTCATATAGCATGGTACAATGCCCGGAGAGGAGTATACGAGTGCCCCATCCACGAGGAAGACGGTGATATAAAGCCGGTCATCGTTCCCTACGCCTTCAAACTACTCCTACAGGAGATAACCAGCATGTTCATAAAGCCAAAACTCGTCGTGCTAAGCAAGATAGACATCTTGAACAAGCTACCAGGATTCAACCTGGCGATGCTGCAACGCGGTGTGAAGAAGAACGGTGACGGTACCCGTGAGAGCCCGGGTTAGGGGGTGGTCTAGATGAGCGAGGAGAGATACATATTATCCGGGATAAATTTCGGGGTCTTACCACCCTTCGAGATTTCCCGTATGGCAAGAGTAACTATCACGAGACCGGAACTCTACGAGTCAGACGGAACTCCTGTAATGGGAGGACCCAGAGATCCGCACTTCGGGGCAATAGAACCGGGAGAGGTATGCCCTGTATGTGGTAATAGGCGAGACAACTGTCCCGGGCACTTCGGAAAGATAGACCTGGCCAGGCCCGTTCTAATTCCCTATTACTCTGACCACGTCAACGCGGTTCTGCAGGGGACTTGTCGCGCATGTAGTAGAATACTGATACCCGAGGAGCAGGCCAAGAGACAGCTCAGGATACTTAGGACTCTCAAGTCTAAGTGGCCTCAGCTGGCTAAGAATTTTGTGAGAGAGGTTAGGAAACAGGCCGCACAGAACTCTATTTGCCCCTATTGCGGCGCGAAGCAGTATAGGATTAGGTACATCAGGCCAGTAGTCTTCTACGAGGAAAGGCCTGAAGGAGAGATCAGGTTAACCCCTATAGAGATAAGAGATAGGCTTGAGAAGGTGCGCAATGAAGACGCAGAGCTACTGGGTCTAGACCCTGAGGTGGCCAGACCTGAGTGGATGGTGGCCACGGTACTTCCAGTCCCCCCACTATCGGTCAGGCCCCCTATAACGCTTGAAACCGGGCTTAAGTCGGAGGACGATCTGACTCATGCCCTGGTTGAGATAATCCGACAGAACGAGAGGCTGAAACACTATCTCACCACGAGCGCTCCAGAAACCATGGTCGAGGACGCGTGGATAGCCCTGCAACACATGATAGCCGCATACATCGACAACGAGCTGCCAAACGTATTCGTTCTACAACACAGGGGCGGTAGACCCCTAAAGACGCTGGCCCAGAGGCTGAAAGGCAAGGAGGGCAGGCTCAGAGGGAATCTCTCCGGAAAAAGGGTGAACTATTCTGCCAGAACGGTCATCAGCCCAGATCCCGAGATAAGCATCAACGAGGTTGGGGTTCCAAAGGAAATCGCCATGGTTCTAACCTATCCCCTGAAGGTGACGCCGGAGAACATAGAGGAGGCCAGGAGATACATTTTGAACGGGCCATACAAGTGGCCTGGCGCCACTTATCTAGTCAAAGCCAGGACCAAGACGAAGATAGATTTGAGATATCACAAGAACCATAAGCAACTTGCAGAGACCCTAGAAGTTGGGGACGTTGTAGAGAGACATCTATTAGACGGAGACATAGTGCTCTTCAACAGGCAGCCCAGCCTGCACAGGATGTCGATCCTGGCGCACAGGGCTAGGATAATGCCTGGTAAGACATTCAGGCTCAACCCACTCGTGTGCCCGCCTTACAACGCTGACTTCGACGGAGACGAGATGAACCTTCACGTGCCTAGGATCGAGGAGGCAATCGCTGAGGCTGAAGAGATACTCCTGGTCGAGAAGAACATTAAAACTCCTAGGTACGGCGGGCCGATAATAGGCGGCCGTCAAGACTACATCAGCGGAGCCTACCTAATGACTGTAAAAACCAGGCTCTTCACCGAGGATGAGATCCTAGAGTTGTTATCGAAGGCTGGGTACAAGGGAGACCTACCGGAGCCCGCCATCCTATATCCGCAACGTCTATGGACCGGGAAGCAACTGGTGAGCCTCTTCCTTCCTAAGGACTTCTCGTATGAGGGTAAGTCTAAGATCAATGCAGGACCCCTGTCATGCGATAGCCACGACTGCTTCCACGATTCATACATAGTAATCCGTGGAGGCAAGCTACTTGAGGGAGTCTTCGACAAGAATGCTATGGGAGCAGAGCAACCCAATAACGTGATACATACGATAGCTCTTGAATACGGCGATGCTAAAGCGCGTGAACTCCTGGACACCCTCTACAAGGCATTCATAAAAATGCTGGAGCTACGTGGCTTGACGTTGAGCCTATCGGACGTTGACATCCCTGAGGAGGCTAGAAGGGAGATAGAGAAACTCATAGAGGAGGCTAGAGTCGAGATTGTGGAGATGATAGAACAGCTTCGGAGGGGCCAGCTGGAGCCTATACCAGGAAGAACGCCGGAAGAGAGCCTCGAAATAAAGATAATTAACAGGCTCCAAGAACTGTTTAGGAAGTCCCAGGAAGTGGCTGTAAACTATATGGACCCGTTCAACGATGTCTTCATAATGGCGAGAACAGGGGCAAGGGGGAGCGAGACCAATATAGCCCAGATGGTCGCAATGCTTGGGCAGCAAGTCGTTAGGGGGAGAAGAATCCACAGGGGCTTTAGAAAACGCACACTGGCACACTTCAAGGAAGACGACCTATCTCCAGAGGCTAAAGGCTTCGTCAAAGGCAACTTCCGCTACGGTCTAAAGCCGACCGAGGTGTTCTTCCACGCAGCGGCTGGTAGAGAGGGACTCGTCGACACTGCTGTTAAGACGAGTCAGAGCGGCTACATGCAGAGGAGGCTCATAAATGCATTAAACGATATAGTCGTACTTCATGACGGCACAGTACGGGATGCCTACGGAAACCTGATCCAGGTAAAATACGGAGAAGACGGCATCGATCCCATGAAGACCTATCACGGGGATCCCGTCGATATAGACAGGTTAATCGAAAAATACGCGCATGTAAAGTGAGAGGTGACGGTGGAAATGGTCTATAATATATTCACGGAAAACATTGGAGAGCTCACGTCTATAGCAGAACAGATACTTCCACGCAAGAAAATGGACGAACTCAGAGAAAAGGTGTTGGATAACGAGAAGTTAACTGAAAAACAGAAGATCATGATAGTGAGAGACGCGATATTGACATATATCAGGGCAATGGTACAGCCCGGCGAGCCGGTTGGAACGGTTGCAGCCCAGTCGATAGGCGAGCCCGGAACCCAGATGACTCTAAGGACATTCCACTATGCCGGCATAGTAGAGTTCGACGTCACACTAGGCCTCCCTAGGCTCATAGAGATCGTCGACGCCAGAAGGGAGCCATCAACTCCCATGATGACGATATATCTCGATGAAAAGCACAAGTATGATCTGGAGAAGGCCAGGGAAATAGCCAGGAGGATCCAATATACAGTCCTAGACGCTGTGGTGAGCGAGATAGAGTATTATCAGGGGAGCAACGAGTTCTCGATAGTCCTTGATCCGGACCAGCTGGAAGATAAGGGAGTAACTGTCGAGAAGGTCGTAGAGGCTCTTGAGAGAAGTAAAATAGGAGAGGTTGAGGTCACGGAGGATCCTTATGTGATTAGAGTGATAGTTTCCGAGAAGCTACTGCCTCCAGAGTACTACTACGATCCCGGCGTGTATAGGGAGATAGAGGCTAAGATAAGGAAGATCTACTTGAAGGGGATCAAGGGAATTAGAAGGGCCATCATACAGGCTGAAGAGAAGGAAGTAAATGGGGAAAAGGTTAAGGAGTATTACATTGTAACGGAGGGCAGCAATCTAGCCGAGGTTCTGAGGATAAGGGGCGTCGACCATACCAAGACCACGACGAACAACATACATGAGATAGCCGAGGTTCTGGGGATAGAGGCCGCGAGAAACGCTATTATAAGAGAGATAACGAACGTACTACAACAATCCGGTCTCGACGTCGACATACGCCACATAATGCTAGTTGCAGACATGATGACCTTCACAGGAAAGGTTAGACAGATCGGCCGGCTAGGCATAGCCGGCGAGAAGGAAAGCCCGCTAGCACGAGCCGTATTCGAGGTCACAGTAAAGAACTTCTACGACGCCGCTGCCACAGGCGAATACGAGAGGCTCATCGGAGTATCAGAAAAGACTATAATTGGCCAGCCACCGCCTTTGGGCACAGGCCTCGTAGTGTGGCTAAGATCCCGCGGTGCAAAGAGCCAGGAATGACGTAGCTAGCTAGTCGGGGTGGGTGAGGCATGGCACTGTCTATAGAGAGGGAGCTGAGGAACCTAATCCGGACAGGCAACTATGTACTAGGAACCAAGCAAACCCTGAAGCTATTGAAACTTGGCAAGGCAAAGGTGGTTATAATGGCTAAAAACACGCCGCCCGAGATAAGGGAACGCGTTAGATACTACGCTAGGCTGGGCAATATACCTGTAATAGAGTACGAGGGTACAAGCGACGAGCTAGGCCACGTGTTGGGCAAGCCCTTCGTCGTATCCCTCATTGGCGTCATAGACGAGGGCACCTCTAAGATACTAGAGTTGATAGCGTAGGAGGGCCGAACATGGCTGGAGAGAGAATAACACCAGAGGAACTCCGCTACCTGTCCATACTGGAGGAGTTAACTGGGGCGCTCGGTATAAGATGTATAATAGACGATGAAAACAATAGACTAATCTTCCTAGTAAAGGAGACTGACGTAGGAAAAGCAATCGGTAAAGGAGGCAAGAATGTGAAGCTCATGAGGGTACTGCTGAAAAAGAACATAGAGATAGTCCCATACGGCGACGACCTAGAATCTATGGTTAGAAACCTATTCCCCTCGGTTAAGATACTCGGGATAGACGTTAGCGAGAGAAACGGGGAGAAACAAGTAACAGTGCGCGTCGCAGAAGAGGATAAAGGCAAGGCCATCGGGAAGGAGGGTAGGAATATAAAGAGGGCCAGGCTAGTCCTCCAAAAGCTATACGGTATCTCGTCAGTAGTTGTAAGATAGTATAAAAACACCCGAATCAGTGTTACCCCACTAGTTTTTAAAGACCAGGGCCCTCAGAATGCTCGGGGGTAACGGTAGGCATGACGGGTAAAAAATCGCCGGTGGGACTCTTCGCGGCCAGGAAGCTCAGGAGGAAGAGGATGAAGTTCAGGTGGAGTCAACTAGAGTTCAAGAGGAGGCGTCTAGGACTAAAGAAGAAATACGATCCACTAGAAGGAGCACCCATGGCTAGAGGTATAGTCCTAGAAAAGGTGGGAGTCGAGGCCAGGCAGCCAAACTCTGCGCTTCGAAAATGTGTCCGTGTACAGCTAGTTAAGAACAAGAAGGTGGTTACAGCATTCGTCCCGCGGGACGGAGGAATCCTCTACATTGACGAGCACGACGAGGTGATAATAGAGGGAATAGGGGGTCCAAGGGGCCGTTCTATGGGCGACATCCCGGGAGTTAGGTACAAGGTAGTGATGGTGAACGGTGTATCCCTGAAGGCGCTATGGCTTGGGAAGAAGCAGAAGCCCAGGCGGTAAAACAACTAACACGCGGGACCCCCCGGGTAGTATACCTAGTATGGGGCTCCGTACTCCTCTTCGCCACTATTATCCTCGTCTAACTCACTTGATATTTCCACGAGTTCCTGTGTGACATAGATTGGCTTACCCGATATGGTTGCCAGGTATACAGCGTGGCTTGGTATCATCTTTATAGTCACGTGAAGCCCGTCCGATTCGAAGTGCGCAGTAGCAGTGTAGACGCCTGTGGCCTCGTCGTACTCGTCGATAACAACTTTATCCAGACTAGTTTCTATCATGTCTCTGAAGTCATTGTGGAAGGCTAGCAGTGAGAAGATGCTCTGCCTCTTGGGGGGCGGATCTCCCTTCCGGATCATTTCGAGAGCTTCTATGACTTCGGGCGGCACATAGTACATTTCAAAGATCTCCCCGTTTTCAAGGTATAATCTAAGCCCAACGGGATACCGCTCCTGATTCCCAATCACTATATAGTCCTCGTCGTTGCTATACACTACTTGATATATCGGCGCGACATCGACTACCCTGTACATCTCACTCAACAGCAGCCCACCTACATCTAGGCCCTAAGAGCCCCAACCGGGGCTTATCAACTAATCCTTCAGCCGGGGTCTCCACAGGTTCGAGGATAGCTTATAAAGGTCTAGGGTGCGACGGAATCCCAAGGGGTGCTGGAGAGACGTGTCAGCCACGAACGTGGAACTGCCAGAGGACGTAGAGGTAAGAGCCGACACTATCAGGTTATTCGGTAAGTGGAGCTGGGTGGGAGTAGAGGTCAAAGACCCAGGCCTCAAGAGATACATAAGCCTTAGACCCATATGGATCCCGCACACTGGCGGGCGTCACGAGCACAGGCGATTCGCAAAGAGCCAGGTCCCTATAGTGGAGAGGCTGATAAACCAGCTTATGAGGCCGGGCAGGAATGGAGGCAAGAAACACTTAGCCTACAATATAGTCAGGGTCGCCTTTGACATAATATATCTTGAAACGGGTGAGAACCCTATACAAGTCCTCGTTAAGGCTATAGAGAACGCGGCTCCCAGAGAAGAGACTACTAGGATAGTGTACGGCGGTATAACCTATAGGGTATCTGTAGACGTGTCGCCGCAGAGGAGAGTAGACCTCGCCCTCCGATTCCTAGCGGAGGGAGCTAGGAACTGTGCCTTCAACAATCCCAAACCCATAGAGGAGTGCCTCGCCCAAGAGATAATACTGGCTAGCAGGAGTGATCCGCAGAGCTATGCAATAAGACAGAAAGAGGAGATAGAGAGGATAGCTCTAAGCTCCAGGTAATCCCACATCTCTTCCCCGAAGCGGTGGCTTTTTAACTCCTTATTATACCAGACTCCTAATGGCTCTAGATGGAGCTACGGGGTGTAGAAGGGAATGCCCGAGAAACCACACATGAACCTGGTAGTGATCGGTCACGTCGACCACGGGAAAAGCACTCTAGTCGGCCACCTACTATTCCGTCTCGGCTTGGTAGACGAGAAGAAGCTGAAGGAGCTAGAAGAGCAGGCCAAGTCCAAGGGCAAGGAGAGCTTCAAGTTCGCATGGATCCTAGACAAGATGAAGGAAGAGAGAGACAGGGGTATAACGATAGACCTCACCTTCATGAAGTTCGAGACCAGGAACTACATATTCACTATAATCGACGCGCCAGGCCACAGGGACTTCGTCAAAAACATGATTACGGGCGCCAGCCAGGCCGACGCCGCTATACTAGTCGTCTCGGCTAGAAAGGGAGAGTTCGAGGCTGGCATGAGCCCAGAGGGCCAGACCAGAGAGCACCTACTACTCGCCAAGACTATGGGCATCGAGCAGGTGATAGTAGCTGTAAACAAGATGGACGCTCCTGACGTCAACTACGACCAGAAGAGATACGAGCAAATAGTCGGCATCCTCAAGAAGTTCATGAAGGGACTAGGCTTCAAGGTAGAGGACATACCATTCATCCCAGTAAGCGCCTGGAAGGGAGACAACCTAATCGAGAGAAGCCCCAACATGCCATGGTACAAGGGACCAACACTCGTAGAGGCACTAGACCAGCTGAAGCCTCCGGCGAAGCCCGTCGACAAGCCCCTACGCATACCCATACAGAACGTATACACTATACCCGGAGCAGGCACCGTGCCTGTAGGTAGAGTAGAGACGGGAGTGCTGAGAGTAGGTGACAAGGTAGTATTTATGCCGCCGGGTGTAGTCGGCGAGGTCAGAAGTATACAGATGCACTACCAAGACCTAGAAAAGGCAGAACCTGGCGACAACATCGGATTCGCTGTAAGAGGCGTGAGCAAAAACGACATAAGGAGAGGAGACGTTGCAGGTCACGTAGACAACCCGCCGACGGTAGCCGACGAGTTCACCGCCAGGATATTCGTGATCTGGCATCCAAGCGCTATAGCACCAGGGTACACGCCAGTGATTCACGCGCACACGGCAAGCATATCGGCTAGGATGGTTGAGATACTCGCAAAGCTAGACCCGAGAACCGGCAAAGTCGTCGAGGAGAAGCCACAGTTCCTGAAGCCAGGAGACGTTGCAATAGTAAGATTCAAGCCCGTGAAGCCAATGGTAGTAGAGAAGTTCAGCGACTTCCCAGCACTAGGAAGATTCGCCATGAGAGACATGAACAGAACAATAGGAATCGGTATAATAACAGACGTCAAACCAGCCCAGGTAGAGATCAGGAAGAAGTAGGCCCTCCAACATCTTTATCCCCACCACCAACATAAAGCCAAGAACTGAACATGTCTTTTCTAACCCTCTAAGCCCCACGCGATTCCAACATTTACTTTATAACCCCGCCGACAGTTCCAATACGGGAGTGGTGGCGGATCAAGATGGCGTTCAAGATAAGGATATACCTGTGGAGCACCGACGTAAAGAGTCTGCAGCAGGTCGTCGAGCAGATAAGGGAGATAGCCAAGAAGACAGGGGCGCCGATAAAGGGGCCCATACCGCTGCCCACTAAGAGGCTTGAAGTCCCGATCTTCCGTCTACCACACGGAGAGGGGAGCAAATACTGGGAGCATTGGGAACTAAAGATACACAAGAGGATAATAGACCTGGCAGCCGACGAAAGAGTCCTGAGAAGGCTCATGAGGATCCAAATCCCGAGAGACGTTAGGATAGAGATCAAGCAGATGCGAGGCTAGACCCGGAGCCCAAGCTTCAGCCTGTAACTAGCCCTGTAAATCCTAAAACCCCCACCACGCATATCTTAGCCTGGACCTGGGAGCCGGGGTGCCCGAGCGGACCAAGGGGACGGGCTGGAGACCCGTTCCCCCTCACGGGGGGCGCGGGTTCGAATCCCGCCCCCGGCGCCACCCTTTGTCGGGAGGCCTACGTTACCGGAGGCGGCATTACAACTACAGTTGTCTTCTCCGGTAGCTCATCGCGTGTAATCTTTAGGAGCCTGTTCTCTAGTCTTAGCCGTCTGGCCTTTGAGATCGAAAGGAACCTATCCAACGGGTCTAAGGGTAGTGTGGAGTATGGGGTCCAGAAGTGCATCGGGATTACGAGGGGCGGCTCGACTAGCTGGATAAGCTCCCATGCTTCATGCGCGTCTATAGTGTAGACTCCGCCGACCGGTATCATTATAATGTGCATGCCTCGAAGTTTCTCCAATAGGTCTTCTCCCGGTAAGTGACCTATATCTCCCAAATGGGCTAGCTTGAGGCCGCTAGCATCGACGATGTAAATTGTATTATCGCCGCGTAACTGTCCTCTACTCTTATCGTGGTAGGATGGGAGGCCCCTGACTAGTAGGGGGCCTAGCTCGAACTCTCCCCTCCGCCACTTCACGACCCTCTTGGTAGTTACCATTTCAACGGCATTGTGATCATAGTGGTTGTGTGTTACGAGAACAGCATCTGCCGCTACACGAGTTTCTGGGAGATTCAGACTACCGCCATCATGGGGGTCTAAAGCTATAGTGTAGCCCTCGTGCTTGACGGTAAAGTATGAGTGTCCGTGCCACCTGATCTCTATGTTAGTCAAACCAGCCACCGGGATTCTGCATGGCACAGGGAACTACTAAATCTTAATTTACGGGTCGTGTCGTTTAGAATCCGGGGGTTCGGGTGCCACTCGAATATCTTGGTAGGAAAATAGGGTTTCTAGACGATGTTATTGTTGAAGGGAAGAAAGTGCTTCTACGCCTCGACATTAACTCCCCAATAGACCCTAAGACAGGGGCTATATTAGATGACACCAGGTTCCAGGCCCACGTGGCCACGATCAAGGACCTCCTAGACAGGAATGCATCCATAGTGATGATGAGCCATCAAGGCAGACCCACTAGCGACGACTTCATCAGATTAGACAAGCACGCCCAACTACTATCGAGGCTGCTAGGACGTAGAGTAGACTATGTGCCAGATGTAATAGGCCCGGAGGCCGTCAGGAGGATAGATTCACTGAAGCCCGGAGATCTCCTACTACTAGATAATACCAGGATAATCTCTGAGGACTACGTTGAAGCAGAGCCCGAAGTACACGCTAGGGGAATCATGGTTTCAACCCTTTCGAAGCACGTAGACATATACGTCAACGACGCGTTCGCTACAGCTCATAGAAGCCAGGCAAGTATAGTGGGATTCCCCCTTGCACTGCCAGGTGTTGCTGGCAGGCTCATGGAGAAGGAGATACGAGTACTCTCAAGGATAATGTCGAAGGATGAAAGGCCAAAAGTCTTCGTGTTAGGAGGAGCTAAGATAAAAGATACGATAAAAGTAATCAAACACCTGGTAGATGCAAAGGTAGCCGACGAAATATTGACTACCGGTCTCGTCAGCCTCCTCCTATTGTTGGTAGCTGGAGTCAGAATCGGCGACGCCGAGAAGATAATCAAGAAGAAGGTTGATGAAGCGACCGTAGAGACTGCCAGGAAGCTAGTAGCTAGAGGAGCCCCGATAAGGACACCGCTTGACTTCTACTCCGAGATAGATGAAAGCATCGAACTGGTGGATGTAAACAACATAGTCGGCGCACCCAAGGACATCGGACCGTCCACTATAGAATACTATTCCTGGAAGATGAGGAACGCCAAGATAATAGTAATGAGGGGTCCAGCGGGCGTGATAGAAGACCCGCGCTTCCGGCGGGGGACGAGGAAACTCGTCGAGAACGCGCTAAAGTCAAAGGCTTACGTGGTATTTGGCGGGGGACACTTCAACTCGATACTAAACGAGATACCAGAGGAACTGAAGAAACGAGTAGGTCATATAAGCACCGGAGGAGGCGCCCTCCTATACTTCCTATCGGGGCGAAAGCTGCCGGGATTAGAATCTTTAGCCATATCCTATGAGAGGTACATAGCGGGTGCTAAGGGATGAGTGTAAAGGTAGGGATCAATGGGTATGGCACCATAGGTAAGAGGATAGCATCGGCCATCCTCAAGACCCCCGGGCTCGAATTAGTAGGTGTAGTCAAGAGGTCGCCCGACTACTCGGCTTTCCAAGCAATCAACCTAGGCATAAAGGTCTACGCGCCAGACGATTCGGCCGCGGGTAAGTTTAGGGAATTAGGCCTAGAGGTTGCAGGCACCCTAACGGAGTTACTCGAAAAGGTTGATTTAATCGTGGACGCCACGCCGGGCGGTGTAGGAGCCAAGTATAAACCCGTCTATGAGAAGGCTAACGTGAAGGCCATATACCAGGGCGGTGAGAAGAGCGATGTAGCCGAGGTATCCTTTAGCAGTCTATGCAACTACGAGGACGCGCTAGATAAGACTAGCGTACGCGTGGTTTCGTGTAATACAACCGGGCTACTTAGAACAATCTGCACTCTCAACAGCGCCTTCGGCGTGGAAAAAGTGAGAGCTACTATAGTTAGGAGGGCCGCCGATCCTAAGGAGATAAAGAGGGGTCCCGTTAACAGCATAGTCTTGAACCCGCCGAAACTGCCTAGCCACCATGCACTGGATGTAAAGAGCGTCCTGCCATGGCTTGACATATGGACCTCGGCCCTAGTAGTCCCCACGACCCTTATGCATGTCCACAGTCTTTTGATAACTCTCAAGGGAGAGGCTTCAAGGGAGGAGGTTCTCGAAGTATTGAGGAGTGCTCCTAGGATTATGCTTGTCTCCTCCGAGAGATCCGGGATAAAGTCTACAGCTCAACTTGTCGAGGCCGCCCGTGAGGTGCGCCACCGCTATGATATCCCCGAGCTCGTGGTCTTCGAGGATTCCGTGTACATAGAGGGGAGAGAACTGGTTTTGTTCCAGGCAGTCCACCAGGAGTCAATAGTTGTGCCCGAGAACATAGATGCTATCAAGGCTATGAGCGGTCTTGAAACCGACGGGAACAAGGCTATAAAGGACACGGACGAGGTACTGGGTCTAACCAAGAGTCTATGGTGATGGGGAGGGATCCCACGGCTCTCACACTTATCCTGGCATCCGCTATGTTCTTTTATTTCCCCCTAACCACTTAAGCGATGGTGGATTCTCGTGGATGGATATAGGAGATTTACTTCCAAGAGAGCGTCATTGTTCAAGGCGTCAGAGATAAGAGAACTACTAAAGCTTACCGAGGGAAGGAACGTCATCAGCTTGGCAGGCGGTTTACCAGACCCGTCCGTCTTTGACGCAAGGTTAGCCGACTTAACGAGGGAGCTACTGGTCAAGGAGAGGGAGAGGGTACTCCAGTATTCCCCCACCTCTGGTGTAACCGCTTTTAGAGAGGTGCTTAAGGACTTCGCCAGGGAGAAGCGAGTTAGGGTTGCCGATGACGACGAGGTAGTAGTGACTACGGGAAGCCAAGAGGCACTGTTCCTGTTGGCAAGGATACTTGTCGATCCAGGCGATATAGTTATAGTCGAGGAACCCACATACCTCGCCGCGGTCAACGTATTCAAGGAACATGGAGCCGTATTCGAAGCAGTACCGCTAGATAGCGAGGGCATGCAGACCGATATACTAGAGGAGAAGCTCAAGACTCTAAAGAAGGAGGGTAAGAAGCCCAAGCTAGTCTACCTAGTACCCACATCTCAAAACCCAAGCGGATCCACCATGAGCCAGGAGAGAAGAAAGCATGTAGTCGAGCTAGCAGAGGAATACGATCTCCTAGTTATCGAAGACGACCCCTACAGCTTCTTCACCTTCGAGCCGATAAACGTGGACTACCTGAAAACTCTAGACAACAATGGGAGAGTAATCTACATCTCGTCGTTTAGTAAGATACTAGCGCCCGGTCTCAGGATAGGCTGGATACTAGGGCCGAGGGACCTCATGGCGTATGTCGAACTAGCTAAGCAGGGAGTAGACCTCCATTCTTCGACCCTCTCCCAATACATAATAATGGAAGCCATAAAGAAGGGCATCGTAGACGACACCATAGAGAGGGCTAGATCAATATACAAGGCCAAGAGAGACGCCATGATGGAAGCACTAGACGAATACATGACGGGTTTAGCAGAGTGGACGAGGCCTGTCGGCGGCTTCTTCACGATGGTCTACGTGAAGGGGGAGATAGATATGAAGAGCCTAATGGTCGAGGCCGTGGAGAAGTACAGGGTCGCCTATGTCCCGGGAGAGAGTTTCTTCCCAGTAAGCAAGAAGAAGAATACAATGCGCCTCAACTACAGCTTCCCATCAATAGAGGAGATCAAGGAAGGCGTGAAGAGGGTGGCCTCCCTAGTAAAGGACAAGCTCGGGTAGACGGGCTAACCCCGCTTTTTACCTTCTAGACAAACTACCAGCCGGGATAGGCTTTGGGAGACACGTGTCAAGGCGTATCGCTAATCAGTCCAAAGACTAGAAGGAGAATCATAGAACAGCTATCGCTAAGCCTAAGCTACAGACAATTAGCTAGCAGCCTAGGCGTGACGCCATCCGCGATCCACAAGTACCTCACGGGGAGGTCGACTCCCCGCGACGAAATCGTATGTAGGGCAATTGATCTAGCGGGAGACCTCGGTTTAACCGAGATCGGGGAAATCATTATGGAGGACATGACAAAGGAGCTAGAAGCGCTACTCGAAAAACTCGTCAAGAGCGACCTAGCAGCTCCGAGCAATGTAATGAGATTATCCGACGTAGTTGGTAGAGTGAAGCTAGCTATGGTTGCGGGAATGAAGGCTAGGCCTGCTTGGCCTAGGGGGTCCCGGTGAGTCTCAGGATTCTCCAATAGTCGCCGGCTTCGACGAGCCATGATGCGAGTAGTCTAGCTATGAAGAGCCTGGCCTCGTCTCTGTTCAGATTGTAGCCTAGTCTAGCCATGGCTTCCAGGGCTATGTCCGGGTCTATCCTATCGGCAAGCTTCTCTGTTAGAATATCGATTAGATCGAGCGCAGTGACCTTGGCCTTCCTAGACACGATATCTTCTAGCAGCTTGTAGTCGTTGTTGCTTAACATGGCTTTCTCTACAAGGTCTTCCCTATTCTTACTCCTAGCTATCCTCCAGTACTCGAAGAGGGGTCTATAGTCGCCGGCTAGCCGCCCTGAGGCGAAGGGAGGTAGCTTCCCTCTTTCCTGGCTAGTCAATCGGTGATGACACCAAGTAGCCAATAATTAAGTCGTGTAGGGGTAATATAGTGGTGAGGATAATGGGGTGGCTGAATTGGATACCTTCGTGCTTGACACTACTAGCGTCACCGAGGCGAGACTAAGGCAAGCTCTAGGGAGAACCAATCTAGAAGAGGTCGTTATCGATATAGCGTCTCTTATAAGGGAAGCTCGATTATTGCTTAAGGCTCGATTCTACATGACTCCATCGACGTGGAGCGAGTTGAGGAGGATACTCATCGGGAACTCGGTTAGCTTAAACGCCATCCAGGAACTCGCGGCGTGGATAACAGTCAAAGCCCCAGACAAACTGTCACTGCACATACCAGCTAGCGTCTTCTCAGAGTACGTAGCCGACATAAGGAGACGGCTCTACAAGGGGCTGAGAGTCGCCGAGACTGCCGTCAGAAAAGCCGCTAGGGAATGCCCGGAGTCTGAGAGCGGATGCATTGGCAACGCAATCAAGGACCTAAGAGACAGGTACAGAGAGGCTACCCGCAAAGGCCTAGTGGACAGTGTGGAGGACCTGGACACTATCCTGTTGGCAATGGAGCTTAAGGGCATAATAGTCACTAGCGACGCTGGAATAAAAAGGCTGGGAGAACAGCTCGGCATAATCGTAGTGGACCCGGCAGACTTTGTAAACATGTTGAGAAGGATGCTATCCTCAGTGCAATTAAAGCCTCATTCCAAAGAAAAGCCCGGGTGAAGGCGTCCTACTTACTTGGAGAGTAAAAGCCGAGTAGCTACGGGCAATCCGTTACTGTCCTCATGCTAAACAGTAGCCCCGCTAACACTTCTAACCCCAGGCTAAGTATACCGTCAAGATCAGACAAGCCCTCAAGCAACCGTATAAACGCTACTGCATTTGTAGACGCTAGAGTACAAGCCAGCGATGATCCCGGCGGGAAACGGTTATTATCGCCTAACTCATAACCCCTCATTTGATCCTGGGAGCCGCCGTAGCTCAGCGGTAGAGCGCCGGCCTCGTAACGGTCAACGAGGCTCCGAGTCGCGGGATAGCCGGTGGTCGCGGGTTCGAATCCCGCCGGCGGCTCCACAGAACCCTCTCATTATACCTAGCACTATAATACGGCGTGAATCTCTCGTATTGGAAACGGTGATCTTAATGGTACGTATATATACGAGAACGGGTGACAGCGGCTCAACCTTCTGCGCGGCGCTAGGCACGAGGGTTGTCAAGACTCACCCACTGATAGAATTCATGGGTGCTATTGACGAAGCTAACTCCCTGCTAGGATATGCTAGGATCGCGTGTAGCGATGCCGTTGAAGATACGCTTAGATGGTTCCAAAGGCTGATCTTCAGGCTAGGCTTCTCTCTTTCAGGACACAGTAGGATAACCGAGGAGGATGTAAAGACTCTTGAGGAGATAACCGACGATTATATGAAAAACGTCGATCTAAAGGGCTTCATACTACCCGGTGGCTCTGAGTGCAGTGCGCGTATACATATAGCTAGGACTGTTGTCAGGAGGGCGGAGAGAAGGCTGGTGGCCGTTATCGAGTCGGGGATCGAGGTCAAGGCTGGTAAGGATTCCCTGATGATGGCGTTGAAGGCCTTGAACAGGCTCAGCGACGCCCTCTTCGCTATGGCTACGGCGCTCCAGGCCAAGGAAGGCAATCTCGAATACCTGTAGGTATGGGGGCCTCTCGGGGTCGGTTCCTCTCCATGCACAGGGTTTTGTCGGGCGATGGCGTATTCTTCATCGGCCCCCAGGAAGCCTTCAGGATAGAACAAGATAACCCTATAAAGAATAATAGCATACACGATAGCATGGGGATGGGTTTGGCTGAGACGCTAGAGGCTTCGATAGAGGATGTGGTTGCTACTCTGAGATACCCGGATTCGAAGAGTTTCAGGGAGTTTGTAGAGGCCCTTTCAAAGATCCTAGATGAGGCCCGGTTCGAGATAGGCAGGGATGGAGTCAGGGTAGCTGGCATGGATCCGGCTAAGATAGCCTATATAGAGATATGGATGCCCCAAGATTCGTTCCTAGAATACAGCATTGACGAGGCTCGGGAATCCGTCTACATGGGTGTAAGACTGGAGTCCCTTGTAAACGCGTTAAAAAAGGGGAAGAAGGGTGAGTCGGTGCTCTTCAAGGTATCAGACGACAAGATATTCATCCAGGTAGAGAGTGCCGTAGTCAAAAGATTCCTCCTACCCAACATCGAGGTTTTCATCGATGTACCCGAGAATCTAACCCTTGAACACGACGTCGAAGCGAGTGTAATAGCCGAGGCGGTCAAGAGGGCTATAAAGGACGTGGAGGTCGTGGGCAAGGACGTAGAGTTCGAGGCCGAGGAGGGGAAACTAGTTATACGAGCCAAGGCCGAGACAAGAGCACGCGTAGAGGCGGTACTTCAAGAGGGAGTGTCGAGCGCGCTACTCTTTCTTGAGGTTAGGAAGCCGTCTGTAAGCGTCTACGAGGTATCTTACCTCAAGAACGTGCTAAACCTGACTAAGATAGCTGAGGCCGTCGACATCAAGTTCTCAAGCGAGAGGCCCTTAGAGATGGTGTTCAAGAGCCCCGACGGTAGCAGGGTCCGGTACCTGCTTGCACCGTCAGTCGCTTAAACCCGTAGCCTTCCTAAGCCTCTCCAACACGAATTCCTTGGGCAACAGAGATAGGAGTGGCGCGGCTCTGGGCCCCCTATCCTCTCCGACGAATATCCTGTAGAATTCCTTGTAGAACTCCCGCCTCTCGCGCCCCGACAGCCCTGTGGTCGCCTCGATCATAGCCTCCTTTATCCTGTCCTCACGCCACTCCTCCAGGGCTTCAAGCCTATTGGCGAGCCTAGAGAATATGGCCCTGTACTTGAGGGACTCCACTACGGCTTCGTCTAGCTCGTCTAGTATCTTGACCCGGAGGCTGCTAGGCGCGTAGAGTTCAACCCACCTCCTAGCCTTCTCCAACAAGCCCTTAACCCACTCTATACTATATTCGTCGGCGTCTACAGGCAGGTGACCGGTCCTTCTAAGCCTGGCTAGAGCCTCGTCGATCTTCTCCGGGGGCACTAGCTGGGCTAGGATAGCTGCATGGGTATAGGGTACCTGGGCTGGCAGTTTATCGGGGATCTCCCTGGGATGGCTTAACTCGTACGTCCTCTTTAGGTAGGCACCGTCTTCGTCGTCCTCTACACCGAAGTATATTCTCTCGGCTCGATAATACTGCTCGTAGTATTGTGGTATCTGGCCTGGATCCACTACGATCTTCCTCCTCGGAGGCACCAGGAAGTACAGGAAGCGGAGTATCTGGGGGTGGGCAACCTCAAGCCACTCCCTAGGCGTGATACCGGTGAACCCGCTACTGGACATGTCTGTCTCCTTGCCGCCAACGCGCAAGCCTACCCACTCATACCACTCGCCCAGTGGAGGCTCGTAATCGAATACCACCCGGGATATCTCGACACAACTATCCCTGCTACCACCCGGAGTCGCATGGTCCTTACCGTAGGGCTCGAAGTCCACTGAGAGGACCTTCCACACACCCGCCCACTCAATCCTCCAGTTAAGCTTCGATTCACTAACATCGGCTACGCCCTTATAGCCGCAGTGCTTGCAAACGTATTCTACTCTCCCGTCCCCGCGAACACTCAAGGTCTTAGTAGAATCAATCCTGCCGCAGGAACTGCACCTAGGTTCCACGGGAATCCAGTCTTCGGGGTAAGGCTTCCTGCCCCGATACTTGTTGATTATGTTCCTCACAAGCTCCCTCTTGGGTAGGACTTCTTCGAGTATCAACTTCCTGAAGGGACCCCTATACAGGTCTCCAGTGGTTACGACTTCTATCCTTCCATCCGTGAATTCGCCTATGTAAGGGCCGAAGTCGCTCCAGAAGTGGTCAATCCAGTTCTTGTGGCACCCCTTAGGGTCTGGCACGTCTTCAAGGGGCCAGCCTATATACCTCTTGGCCTCTTCTGGATCCGGAAACTGCCTCCTTTGACCCTCCTTCCCCTTCCACGGATCCACGGTATAGAGGGTTAGGAGCTGTCTAACCCTATAGCCTCTCTTCTCTAGCTCCCTCCTTAGGGCTTCGCCTAACAGGATCTCGCCGCGGAGCCTCCCGATGTGTTGGAGCCCGGATACGCTCAATCCCCCGTTTATGGTTATGATGCCCTTCCTCGCGTAGCGTTCCTTGAGGGCTTCCTCGACCCTGTCGACTAGTTCGTCAAACCAGTGCCTCTCCTCCAAGCCCAGTACCCCATCGTCACGATGTGGGGTGCTATCCTATAATTTTACCCTAGGCGGGACCCCTTGCATTGAGTGGCTGGGCAGGATTGAGCCGCGTCAAGGAGTGCTTGAGACTGGCGAGGATAGCCAATAGCCTCATGGTGGGCCTAGCGGTACTCGTGGGGCTAGCAATTGTAACTAGAGGTGACCTGCTGGGGCTCGGCGTTAGGGCCTTGGCTCTAGCCTATATGACAGGTTGCTGCATCTCTGCCAGCTCCATGATCCTTAATGATATAGTAGATGTAGAGATTGACCGTATAAACCAGCCCAACAGGCCCCTGGTGGCCGGTACCATAAGCATGAAGACCGCATGGCTATGCTACTTGGCGACTAGTATCGCAGGCATAACGGCATCATCACTGCTAGGCCTGTGGCCCTTAGTGGTAGCGGTGTTGGGATGGCTTGTCGGTAGCGTGTATGACGTCTGGGGGAAGAGAAGCGGGTTCCCGGGAAACCTGATGGTAGCCTTCTCGACGTCACTTCCCTTCCCATACGCCATGGCGGTCGCGGGAGTGTGGACGCCAGCTATAACAGTGTTCTGGATCATGGTATTCCTAACTGTGCTCGGAAGGGAGATAGCGAAGGACATAGCCGATGTAGAGGGTGACAGGAGGGCTGGAGCGCGAACCCTCCCAATAATACTCGGAGAGGGTCCCTCCTCGCTCATAGCAGGTACCCTCTACCTAGCGGCTGTACTGCTAAGCCCCCTACCAGTGTACTGGCGTGCAGTTCATCCTCTCGCCTACACTATATTCGTGGCGGTTGTAGACGCGATACTGGTCTACGAGGCGCTACGACTAGCTAGGGACCATTCCAGGGAAAGGATATACGTCCATAAGAGAAACATACTCCTAGCTATGCTACTAGGGCTACTCGGCTTCATGGCGGGCTCTATCGCGGGGTAGCAGGACTTGGAGCTGATAGCGGAGCTGGACCCGCCCAGGGATAAGAGGCTACTGCTAGAGCTAGCCTCAGACATATCGAGATACTACGATTGGATCGACATACCCGACGCCCCTCTAGGCAAGCCCAACTACAACTCGCCCGTCGTGGCGGCATACCTGAGGGCCAGGGGCTTCAGGGTCATAGCCCATCTCAGGGTTACAGACGTGAACACGATAGCAATCAAGACCATAACAAAGACCATAGGGTCCCTCGGGGTAGAGAGAATAGTCTATCTCCGCGGTGATCCCCCACAGCAGGGGAGCACTGTAGAGGACATGAGCCCGGAAGAAGCAGTCTACTATGCTAGAACCAGGCCGGAAGCCCCTGAGCCCGGGCTTCTATTAAGCCTCAGGAAGCCATGGGCCGAGATAGCTAAACGCCTGCAGGTGCCAGCGGGCTTCTACCTAGCCCTAAACTACGACTGGAGGAGGCGGTCTAATGCTAACCTCTTATCCATGACGGTGGACAGGGCTCATGAGATGGGCAAGAGGGTGTATCTCTACCTAGTAGCGGGGAGAGATGATTGCAGCGAGATATCCAGCCTCGTAGTCGGGTTGGAGGGTTTGATAGACGGGATCATAGTATCGTCGCCGATGGATAGAGAGTGCCTAGTCGGGCTGGGAAGGACCCTGAGGGAGGTCCTGGCTTGAAGATAGCAGTGATAGGCGGGGGGTTTGCGGGGCTGCTATTCGCGTATAAGCTTGCTGTTAAAGGCTACGACGTATACCTGTACGAGGAGCATTCGAGGGTCGGGTTCCCAAAACACTGTACAGGCCTTGTATCTAGCCGGACAGTCGAGCTAATAGGGGGGCCAGCGCAGAGAAACACGATATCCAAGTATAGGGGCGTTATTCTAGAAACCGGCTCCTCCCAATGCGTAATAGAGACAATTGACGATGTGATAAAACTCGACAGGGTAGGGCTGGAAGAGGATTTAAAGGAGGAAGCAGAGGCCAGCGGGGCTAAGATATACATGAGAACCAAGGTGGAATCGGTTAAACCCAACGGTAGCCTATCTATAGGAGGCCACACTAGGGCATACGACCTAGTGGTCCTAGCCGAGGGCATACACGGTAGACTCCGTCGTTCCCTCGGCCTAGAACGGAGGCTCCTAACTACATACGGCTACAACATAGAGGTAGAAGCGCCCAACGCAGGTGTCAACAGCGAGCATATAGTGATCGAGTTCAGGAGAGGCCTCGCCGGGTTCGCTTGGAGGGTCCCTCTCCCCAGAGGGTCCCTCTACGGAGCTCTATCTCGAAGCCCTCGGCAATCTAAGAGGATCCTTGAGGAAGCGATGGCGAGCAATTCCCCGGCTGACGTTTATGGGGGGGTCGTAGTCCACGGGCCTCCCCTGGAGAGGCCTAGAGTGGGGAGGGTTGTTGTTGTTGGTGATGCAGCGGGGTTCAATAAGCCCCTTACGGGCGGAGGCCTTTACCCGAACAGCCTCCTGGCAGACTTGATAGCCTCCCGCGATCTGGCTTCCGGGGACTATTATTTGATTGACGATGCCGTTTCAAAAGTTGTAAGTGTGTTGTCGAGGCAGTTCAGGATTGCGAGAGCCTATTACTCGTCACCGGGCCGGGGCTATCGTGTCCTCGACGTGATCGTGCGGAGAGGCTTCTGCGAGTCCCTCAGCGGGAAGTTAACATACGACGGCCACGAGGCCCTTGTGAGCGTGGTGCTATCGAGCCCGTCTAGGTTGATCAGGCTTCTGCTCGGTATATTGTCGGAGGGCGTTTTGAGGGATGCAGGCGTGCTCCTAGCATATTATTTGGGTTTAAAGAAGGCTAGGATGTGAGCCCCTACTTCTCCCTCCGCGGCTACGTCCTACTCTATGATGGTTATATTCTCCTCCGGGAATCCGAGCTCCACCAGGATCTTCTTTGCACGGTGCCTGTGGTCTCCCTGGAGCTCTATCCTACCGTTCTTCGCTGTACCCCCAGTTGCTAGCTTGCTCTTTAGGGTGCTTGCGAGTTTCCTCAAGTCGAATTCCTTCTCGTTGATTCCCTCGATTATGGTTACTTCTCTGCCGAACCGTCTTCTCTCGACTCTGATCTTTATAATCTGCTCCTCTGCAGAAAGTTGCTCGCATATCTCAGGCGGAAGGCCTCCGCACATCGAAAAGTCCGACATGGCCTTTGCTACCCACCTTTCCCTTCGCAATCCCATCTAATAGTTGCCTAAGGGATATAAGCCTTCGCCCGGCCCAGGTTTAAGCCCTGGACGTAACGGGTGCGTGTTGCGGTGAGCGGCTACGATTACGAGTGGGGGGAGGAGGAAAGCCTCCCGTATGGTATAAGGGATAGACCGGTATACTACATGTGCATTCGATGCGGCACCATCATGAGTAGGGAGGAGCTCACACAGTTCTCCGAGATGATGTGTAAGAACTGCGGCGGCAGGATATTCGTTAAGCTGAGGCCCCCGCCGGAGACGCTTAAGAGAAGGAAGATCTACGCCGTCTAGTAGAGGATCCTAGGTATACTCTCCCCCCTCCTAACGAGGTTGTTGACAATAATCGCCTCTACCAGTAGCCTACTGGCTAGGATACTGGTCGCTCCGCTGGGGTCGTAGGGAGGCGTGACCTCGACCAGATCTATCCCGGCTAGCCGCTCGTCGCTCGCCAACTCATATAGTATGGTAGTTGCATCCATCGGGTTGATTCCAAGCGCCTCGGGGTTAGCGACTCCGGGAGCGTAAGCTGGATCGAAGACGTCCATGTCTATGGAGACGTATATGCTGTCACATGCTGAGAGGGTCCCTCTGAGTTCAGCCGCGACGTTGGCCGGGCCAATTCTCTTCACGCTCAGACTCGTCACATGATATATACCCTTTCTACTCCTAGCGTAGTCTAGCTCTTCCCTCTCCCACGCCCTAACTCCAATATAATAGAGTAGCTCCGTCATGGATCTATCATAGATCCTCCTCATGACTGTAGCATGGCTTGTGCTGGCTCCGAGATACTCTCTGCGCAGATCGAAGTGGGCGTCGAAGACCACTATACATGGGCGCCTACCAGTCGCCTCCACGAGCCCCTTTACCACACCGTAGGTTATAGTGTGTTCCCCGCCTATGACAACTGGTACCTTGCCCTCCGAGGAAACTTCTTGTATGAGGCTTGAGAGCCTATCTAGCGTTGTATGGGGATCCCCGTGCACCACGGCTAGGTCGCCCATATCCTCTATCGGGACATCGTAGAGATACGCTCCTTCGACCAGCATGCTATTCCACTCTATATTATATGAGGCCCTCCTCACCTCGCAGGGGGCGAATCGCTGTCCTGTACGGTAGGAGGACGTGGAGTCGAGAGGGACCCCCAGGATAGAGTAGAGCGGGGTCCCCGCCTCTCTGTGCGGCCCAAAATAGCATTCTCCCCTCCCGGTGTAGAGGTCTCTGTACGTCAACTCCCTACACCCCAAGTGGCATACATGCTATCCGATTATCGTATAAATTGGGGGTACAAGTGTAGAGATGGGGGTTGAGGCTGGGGGTATGACGGTTGGGAGAGGACTTGTACTCTAAGGTTGTCGAGCTTGCTAGGAGGAGGGGGTTCTTCTGGCCCTCCTACGAGATATATGGCGGTGTCGCTGGCTTCTACGACTTTGGCCCTTACGGGGTCCTATTGAAGAGGAAGATAATTGAGAAGTGGCGTAGATTCATAGTGAAGAACCATAGTAACTATGTCGTGGAGATAGAGAGTCCCATAATAGGGCCTTCAAGGGTCTACGAAGCCAGCGGCCACGTAGAGAACTTTACGGATCCTATAGTCACGTGTCTTAAGTGCGGGAGGAAGTTCAGGGCTGATCATCTCATAGAGGAGAAGCTTGGTATCGATGCCGAAGGGTTGAGCCCGGATGAGATGACGGATCTCATAAGGAAGCACGGGATACGGTGTCCCGTATGCGGTGGGGAGCTAGGCGAGGTTAAACTCTTCAACCTCCTATTCCCCACCCAGATAGGCCCCTACGAGGGCAACAGGGGCTACATTAGACCGGAGCTCGCCCAGGGCATGTTCGTAGCATTCAAACGGGTCCTAGACGTGATGAGGGGCAGGCTGCCGCTTGGCATAGCCCAGATAGGGCGCGTGGGCAGGAACGAGATAAGCCCCCGGCAGGCGATGATGAGGCTAAGGGAGTTTACCATAATGGAGATGGAGTATTTCATCGATCCCGAGGACGAGGATGGGAGCTGTCCCTTCTACGACAATGTAAAGGGCGAAGTCCTAAGGATAAGGACCTACGAAGCCAAGACTAGGGGCGAGGGCCCCCGCGAGTACAGGGTTGACGAGGCCGTAGAAAACGGGGTGATAATTCATAAGTGCCTGGCCTACTGGATGGTTATAGGCAAGAGGTTCATGAACAGCCTGGGAGTACCCGATGAAGCCATGTTCTTTGACGAGAAGGGACCCCACGAGAGAGCCCACTATTCCTCTCAGACATTCGACCAGATGGTCAAGGTCTCCCGATGGGGCTGGGTCGAGGTAGCGGGCCACAGCTACAGGGGGAGCTACGACCTATCACGACACATGGAGTATAGCGGCGCCGACTTGACCGTGTTCAAGCCCTATGAGAAGCCACGAGAAGTCAAGGTGAAGAAGGCCTTCATCGACAAGGCCTATATTGGGAGGACCTTCAAATCGGAGGCCAAGAGGATCCTGGAGGAGGCCAGCAGGATACCGGTGGAGAGACTGGTAGAGGCAGCTGAGAAGGGCGAGCCTGTCGAGGAGGCAGGCCATAGGATCCCGCCGGAGGCTATTAAGGTGGTGGAGCGGACCGAGAAGGTATCTGGGAGAAAGATAATACCACACGTCGTCGAGCCCTCCTTTGGAACCGATAGGATAGTTTACGTAGCATTCGAATACGCATATCGAGAGAAGGCTGGAAGGACCGTGCTCAGTTTCCCCAGGGATATAGCTCCTATAGAGGCCGGAGTACTCCCCCTGGTGGAGAAGGAGGAGTCTCTGAGGGAGAAGGCTCTAGGCCTGTACCACTTGCTGGTGGAGAACGGGTTCCACGTGGTATACGATGATAGCGGGAGTATCGGTAGGAGGTATGCGAGGCTCGACGAGATAGGCGTGCCCGCGGTCTTCACTGTAGACTATCAGACGCTAGAGGACGACACCGTGACTCTTCGAGACAGGGATACTTGGAGGCAGGTGAGGGTCCCTCTAAAGGACGCACCTGCTATTCTGAGAAAGTTCTTATACGGGGGAGTAGACATCGTGGAATTGGGTACTCCCGTCGAGGGCACGGGACAGGATACAGAAGCAGGTTAAATGGTGACCGGGCCAAGGGTGAAGTGCATGAGGATAGAGGAGGAAGGAGTGGAGCACTCCGAGGGCGAGGCCGTGGAGGAGGTGAGGCCCGACAGGCCTAGGGGCTCTATAAGGGATATACTAGCCGTGATACCCCCCGCATCCAGCCTTAAGGCTAGTCAGAAGCAGGTACGGGAGAAGAGGATCAGGTTGAAGTACGACGACTCCCTAGCGCCTGAGAAGGCTAAGATAAACCCGCGTATAGCTAACCAGTTAGGCATAACGGATAAGCTTGAGATTGTAGTTGCCGGCAGGCATAGGTTCGCTTTCCTGGCCATACTCGACGAGGAAGTCGACGAGGGCCATGTACACGTGAACCCTGACCTGATGGAGGAACATGGTATAGCGGACGAGAGCATAGCGACTGTGAGGGCATATAAGGGGACTGAGAAGCTAGGGGTAAAACTCAGCATATAACACCCCTAGAACCCATCTTATCTTCTCCTCGGGTGTACGGAGTATTGACTTCAAGAACGGAGATTATGGCTCAGCTACTCTCTATGAAGCTTGAAGAGCACCTTAGAGCGATGGAGACGATAGAGGGTATAGCCCGCGAGCTAGCGTCCACGGATATGAGTAGTAGGAGCCCAGAAGAGCTCAGGGATGCAGTCTCAAGGCTTAGATCCCTGAGATCAGCCCTGCTGAAGGACGCGCTCCGGGTGGTCGATGCAATTGAGAACGGTGATATAACTCCGGGCGGCGATGGCGTGGAGGAGCTCTATGCCCTGGCAGGCTATTATGTAGAGGCGGCCTATCACTCGGAGAAGCGTTTGCTCTCCATGCTGGGCGGCTACGTGGACGACTCCGATCGCCAGTCCATGGAACTCCTGAGGAGCGTCTTCTCAAGGATACTGTCAAGCCTTGAATAGCCGGGATCCTGTTGAATGCTTTAATAAGTGGGTTTACCCACAACTTCATACGTGAACGGCG